>CAKTCK010000014.1 GCA_934539245.1 uncultured Faecalibacterium sp.
GGCGGCTTTGACGATGCTGCCCGGGGCGGCTGTTTTGCCATCTCGGAAGCCTACGACAAGTACCCGCTGGCGGTCAAACTGCATATCGCAGACCTGCAGGCTACCTATCTGATGGAGCACCGCACCAGCAATATGCGCTAGAGAACAAAAAGCGCGCTGCACAGTGTTTTGTGCAGCGCGCTTTTTGTTATCCGTTTTCTTTATTGCAGTACATCCGGGCGTCCGCCTGACGGATGGCTTCGGTCAGGGGCTGCACATCGCAGACCCCGCCAATGCTTACCGAAAGCCGTATCTCCGGGTGGCTGGGCACCCGTGCCGCCCGCACGGCGTCCTGCACACGCCGGATCACGCTTTCCACGCCGTTGGGGCGGCTTTGCGGCATCAGCAGCAAAAATTCATCGCCGCCGTAGCGGATCAGGATATCGGTCTGGCGCAGGCAGTTCTGCATGGCTTCCGCCACCGTTTTCAGTGCTTCATCTCCCACCAGATGCCCAAAGCTGTCGTTGACCGATTTGAACTGATCCACGTCGATCATCGCCACGCCGCCGCTCATCTCGCCCCCGGCAAGGAACTTATCAAAGTAGCGGCGGGTGTAGGCGCCGGTCAGGGGGTCTACGAAAGCGCTGCGCTCCATTCCGTCGCAGCGGTCCAGCAACAGCCGGTGGCCGCCCATATCCAGCCATCGGCCGTCCGTCAGCCGGGTGACCATTTCCAGCATGCAGCCTCTGCCGCCTACCTCGATGTATTTGGAGATGACAAAATAGGCTTCCTCGTCCTTGAACTCGATCTTATTCAAAACAGTCTTGCGGGCGCAGGCTTTGGCTGAGATGCAGTTTTCGCACCGGGCATCCCGATTCCATACCATGTGGCAGTTGCCGGGCTTTTCGGTCAGGATGCCGTCGCTGTCCAGCGCAAGCACCTTGCGGTGCTCCGGGTCCACCAGACGCACCACATCAAAGATGCCTTGCAGCCGCTTCAGGAAATGAGCGGGGTCCTCCTCCGGGCCGAGTGCAGTCAGCAGCTCCGCCTGATGCTCCATGCGGTGCTGTTCGTCCGTCAGCTGCCCCAGCACGTTTACGCAGCGGCGCACCCCGACACCGCTCCAGATGGTATGCAGCGCCATCCGGTGCAGCCGCGGCTCCCCGTCACGCTGCACCATCACCGGTAGTACCACGTCCGGCGCTTCCGGCGTGGCACGGCTCATAGCCTTGGAAAGCTTGCGCCGATCCTGCTCGTTCAAAAAGCCAAGCCCCCTGCCGTGCGCAAAATCCGTTACCGTTTTTTGCTGCATGGGCTCGGCATGGTAGTCATACACCGTCACGCTGCCTGCCAGCAGGTCGTAGTCGAACCGGATGCCGCCGCACTGGGCGGCGTAGAAATCCGTGCGCTCCTTTTCCTGCTCCAGCAGCAGTTGGGAACGGTTCTCCCGGGGCAGCGCCTCCCGGTGCAGAATCTCCTCGGAAAGGCGGTGGGTCTCCTGCCGGAAGCCCCGGTCCCACTCCGAGCGGGTCAGCTCGGTGCGCAGCTGCTCCGAGGACTCCCGCAGACAGTCCAGCAGCAGCGGATTAAAAGCGCCGCACTCGCCGTTCAGGATCATGCGCAGCGCGGTGTCGTGGTCGTAGGCGTGCTTATAGCAGCGCTCACTGGTCAGGGCGTCGTACACGTCTGCCAGCGCCACTACCTGCGCCGCAATGGGGATCTCGTCCCCTTTCAGCCGGTCAGGGTAACCGCCGCCGTCCCAACGCTCATGGTGCCAGCGGCAGATGGCATGTGCCACCTGCAAAAGCGGCTCATCTCGGGCAATAACCTGTCCCAGATTCTGCAGCATCTGCGCACCAGCCACGGTATGGTTCTTGATGATGGCAAACTCCTCGGCGGTCAGGCAGCCGGACTTGTTCAGAATTTCTTCCGGGATGGCAATCTTTCCGATATCATGCAGCGCCGAGGCGGTGCTGATGCGGGCGATCTCGCTTTCGTCCAGCTGATAGTGGTCGGTCTTTTGCGCCAGCCGGTGCAAAAGCAGATCGGTCAGGGTGCGGATGTGCAGGACATGAAGCCCACTTTCGCTGTTGCGAAACTCCACCACATGGCTCAGGATGCTGATCATCAGCACGTTGTTGTGTTCTTTTTCGTACACCTGATCGGTGACAAGGCGGGTGAGCCGTTTTTGCTTGGCGTACAGCATGAGGATATTTTTCACCCGGCGTATGATCATGATGCGCTCGAAGGGGCGGCGGATATAGTCTGCCACACCCAGATCGTAGGCGCGCTCAATGTTGGCGGTGTCCTCTGCCGCCGAGATGACGATGACCGGGATCTCGTCCAGCCATGCGTGGTACTTCATCACCCGCAACACGTCAAAGCCGTCCATGCCGGGCATCATCAAGTCCAACAGCAGCAGAGAGATATCGGTGCGCTGCCGCATCAGCTCCACCGCTTCTGCGCCGTCCTCGGCTTCCAGATAGTCATAGCCATCGCCCAGTATCTCCTTGAGCAGGGCACGGTTGATCTCGGAATCGTCCGTGATCAGGATCTTCGGTTTCTCGTTCATGGCCATGTTTCTCCTTTTGCCGAAGCTTCGCTCCGGGCACGCCGTCTGCTTTTTGCATTCACTTATAATTTAATAGATTCTGCAACAAAATGCAAGGCTAACCGCAGCATTTCTGCCATTTTTCGATATTCCCCGCAAGCATTTTCATTCCCGGCTGCATAAATGCAATTAAAAATGCGTTTGGAGTAGGCCGCGGTTGCAAAGCAATAAAAGCCCCAGTGGGGCTTTTAAGCGGTGCGCATTTCAAATCGTTCCATGCAAAAGAAAAAGGACTGCTACGCAAAACACGCAACAGTCCTTTTCAAGTTCACTCTTGGGACATCATGGCATCGAACCAGTCCATCAGCTCCGCAGCCATCTGCTCCAGCCGGGTCTCCGGCTTCCACGCAGGCTGTACGGGCTCCGGGGGCAATGCCTGTTCTGGGGCGCTAGAAGCCTCTGCCGTTTCCGGCGCAGGCTGTTCCGGTGCAGCCTCACACTGCGGCTCAGCCTCGGGGGCTGTGTCCGGCTGTGCGGGTGCTTCCGGGGCGGTCTGCTGCATGGCAGCAAGGGCAGCTTCCGCTCTGCGGCAGGCGGCCTCGGCCTGTTCTGCCCGGGCATTGGCCTGTTCCAGCTGCTCCCACGCCTGCTCACAGGCTGCTTCCAGCTCTGCATTATCATGCTTGAGGGCAAGCAAGGTGCGCTCAAAGGCGAACATCCGGGTCTGGTACCGGCGCACCTCGGCGCGTGCCGCAGCCAGCTTGCGGCTCAGCTGCTCTGCCTGCGCCCGGGCGCTTTCCGCCTGTGCTGCGGCAGATGCCTGTACAGCGGCCTGCCGGGCAAATTGTCCGCGCAGGATACCGGTCTCCCGCTCTGTCTGCACCATGATGCCCTCCCATGCACGCCTTGCATGGGGCCTGCGCTGACCGCATGGGCGCAGCTGCCAGCCCCATTGTAGTCTGATCTTACTTCCGCTTGTTCAGGATGGCCAGCAACTCATCGTAGTAACGGTTATCGCTGCTTTCCTCTTCCACGGCCTTCTTTTCAACCGGGGCAGCAGCCGGTGCAACATTGCTTGCCGGAACTGCGGTTGCTGCTGCGCCGGTGTCGCTGCTGAACACCGCAGACGGCACAGACTGTGCACCGCCCATGGCGTTGTTGATGCTGTTGCGCAGGTCGCTGGCGCTCTTGTTGTCGAAGCCGGTGGCCACGACGGTCACGCGCATCTCGTCGGACAGGTTCTCATCAAAGGCAGTACCCCAGATGATGTTTGCATCGGGATGTGCGCTCTGGGTGATAAGACCTGCGGCGGTCTCCACGTCCTCCAGACCGATATCCGGGCTGGAAGTAATGTTGATGATAACGCCGTGCGCACCGGCGATGCTGGTCTCCAGCAGCGGGCTGGAAATTGCAGCCTTGGCGGCGTTCTCGGCCTTGCCTGCGCCCTTGGCGCTGCCCACACCCATGTGGGCGTAGCCGGCATCCTTCATGATGGAGCGCACGTCGGCGAAGTCCAAGTTGATGAATGCGGGCACGTTGATCAGGGCAGAGATAGACTCAACGCCCTGACGCAGCACGTTATCGGCGGCCTGGAAGGCATTCATCAGGGTGATCTTTTCCTGACTGATCATCTTCAGGCGCTCGTTGGGGATAACGATCAGGCTGTCAACGTGCATCAGCAAATTGGCAATGCCCTGCTCGGCCAGACCCATCTTGCGCTTGCCCTCAAAGGAGAAGGGCTTGGTAACGATGCCAACGGTCAGGATGCCCAGATCATGTGCCACCTCAGCCACAACGGGTGCTGCACCAGTGCCGGTGCCGCCGCCCATACCGGCGGTGATAAAGACCATCTGAGAGCCCTTGAGGGCGTTAGCGATCTCGTCCTTGCTTTCTTCTGCGGCGCGCTGGCCGATCTCCGGGTCTGCACCTGCGCCACGACCCTTAGTCAGCTTAGAGCCCAGCTGCACCTTGACCGAGGCATGGTTCTTTGCCAGTGCCTGCTGGTCGGTATTCATAGCGATGAACTCCACGCCCTGCAGGCCATCGCTCACCATGCGGTTCACAGCGTTGCCGCCGCCGCCGCCCACACCGATCACCTTGATCGTCGTAACGTTCTCGTCCATTTCTTCGTCGAGCATCAATGCCATAACTTTGTCCTCCATCGGATTTTTATGTGGAACTGCGCATAAACCGCACAGAAATTATCTTACAATACTTATATAACAGTATCGTATCATCTTTTTGCTCCGATTGCAAGTCAAATTTGGTTTTTTGCCGGTGATTTTTTCGCAAGTCTGCCCCGGGTCGGCATTTCCTGCCAAATCTGTGCGCCCAGCCCCGCCAAAAGACGGTCAAGGTCCGCGTAACCGCGCCGGACAAATTCCACCCCGCTAAGGCGGCTGCTGCCCCGGGCAGCCAATGCCGCAAGCACCAGCGCCGCCCCGCCGCGCAGATCCGGCGCAGTCAATTTTGCCCCGTGCAGCGCCCCGGCGGGCTGCACATACAGGGTGCGCTTCGCCACCCGGATGTTTGCCCCCAGCGCCGCAAAGCCCTCCGCACAGGCAAAACGGTTTTCAAACACCCTGTCCTGCAGACTGCTTTCGCCCTGTGCACAGAGCATCACCGCCGCCAGCAGCGGGGCGGCGTCCGTGGCAAGGCCGGGATAGGGTGCGGTGTGCACATTTCCCGCGCCGCGCAGTGCCCCGAATCGTGAAATGGCGGCAGCATCGCGTGCCCGCTCTACGGTGCAGCCCATTTGTTCCAGAATTTCCAGCAGCGGCGCATACAGCCCGGGTGCGCAGCCCGCTAGCTCCACCCTGCCGCCCGCCGCTGCCGCCGCACACGCCACCGTAGAGGCGATAATGCGGTCTGCCACCGGCGTAAAGGTGCAGCCTGCAAGGCAGCGCTTTCCCTGCACCCGGATGGTGTCGGTGCCCGCACCCTCCACGCAGCCGCCGCAGGCGTTGAGAAAGGCAGCAAGATCCACGATCTCCGGTTCTTTTGCGACACCGTGCAGCACGGTCTGCCCCTGCGCCGTGGCAGCGGCCAGCAGCAGCGTTTCGGTAGCGCCCACACTGGGGAATGCAAGACAAATTTCTGCGCCCCGCAGCCCTGCCGGGGCGTAAAGCGTAAGCTGTCCGGGCGCTGCGGGCAGCTGCCGCACGCCCATCTGCGCCAGTCCCTGCAAATGCAGGTCGATGGGTCTTGCCCCAATGCGGCAGCCTCCGGGCAGCACGGTGCTCACCCGCCCCAGCCGCGCCAGCAGCGGCGCGCAAAACAGGATGGACGCCCGCATCCGGCCTGCGGCCTCCGGCGCAAGGTCGGTGCGCATGGGCTGCCCCTGCACCACCAGCGCTGCGCCCTGCCAGCCTGCCGTGCAGCCCACGCCCCGCAGCAGGGCAAGACAGTCCTCCACATCGGTCAGGCGCGGCACATTTTGCAGGCGCACCGGCCCGCTGCACAGCAGCGCAGCTGCCAGCAACGGCAGCACACTGTTTTTGGCCGCAGGCAGTTCCACCCTGCCCTGCAAAGGCCGTCCGCCCGTAATGATCCAATCCCCAGCCATGCCAAGACCCCCGTTCTGCAAAAGATACCCCATGGTATGCAAAACGAGGGTCTTTGGTCAAAGAAATGCACCGGAAATGGCTTTCCCGCTTTCTGCGGGATTTGTCCGGTCATTTGTCCGGTTTTTCCGGCATTTCCTGCCCCGCTGCTGCAGGAAATGCCGGTCTTTATCAGCTTTCGCCCCGGGACACCGAGAGCACGATGCCCATCTCGCCTAGAAGCATCATCAGGCTGGTGCCTCCGGAGGAGAAAAAGGGCAGACTGATGCCGGTGTTGGGGATAGTATTGGTGACCACTGCGATGTTCAGCACCGCCTGCAATGCCACCTGCACCACAAAACCCACCACCAGCAGTGCGCCGAACCGGTCCGGCGCGTGTGCCGCCAGCGTGATGCCCCGCCACAGCAGCGCGCTGAACAGCAGGATGACCGCACACGCGCCCAGAAAGCCCAGCTCCTCGCAGAGGATGGAGAAAATGAAGTCGTTCTGGGGCTCGGGCACGAACAGATGCTTCTGGCGGCTGTTGCCCAGCCCCAGCCCCGCCGCCCCGCCGGAGCCGATGGCATACAGGCTTTGGATGGTCTGGTGTCCGTCGCCCAGCGGGTCGGCAAAGGGGTCCAGCCACGAGTTGAGCCGATCGGCGGCGTAGGGCACCAGCTCCGGCATCAACACGATGGCCGTGCCGATGGCGGCAGCACCGCCCGCCCCTGCCAGTAAAAACCACCGCAGCCCGGTACCGCCCACGAACATGAGCACCGCGCCGATGCTTAAAATCAGCACCGTGCCGGAAAGGTGGGGCTCCAGCAGCATGAGCACTGCCACCACCCCCAGCACCAGCGCAAAGGGTACCACCCCCACTGCAAAGCTGCCCATGCGGTCGTGGTTCAAGGCGATAATATGGGCAAACACCAGCACCACCGCAAATTTTGCGATCTCGCTGGGCTGTAACGTGCCAAGCCCCGGCAGCACCAGCCAGCGCTTGCAGCCGTTATACTCCGGCATGAACAGCACCGCCGTCAGCAGCACCAGCGAGAGTGCCAGCAGCGGCCACGCCAGCTTGTGATAGATGTGGTAGTCCACCCGGCTGGCTGTCCACATCGCCGCCAGTCCCATGGCGGCGTATAGCAGCTGCGGCCGCACATAGGCAAAGGCGTCCTGCCGCCGGTACAGTGCCACTGCGCTGCTGGCGCTGCACAGCATCACCAGCCCAAAGGCTACCAGCGTGAGCACCAGCACCAGAAAAGGCAGGTCCATGGGCGGCAGCGGCCGCAGCAGCCCTTTGCGGGCAGCAGTTCTGTGCAATCCCGGTCACCTCCGTTTCTGTTATTGTACGCGGGTGCGGGGGCGGTTAGTCATACAAGCTGCCGCCGGGCGCATAAACTGCCCGCAAAGGGGGTGCTGCCATGCGCGGCTCAAAACCCACGGACGCCCTGCGCACTTTGCCGGAGCGGGCGTTCCGTCTGCGGGCACGGCTTATTGCGGTGGGGCTGTGCGCCGTCTGCTTTGCAGGGCTCATCGGGCGGCTGTTCTGGCTGCAATTATGCACCGGCGGCTGGTACACCCAGCGGGCGCTGGGACAGCAGCTGCGGGACACCGTTGTGCCCGCCGACCGGGGCAAAATATACAGCGCCGATGGTGCGCTGCTTGCCGCCAACAGCAGTTGCTGGACCCTGCGCGCCAGCCCCCGGGAGATGCCGGAGGAAAAGCTTGCCCTTGCCGCCAAGGGGCTTGCAGAGATTTTGGAGCTGGACGAGGCAAAGCTGCTGGAAAAGTTCAGCGACCGGCGCTCCAACGACTGCCTTCTGCGCTACCGGGTGGAGCGGGAACCCGCCGATGCGGTGCGGGATTTCTGCGCGGCAAACGGCATTACCGGCGTGCGCATCAATCAGGACTCCAAGCGCTGGTACCCGCAGGGGGAGCTGCTGGCCTCGGTGCTGGGGTTTACCAACGTAGACAACGCCGGGGTCAGCGGGCTGGAGCTGAAATACAACGACACCCTTACCGGGCAGAACGGGGTGGTGCTGACCGCCGTGAACGCTTGGGGCTACACGCTGGCGCAGAGCTACGAGACGGAACTTACCCCCGTGGAGGGCAGCGGGCTGCGGCTGACCATTGATGCAAATATTCAACATTATCTTGAAAATGCGTTGAACTATGCGGTGCAGGAGCACCATGTAGCCGCCCGCAGCGTGGGCATCGTGATGGACGTGAACACCGGGGCAGTGCTGGCCATGGCCACTACCCCGGCCTACAACCCCAACCAGCCCCGGGTCATTGCCGACAAGTCCGCACGCGCCGCCGTGGACGCCCTTTCCGGTAAAGAACGCGCCGCCGCCTTGCAGCTGGCACAGCAGACCCAGTGGCGCAACAAGGCGGTGAGCGACCTGTACGAGCCGGGCAGTGTGTTCAAGCTCATCACCTGCGCGGCAGCGCTGGACGCCGGTGCCATCACCCGGCACTCCACCTTTTACTGCGGGGACTCCATCTCGGTAGCGGGCACGCGGTTCCACTGCGCCAACCACAAACGCCACGGCAGCCAGACCGTGACCCAAGCACTGGAAAACTCCTGCAACCAGAGCTTTATCCAGATCGGGGCGCGGCTAGGCAAGCAGGCCTTCTGCGATTATTTTGCCGCCTTCGGTCTGCGGGAGCCCACCGGCATCGACCTGCCCGCCGAGCCGAAAAAGAGCCTGTACTACACCGCCGACCGCATGGGGCCGGTAGAGCTGGCCTCCTGCGCCTTCGGGCAGAGCAGCAAGATTTCCTATCTGGAAATGGCTGCTGCCGTCTGCGCTGTGGTGAACGGTGGAAAGCTAATGCAGCCGTATCTGGTATCGGACATTCTTGCGCCGGACGGCAGCGTTTTGCAGCACAACGCCCCGGTGTGCAAACGACAGGTCATCCAGCCCGCCACTTCCACCGTCATGCGGGAGATGATGGAGGCGGTGGTGCTGTACGGCGGCGGACGCAACGCACAGATCACAGGCTACCGGGTGGGCGGCAAAAGCGGCACCAGCCAGAAGCTGGACAGCGCCGACGAGAAAGCCCGCATTGCCAGCTTTGTGGCGGTGGCGCCCATTGACGACCCGCAATTTTTGTGCCTGATCTGTCTGGATGAGCCACACAGCTGGACCACCGCCGGCGGCAGTCTTTCGGCACCGGTCTGCGCCGAGGTACTGGAGCAGACGCTGGTGTACAAAGGCATCCCCCGGGCAGCGGACACCGGCAGCGCAGACGCGCAAGCCGCCGCCCTGCCCGCCGATGGGGATAGCTTTGACGGGGCGTAGAGCGAAAAAAGGCTGCTGCACAGTACCTGTGCAGCAGCCTTTGAAAAAACGATTTAGTTCTGGTTCGGCTGGGGGCGGAAGGTGATCTCGCCGGTGGTGCTGTCCATGGCGTCTACGATGGCAAGGCTTTCCAGCTGGATGCCCTTGCTGCGGATCAGTTCGCCGCCCTGCTGGAAGCCCTTTTCCACAGCGATGCCGATGCCCTCTACGGTGGCACCTGCCTCCTCGGCCAGTTCCAGCAGACCCATCAGGGCGCAGCCGTTGGCCAGAAAATCATCGATGATCAGCACATGATCCTCCGGGGTGAGGAACTTTTTGGAGACGATGACGTTGTAGATTTTTTTGTGGGTGAAGGACTGGATCTGGGTCTTGTAGTTGTCGTAGTCCAGATTGATGCTCATAGATTTTTTGGCAAACACCACCGGCACGTTCAGCTCGCTGGCCACCACAGCCGCAATGCCGATGCCGCTGGCCTCGATGGTGAGCACCTTGTTGATTGGCTTGCCGGCGAACAGGCGCTTCCACTCCCGTGCCATCTCGCGGAACAGCGGGATGTCCATCTGGTGGTTGATAAAGCTGTCCACCTTGAGCACGTTGCCCTCGCGTACAATGCCGTCCTTGCGGATACGATCTTCCAGCATCTTCATAAAATATATCCTCCAACCCTTGCAGGTGCGTTTTCTGCCTCCGGCTCGCCCGCCGCGAAAAGCGCCCGCCTGTTTTCCATTCCCGGGCGCGCGCCACACGCACCCATGATATAATGTTTCACCTAGTATACCGGAAGCATCCCGCTTTGACAAGGGGTTTTCTTGCCAAAATTCGTAAAAATACGACGCCAAACTCCTTTGTTTTTTCTAAAAGTATGACCTTGTCCAAAAATACCGAAACTTCGTGAGGTTGTCGGGTCATTTTTGGCTTATCCTCCCTTGTTCTTTCGCGGTTTTCGAGTATACTATTCTTAATAGGAAGGGTCACATCCGGGACTTTTGACCGGACGAGGAGGAAAACGGTATGAAAACAGGACTTGTGCTGGAAGGCGGCGCTATGCGCGGAATGTTCACCGCAGGCGTACTGGATGTGCTGATGGAGCATAACATCCAGCTGGACGGTGCCATAGGTGTGTCGGCAGGCGCCGTGTTCGGCTGCAACTACAAGTCGCACCAGATCGGGCGCACCATCCGCTACAACACGGAATACTGCACAGACAAGCGCTACGCCAGCTTTGGCAACCTGCTGCGCACCGGCAATCTGTACAGCGAGCAATTCTGCTACCATACCGTGCCGGAAAAGCTGGACCCCTTTGACACCGAGGCTTTCCGGGAGAACCCCATGGACTTTTTTGTGGTGTGCACCGATGTGCGCACCGGTGAGCCCATCTACCACAAGTGCCGCACCGGCGACGCCGAGGATATCCGGTGGATGCAGGCTTCGGCATCCATGCCGTTGGCGGCAAAGATCGTAAAGATCGGCCACTACCAGCTGTTGGACGGCGGTGTTGCGGATTCTATTCCCGTGCGCTTTTTCGAATCCATCGGCTACAAGCGCAACCTGATCATCCTGACCCAGCCCAAGGGATTTGTAAAGCAGAAAAACAAGATGCTACCCCTTATCCGGGCAAGGTTTGCGCTGCGCTACCCCGCCTTTGTGGAGGCCGTGGCAGACCGGCACCAGCGCTACAACGAGACGCTGTCCTATATTTCCATGCTGGAGCAGTCCGGCCGGGCATTCGTCATCCGCCCGCCCATCCCGCTGGAGATTCCCTCCATGGAGCGCGACCCCGCCCAGCTGCGCCGCGTATACGAGACCGGCCGTGCCGTGGCACAGATCCAGATCGACAAAATCGCAGCCTATGTGGAAGATAGCAAGGCTGCACTGGAAGAATAAGCGGATTTTATTTTTAGGCTTCAGAAATGCCTGTGGGCGTTTCTGAAGCCTTTTTTCACGGGAGGGGTACAAAAAAGAGGCCTGCACCTTGCGGTGCAGACCTCTTGATGTTCAAGAAAGAACGGTAAGAGAAGGGGTTAAATTACTTAACCTCAACCTTAGCGCCAGCCTCTTCCAGCTTCTTCTTGATGTCGTCAGCCTCAGCCTGGGAGACCTTCTCCTTGATAGCCTTGGGAGCGCCATCGACGATAGCCTTAGCTTCCTTCAGGCCCAGACCAGTGATCTCCTTCACGATCTTGATGACCTGCATCTTGGTAGCGCCAGCCTCAGCCAGGATGACGTCGAACTCGGTCTTCTCTTCCTCAGCGGCAGCAGCAGCGCCAGCAGCAGCGGGAGCAGCAGCAGCAACAGCAGAAACACCGAACTCCTCGCAGTAGGTGTCGATCAGTTCCTTCAGCTCCAGAACGGTCAGGCCCTTGACGGACTCGATGATGGCAGTAATCTTCTCAGAAGCCATGGTAATAACCCTCCAATATCAATGGTTTTAGTTTGTTTCAGTTTTTTGTTAAGCGGCGGTCACGCGGCCATTAGGCAGCGGGCTCCTCCTGCTTGTCGGCATAAGCCTGCATTGCAACGGCCAGACCAGACAGAGTGCTGGTGAGGGCGCCTGCAAACATGGACAGCATGCCTTCGCGGTTGGGCAGCTTTGCGATTGCGTTGGTCTCGGCAGCGTCCATGACCTTGCCTTCCATGAAGCCGCCCTTGACGACGAACTTCTTGGACTTATCGCCATCCTGATACTTGCACAGGATGCGGGCAGCGGACATGGGGTCTTCCTCGTGAGCAAAAGCGATAGCGGTATCGCCCTTGAAGTTCTCGGACAGACCCTCCAGAGAAGTACCCTTAACAGCCAGACGCAGCATGGTGTTCTTCACGACCATGTAATCGACGCCTGCCTCACGCAGCTCCTTACGGAGCTTGGTGTCGTTCTCGACGTTAATGCCGCCGTAAGCGACGACGCAGCCGGAAACCGCACTCTCAAACTTTGCCTTCAGATCAGCGACATAAGCCTGCTTTTCAGAAAGAATCTTTGCACTGGGCATTCGGTTTCACCTCGTTTCAAAAACTTGTATCGAAAGCCGGAGTAATGAAAAAAGCCTCTCTCCCGCGCACTGCGCCGAGAGAGAGGCATAAAGCAACTTTACGCACGTTTCTCGGCAGGCGGTCAAACTTTACACTGGACTCCAGCGCCTGCTGTCTTAAAAACAGCATGATTATAATACCGCAAACGTGCGGCGTTGTCAAGTACTTTTTTCAATTTCCGACAAAATTTTTCTGCCATTCCGCAGAACGGCAGAAAAATATCAGAAATTTAAATTAGACACCGTACTTCAGGGTGTTCAGACGGATGCCAGGGCCCATGGTGGTGGCGATGGTAGCGCTCTTGAAGTAGGTACCCTTTGCTGCAGCGGGCTTTGCCTTGGCAATAGCCTCCATCACAGTGTCCAGGTTGGTGTACAGCTTCTCTGCACCGAAAGAAGCCTTGCCCACGGGCACATGGATGATGTTCTGCTTGTCCAGACGGTACTCGATCTTACCAGCCTTAGCCTCGCTGACAGCCTTGCCCAGATCGGGAGCCACAGTGCCGGCCTTGGGGTTGGGCATCAGGCCACGGGGACCCAGAACCTTACCCAGACGGCCAACGCGGCCCATCATATCGGGGGTGGTCACGACGACGTCAAAATCCATGAAGCCGCCGGCGATCTTTGCGATCAGCTCGTCATCGCCAACGATATCAGCGCCAGCAGCCTCGGCAGCAGCTGCTGCGGGACCCTTAGCAATGGCGCAGACGCGGACGGTCTTGCCGGTGCCGTTGGGCAGAACGACAGCGCCACGGACCTGCTGGTCAGCGTGACGGCCATCAACGCCCAGACGGACGTGCAGCTCGACGGTCTCGTCGAACTTGGCGGAAGCGGTCTTGCAAGCCAGCTCCAGAGCCTCGTTCACATCGTATGCCTTAGTAGAATCGACCAGCTTTGCAGCGTCGACATAGTGCTTGCCATGTTTCATTGTATATCCTCCTGTGTGGTCATGCGGGCAGTGTTATGCCCTCCCACTGTTTATGTCTCAGCCCTCGACGGTGACGCCCATGGAACGGCAGGTGCCGCGGACCATGCTGCAGGCAGCTTCCAGAGAAGCAGCGTTCAGGTCGGGCATCTTAGTCTTGGCGATCTCCTCCACCTGAGCGGCGGTCAGAGAAGCAACCTTTTCCTTGTTGGGCTTGCCGGAAGCGGTGTTGATGCCAGCGGCCTTCTTGATCAGAACGGCTGCCGGAGGAGTCTTGGTGATGAAGCTGAAGGAGCGGTCAGCGTAAACGGTGATGACGACGGGGATGACATAACCCATCTGGTTCTTGGTACGCTCGTTGAACTCCTTGGTGAAGGCCATGATGTTGACGCCCTTCTGACCCAGAGCAGGGCCAACAGGGGGAGCCGGAGTCGCCTTGCCGGCCTCGATCTGCAGCTTAATGTAGCCAGTAACTTTCTGTGCCATAATAAATGCACCTCCAAAAATCTGTGGTGAGTTGCGGCGCAGTGTCTCTGCGCCTCCCACGAGCGCGTGCACGCTGCACACGCTCTATAAGAACCGCACTGCGGTCTTACCTTGGTAAACGGAACTTGCCGGTTGGTTACGGCAGCTCGACCTGACCGATCTCCACCTCTGCGGGGGTCTCGCGGCCGAACATATTGACCTTGAGCTTCACCTTGAAGTTCTCGGTATCAATGGCCTCCACAAGGCCCATAAAGCCTTCCAGAGGACCGGCGGTGATCTGCACGGTATCGCCGACAGCAAAATCGACGCTCAGCGGTGCAGCCTTCTCCACGCCCATCTTCTCCACTTCCTCAGCGGTCAGCGGAACGGGCTTGGAGGCGGGGCCGACGAAGCCGGTGCAGCCGCGCGTATTGCGCACGACATACCAGGTATCGTCATTCATCACCATTTTGACCAGAACGTAGCCGGGGAACAGCTTGTGCTCCACCATCTTCTGCTTGCCGTTCTTGTCGATCTCAGGAACCATCTCGACGGGAACCTTGATGTCGCAGATCAGCTCCTGCAGGTGACGGTTCTCCACCATGGTCTGCAGGTCGTTGGCGACCTTGTTCTCATAACCGGAATAGGTATGCACAACATACCAAAGAGCCTCAGTGGACTCATCTACCAGCTTGGTTGATTCTTCCATTTTGGTTGACCCTCCGTTTCAAGATGATTCTTAGGCGCCGATGATCAGGCCCAGAATACCACCAAAGATGGCATCCAGCAGGATCATCACAACCGCTGCAATGGCGACGGTCACGAGCACAACGATGGTGTTGGTCTTGACGTCCTGCTTGGACGGCCAGACCACCTTCTTCAGCTCGCTCTTGGTATCGCGGAAGAACTTTGCGACCCGTGCGCAGAAGCCCTTGACAGCGGCTTTAGCTTTGGCCACAAAGCCCGGCTTTTTCTCGGTTTTGTCTGCCATTATGCTCCGCCTTTCTTTTACTTGGTTTCGCGATGAAGGGTGTGCTTCTTGCAGAAACGGCAATACTTCTTCATCTCGAGACGATCGGGGTTGTTCTTCTTGTTCTTCGTGGTGTTGTAGTTGCGCTGCTTGCACTCGGTGCAGGCCAGAGTGATTTTAACGGTCATTTGTTGACACCTCCATTATAACGGTTGTTTTGAACCTCCCTCGGGTGCGGGTGGCAGCTGTAAAAACAGGCGCGCTTAATAACCCCGCAAAAGAGGTGATATCATTGTACCACGCGTTTTTCAATCCGTCAAGCAGAAAAAAACGATTTTGAGAAACTTTTTTTGCAGCCGGTATCTTTTTGTCCCAAGGCGGCTTTTTTGCATTCTGCTTGCATCGCGGGCGTAGATATTGTATAATGAATCGAAACGGCATTTTACCGGTTTGAAGCCGCCCCTTTACCGGGGGCTTTATAAATAGGAGTGAGATATCATGCAGTCTGCAAATAAAATGTGCGTGGCTCTGTTGTTTGGCGGTATGTCCAGCGAACACGAGGTCAGCTGTGTCTCTGTGGGCAACTTTGTCCGCAATATCGACCGCAGCAAATACGAGGTGCTCACCGTGGGCATCACCAAGGAGGGCCGCTGGCTCTACACCGAAGCCACGGCAGAGCAGATGGCCGACGGCAGCTGGGAAGAGCTGCCCGGCAATATGCCCTGCGTGATCAGCCCGGACCGCGCCGACCACGGCATGATCCTGTTCACCCCGGACGGCCGGGTGGAAAAGATGCACCTTGACGTGGTGATCCCGGTGCTCCACGGCCTGTGGGGCGAGGACGGCACCGTGCAGGGTCTGCTGGAACTGGCAGGCATCGCCTATGTGGGCTGCGGCGTGCTGGCAAGCTCCGTGTGCATGGACAAGGCTGTAGCCAATGCCCTGTTTGAGGCCAACGGCGTGCCCCATACCAAGTGGGTAGCCGCCAACCGCTGGGAGATCGAGAAAGATCTGGAGGGCGTATGCGCCGGTGTGGAGCAAAAGCTGGGCTGGCCGGTGTTCGTCAAGCCCGCCAACGCAGGCTCCAGCGTGGGCATCTCCAAGGTGTCCAGTCAGGAGGAACTGAAGGCTGCCATCGCCCTTGCGCTGGAAAATGACCGCAAGGTGGTGTTTGAGGCCTTTGTGGACGGGCAGGAAGTGGAGTGCGCCGTCATCGGCTCTGACCCCGCCGTTGCCACCCGCCCCGGTGAGATCCTTGCCGGTGCAGAGTTCTACACCTATGATGATAAGTACAAGAACGGCGTGAGCCAGACCGTCATCCCGGCACATCTGCCGGAGGCGAAGCTGGACGAGGTAAAGACCTACGCCGCCATGGCCTACACCGCACTGAACTGCGAAGGTCTGGCACGGTGCGATTTCTTTGTGGAAAAGAACACCGGCCGGGTGCTCATCAACGAGATCAACACCTTCCCCGGCTTTACCGCCATCAGTATGTACCCCAAGCTCATGGAGCACGAGGGCCTGCCGGTGCCGCAGCTCATCGACCGCCTGATCGCACTGGCGGTGGAAAGGACGGAAAAGCAGCATGGATAATCGCCCCATCGGTGTGTTCGACAGCGGTCTGGGCGGCCTGACCGGCGTGCGGGAGCTGCGTAAGCGCCTACCCCATGAGGATATCATCTACTTCGGCGATACCGGCCGGGTGCCCTACGGCAGCCGCAGCCCGGAAACCATTCTGCAGTACGCCCGGCAGGACGTGGCCTTTCTGCTTTCCAAAAACGTCAAGTGCATCATGGCCGCCTGCGGTACGGTGAGCAGCACCTACCCGGCTGCGGAAGCAGCCCAGCTGCCGGTGCCCTATCTTGGCGTAGTGGACGCCGCCGCCCGGGAGGCAGCCTTTGTCACCCGCAACCGCCGCATCGGCGTTATTGGCACAGCCGCCACCATCCGCTCCCGCAGCTACGAAAAGCTGCTGCGGCAGCTGGTGCCCGGGGTGGAGATCACCGCCCGCCCCTGCCCGCTGTTCGTACCGCTGGTAGAGGCCGGGTATGTGGATCACAGCGAGGCCGGAAAGCAGCAGGTCACCAAGCTGGTCATCGCCCAGTACCTGACCGAGGTGCGCGAAGCCGGGGTGGATACCCTGATCTTGGGCTGCACCCACTACCCGCTGCTGAAAAGCATGATCGGGGAATTTATGGGCCCGGGCGTCACGCTGGTGGACCCCGCCATGACCGCCGCCCATCATCTGGAGCGGATGCTCGCCGAGCGCGGGCTGCGCGCCAGCCACGAGAACGGGCAGGCACACTTTTACGTCAGCGATGTGCCGGACAGCTTTGTGCAGACGGCAGACCTGTTTCTGGGTGAGTACAAAGGCGGCCCGGTGGAACAGATCGCCATTGATAAATATTGATAAGGAAAAACAACGTGAGCAAGCCACTGAAGGAAGACTATATCATCCGCATTAAAAGCCGCATTGAGCAGCGGCTGGACGAACCGGCTGCGGAGGAAGAAAAAGAAGAATTTGTGGAGCTGATGACCCGGGGCAGCTTTGTGCTGAAGGGCGGCAGCTACTATGTGACCTACCGCGAGACCGAGACCACCGGCTACGAGGGCTGCACCACCACCCTGAAGATCGCCGCAGACGGCAGCCGGGTGGCGATGCTGCGGTTCGGCAAGGGCGGCGGGGCAGGCACCCAGCTGCTGATCGAAAAAGGCCGCCGCAACCTGTGCCACTACGAGACCGGCTTCGGCTCCATGACCTTGGGCGTGACCGCGGACGAGATCGACTGTCAGCTGACCGAAAAGGGCGGCACCGCCCGGTTTGCCTACCTGCTGGATGCCGACAGCGCCGAGCTGGTGAGCCGCAACCGGCTGGAAGTTACCGTGACCCATGTGAATTGATGAAGTTCCCTGAGACTGTGAAAGGAATCCGACCCATGACTGATTTTGAAAAGACCTACCAGAACTACAATCCCCGGCAGGCTGCACTGGACGAGGCACGCGCTCTGCTGACCGCAGCCGCCAAGGCTGCTATGGCAAACGGCACCCTGCCCGAGGCAGAACTGCCCGCCTTTATCGTGGAGATCCCCGCCGACGTGAAAAACGGCGATATCGCCTCCAACCTCGCCATGGCCGGTGCACGCACTTGGCGCAAGGCTCCCAAGATGATCGCAGACGCCCTGCTGGCACATCTGCCGTCCCTTGAGAACAGCGTGTTCTCCAAGGTGGAGGTGGCCGGCCCCGGCTTCATCAACCTGTTCCTGTCCCAGAACTTCTGGGCAGGCGTGGTGCTGGGTGCCTGCGCCAACAAGGAGTATGGCCGCACCGACCACGGCAAGGGCGCAAAGTACAATGTGGAGTTCGTTTCTGCCAACCCCACCGGTCCCATGCACATGGGCAACGCCCGCGGCGGCGCACTGGGCGACTGTCTGGCCGCTGTGCTGGACTGGTCCGGCTACGATGTGACCCGCGAGTTCTATATCAACGATGCCGGCAACCAGATCCAGAAGTTCGGCAAAAGTCTGGCGGTGCGCTACCTGCAGCAGTTCTGCGGCGAGGACGCCTATCCCCTGCCCAAGGAGTGCTATCAGGGCGGCGACATCAAGGTGCTGGCCGGTGAGTTCGCCCAGCTGAACGGTGACAAGTACGTTGCCGCCTGCTCCGGGCTGAGCGAGGAAACTCTGTTTGAGAGCGAAGCCTTTGCCGCTCTGAAGGACGCTCTGGTGGCCTACGCCCTGCCCAAGAACATCGCTGCCCTGAAGCGCGACCTCGGCAAGTACCGCATTGATTACGATGTCTGGTTCCACGAGAGCACCCTGCACGAGTCCGGCGCGGTGTTGGCTGTGGTGGACAAGCTGCTGGAGCTGGGCGCCTGCTACAAGGCCGAGGACGGCGCCATCATGTACCGCAGCGCCCAGTACGCTGCCAAGTACGGCACCGTGAACAAGAAAAAGACCGAGGACGGCACTGAGGAAGAGGCCAAGGACGAGGTGCTCGTGCGCGCCAACGGCATCCCCACCTACTTTGCCGCTGATATCGCCTATCACTACAACAAGCTGGCCACCCGCGGCTTTGCCAAGGCCATCGACGTGTGGGGCGCAGACCACCACGGTCATGTGGCCCGCATGAAGGGCGCGATGGACGCCATCGGCCTGCACGGCGAGGATCTGGATGTTGTGCTGATGCAGATGGTCAACCTGATGCGGGACGGCCAGCCTGTCCGTATGTCCAAGCGCACCGGCAACGCCATCACCCTGACCGACCTGCTGGAGGAAGTGCCCATCGACAGCGCACGCTTCCTGTTCAATATGCACGACGCCGGCAGCGGCATCGACTTTGATCTGGATCAGGCTGTCAAGACCGACAACGACAACCCCGTGTACTATGTGCAGTACGCTCACGCCCGCATCTGCTCCATCCTGAAGAAGATGGAGAGCGAGGGCGTGCAGTTTGCCGGCGCGGAGCACATCGACGCCACCCTGCTGACTGAGCCCAGCGAGATGGATTTGATCCGGATGCTGGCCGCCTTCCCGCAGGAGATCGTGATGGCTGCCGAGAAGTACGACCCCAGCCGCATCAATCGCTTTGTCATTGATCTGGCCAGCGCCTTCCACCGCTTCTACGGCAACTGCCGCATTCAGGGCGCAGACCCCGCCGTGCAGCAGGCACGTCTGGCTCTGTGCATCGGCGTGAAGAACGCCATCTTCAACGTGCTCACCATGTTCAAGATCAACGTGCCTGAGAAGATGTAACATAAAACCACAGGGGCTGTTGCACAGCATTTGGCGCAACAGCCCCTTTTTGCGGTGTATAGAGAGAAATAACTCCTCCCGTGAAAATGCGTTTGTCGCGCTCCGCAGAGCGCGACAAACGCGAAATTTAAAATAATTTTTCCGCTGAATATGCCCAGAGTGAAACGGAGGGCATTATAAATCGTCTATCCCCCAAAAACAGATACAAGGAGAACCCATGGAACCTTTGAAGATCGGCAATATCACCCTGCCCCACCGGGCGGTGTTCGGCCCTATGGCAGGCTTTACGGATGCCCCCTGCCGCCGCCTGATGGCACAGCACGGCGCGGGCTTTACGGTCAGCGAGATGGTGTCCAGCCGGGCGCTGGTGTACGGCGACCATAAGACCGTCAGTCTGCTGAAGGCAGAGCCCAACGGCGCACCCTACGGGGTGCAGATCTTTGGCGAGGTGCCGGAGATCATGGGCGAAGCCACCGCCGCCATCGAGCAGTACGAATTTGACTTTGTGGACATCAACATGGGCTGCCCTGCCCCTAAGATCGTTTCCGGCGGAGCGGGCAGCAAGCTGATGCTGGACCCCGACCGCTGCGGGCGCATCGTGGAGCAAGTGGTGGCGCACACCAAGCGCCCTGTCACCGTAAAAATGCGCAAGGGCTGGGACGCCGACCACATCACCGCCGTGGAGTGCGCCAAGGCCTGTGAGCAGGCGGGCGCGGCGCTGGTGGCAGTGCACGCCCGCACCCGGGAGCAGATGTACACCCCGGGCATCGACCCGGAGATCATCGCCCGGGTAAAGGACGCGGTAAAGGTGCCGGTGCTGGGCAACGGCGATATCCACTGCGCCGAGGATGCGCTGCGCATGGTGCGCGAGACAAACTGCGACGGCGTGATGATTGCCCGGGGCGCACTGGGCGACCCGTGGCTGTTTGAGCGGGTGAACGCCGCGCTGGAGGGTCTGCCCGCTCCCAAGGAGCCGAACCTGCAGGCGCGGATGAACGCGCTGCGCCGTCAGGTGGAGGAGATGGTGGAGCAGAAGGGCGAGTTTGTTGCCATGCCGCAGGCGCGCGCCCAGACCATGCACTACATGAAAGGTCTGAAGGGTGCTGCCGCCCTGCGCCGCTACTGCTGCACCCTGACCCACTTGGAGGACTTGGACGAACTGATCGCCGCTGTATTTGAAGAACAGCGCAAGGCCGGGCTGGACCCCGATGATGTGCGGGAAGTGCCGTTCCCGTAATTTGACCCGGAAGCAGAGCAATGCCGGACGGCCTGTGGCTGTCCGGCATTGCTTTTTTACGGCTTCGTCAGCTCGTCCAAATTCTGGGTATAGCAGGGCAGGCAGTGTTCCAGAAACCAGTCGGCTTCCGGGCAGTGCATCGCTTGCAGCGCGGCGCGCTGCTGCGTAAGCGCGGCGTCAAATTCGTGGTTGCCGCTGCGCTGCTCCTCGGTGCATTTGATCAGCGCGCTCAGCCGGTCGGCAGCCTTGAGCAGCCGGTGCTCCTCTGTCGTCAGGGCACTGCCGTCCATGCAGGGGGTCAGTTCTGCGGCCAACTCTGCGGGCAGCAGAGCCGCCATGGAGCGCACGCTCTCGGTCTCCAGCGCCTTGTAGGCATCCCGCAGCGCCGGGGAGTGGTACTTGACCGGTGTGGGCATATCGCCGGTGATGATCTCCGGGGCGTCGTGGTACAGCGCCGCCACCGCCACCACCTCGGGGCGGCAGGGCGTGCCGGTGTAGTGCTTGGCGATGAGGCACAGCAGGTGCGCCAGCAGCGCGGTGTCGCAGGTGTGCTCGCTGAGGGATTCCGCCCGGGTGGAGTGCATCAGGCTCCACCGGGTAATGTACTTCATGCGCGCCAATAAGGCGCTGAAGGGATACAGCATGGCAAAACGCCTCCTTTTCTTCACCATACCCGCCGGGCGCTTGGTTGTCAAGCCCTTTTTTCTTGCACGCTGCCGTGCTATACTACAAGGTGTTATCAAATCCACTTCCGCGCCGGTGCGCGGAGAAAGAGGAACACTATGGAAAAGTTCAAAAAACCACGGCTGCTCACACCAAGCGGGCAGAGCCATAAAAAATTCTGGCAGGCGGTGGGACTGTGCGCCCTGACGGCGGCGGTATTCTTTCTGCCCTTCTATATCCTTGACGGCGGCTTTTTCCACTATGCCGGCGATTTTAACAGCCAGCAGATCAGCTTTTACCGGTATATGAACGGCTTTGTCAAGGGCGCAGGCTACCCGGACAGCGCCTTTGCCGGTGCGCCGCACAATACCTTTTCGTGGGCGACCGACCTTGGCAGCGGGGTGATGAACGCCTACTCCTTCTACCTGTACGGCTCGCCGTTTTTCTGGCTGTCGGTGCTGCTGCCGCAAAGCTGGCTGCCCTATATGATGGTGCCTCTGCTAGTGCTCAAGTTCGGCGTGGCGGGCGGCGGCGCGTTTTTGTATCTGCGCCGCTACGTCAAAAACGAGAACTACGCGGTGCTGGGTGCCTGCCTGTACGCGCTTTCCGGCTTTGCAGTGTACAATGTGTTCTTCAACCATTTTGTGGATGTGGTGGCGCTGTTCCCCTACCTGCTCTGGGCGCTGGACGAGGCCATCTATGAAAACCGTCACGGCCTGTTCGCCTTCTGGGTGGCGGTGAACCTGCTGAACAATTATTTCTTCTTTGTGGGACAGGTAATTTTCCTGTGCATCTACTTTGTGTGCAAGCTCTCGGCGCGGGACTTCCGGCTGACCGGGCGCAAGTTCGGGCATCTGTTGTGGGAGAGCATGCTGGGCGTTGCCATGGGCTGTCTGCTGCTGTTCCCGGCTGTGCTCAGCCTGCTGCAGAACCCGCGCACCATCGACCTTTCCTCCGGCTGGGGCTTTTTGACCTACGCCAAGGTGCAGCAGTATCTGGCTATCCTGCTCAGCTGGATCTTGCCGCCGGACTCCCCTTACCTCACCTCGGTCTGGTCGGAGGGTGTCATCAAATGGACGAGCATGACAGCCTACCTGCCCCTGTGCAGTCTGGCCGGTGCCATGGCCTACTGGCGCAGCCGGAAAGCGGACAGCAAAAAACGCATCGTGGCGGTGTGCGCCGTGTGCGCGCTGGTGCCGGTGCTGAACAGCGCCTTCTATGCCCTCAATTCCAGCTACTACGCCCGCTGGTACTATATGCCCACCCTCATCCTTGCCGCTATGACCGTGAACGCGCTGGAGGATCACAATACCGATCTGGACACACCCGCCCGGGGCATCGGCTGGATCATGCTGGCTACGCTGGTGTTTGCGGTGGTGCCCGTGCGGGACGATACCACCGAGACATGGTCTTTCGGCGTGCTGAAGAACCCGGGACAGTTCTTTGCCGTGCTGGGCTTTGGCCTGCTGGGGCTTATGCTGTACCGCTACCTCTGCGGCAAGTGGCGGCAGGACAGCCGCTTTGCACAGCGCATGACGGCGGCGGTGCTGGTATTTGCCTGCGTGTTTACCATGGTACACATCGGCATCGGCAAGTTCGGGCAGTGGTACACCGACAGCGACCTTGTGGAGCAGGACACCAACGCCCTGCTGCTGAAAAACGACCTGCCGGAGGGCGACTACCGCATCGACACCTACAAGATCCACGACAACATCGGGATGTGGCTGGATAAAAGCTGCCTGCAATACTTCGGCAGCACAGCGGCTCCCAGCATCCTCAGCTTCTACCCGGGGCTGGGGGTCAAGCGGGACGTGCGCAGTGAGCCGGAGATCACAAACTACGCTTTGCGCGGTCTGTTGAGCGTGGAGTACCTCATTACCACCCCGGAAAAGCGCGAAAGCTTTGAGGACGAGGCGGACGCGGGCTGGACCTATCTTGCCGATGTGGACGGCTACACGCTGTACCACAACGATAACTATGTGCCCATGGGCTTTACCTACGACTACTATGTGACCGAGGTCACTTATGAGACCTCCATCAAGACCCTGCGCTCCAACCTGCTGATGCGGGCGCTGGTGCTGGAGGACGAGGACGTAGAAAAATACAGTTCCTATCTGACCGAGCTTTCGGAGGACATGCTAAATGACCTGCACTACGACAGCTACACGCAGGACTGTGCCGACCGCCGCGCCCACAGCTGCAGTGTGTTCCAGATGAACAACGCCGGTTTCCATGCCGAGATCACGCTGGAAAAACCGAACCTCGTCTTTTTCTCCGTGCCCTACGATGACGGCTTTACCGCCTACGTCAACGGCGAAAAGACCGACATCCTGCGGGTGGACGAGGGACTGATGGCGGTGCTCTGCCCGGCGGGTGCAAGCAGCATCGACTTTGTGTATCAGGCCGCCGGGCTTTCCGCCAGCCGGGTGGTGACCGCCGTAGCCATTCCGGTATGGGTGGTGTACGTTGCCTACTTTGTGCGCCGCAAGCGCCGCAGCACCGGCACCCCGGCAGAAGAATGACTTTGGCCGGGCCAAAAAATAAAAATTTTAAATTTCCTCTTGACTTTACGAAGATAAAGTGTATAATGCAATCAAACCGATGAGGCGGAAGAGAACCTGCACAGCGCATCTGCAGTGAGCCCGGACAGTGCAAACGGGCGAAAGCGGGGCAGAGTTTCGTGGGCCGCCGAGGGCCGGGCAAACGGGTAGAAGCCCTAGTAGCTTTGGACGGAAGTCTCCGTTACAGGACAGGGGAGTGTTGGCTCTCCGTGAGTGGCTCTGCTGTATTGGATGCAGAGCAAGCAAGGTGGCACCGCAGAATCGTATTTTACCGATCCTGTCCTTGTGGATAACACACAGGGACAGGGTTGTTTTGTTTTAAGACCCGTCCCGCAAAGGGAGCGGGTCTTTTGATTTGCCGCCCGCTCCGGGAAAGGAGTTACCACTATGAAAAACCTGAACATGATCTCCCGCCGCAGCTTCCTGAAGGCCGCTCTGACCGCTTCCGCTGTTTCTGCCATGGCACTGACCGGCTGCGGCGGCTCTGCTTCCAGCACCGCCTCCAGTGCAGCGGTCTCCTCCTCCGCAGCTGCTTCCGGCAGCACCGCAGCCACCGGCGAGACCTTCAAGGTGGGTATCGTCAACTATGTGGATCACGCCTCCCTCAACCAGATTGTGGAATCTGTGGAGAGCCGTCTGGACGCCATCGGCAAGGAGAAGGGCGTCACCTTTGACTACGCCGATTACTACGCCAACGCACAGGCCGACCAGTCCAACCTGAACCAGATCGGCGCAGATCTTGTGGCTGACGGCGTGGACGTGATCGTAGCCGTGGCTACCCCCACCGCCGCTACCATGCTGGCCGCTGTGGAGGATACCGACATCCCGGTGGTCTACTCCGCCGTGACCGACCCCGCCGCCGCAGGTTTTGACGGCGAGGAGAACATCACCGGCACCTCCGATGCGCTGAACACCGACGCCATCATGAACCTGATCGTGGCCGCAAACCCCGGCATCGACACCATCGGTCTGCTGTATGACCTGAGTCAGGATTCCTCCACCCAGGCCATTGCAGACGCCAAGGCATTCTGCGAGAAGAACGGCATCAAGGTGGTGGAGAAGAACGGCACCACCACCGCCGAGGTGCAGATGGCTGCCGAAGCACTGGTCGCCGCCGGGGTCAAGGCCGTGTTCACCCCCACCGACAACACCATCATGACCGCCGAGCTGTCCATCTATGAGAGCTTCATCGAGGCGGGTGTGCAGCACTACACCGGTGCCGACAGCTTTGCGCTGAACGGCGCACTGGTGGGCTACGGCGTGGACTACGTCCAGCTGGGCGAAGCCACCGCCGATATGGTCAGCCAGCTGCTGTGCGACGGCAAGACCCCCGCAGACCTGCCTTACCAGACCTTTGATAACGGCATCGTCACCATCAACACCGAGACCGTCGAGGCGCTGGGGTTGGATCTGGCTGCCCTGAAGGAAGCCTTCAAGCCCTACTGCACTGAGATCACCGAGGTGACCACCGCCGAGAACTTCTCCTGAACGCCCCGCTCCGTCAAAACCTGATGGTTTTTCCGGCTCTCCCGCAAGGGAGAGCTTTTGGCGGTTCTGGGGAAAACGTTCCCTCTCCCGTAAAAATGAAATACCGGTTAATTCGTCCCCTCAAAAAAACATAAAAGGAGCATACACCATGCTGGCGAGTATCTTTTCCCTCAACGTTTTGCAGACAGCGCTGGAGCTGGGCTGCATCTACGGACTGGTGGCGTTGGCACTGTTTCTGAGCTACTCCATCCTGAATATTGCCGACCTTTCCACCGACGGCTGCTTTACGCTGGGCTGTGCGGTAGCCTGTCAGGTGGCACTGACCGGCCACCCCATCCTTGCACTGGCGGCAGCCATGGCTGCGGGGGTGTGCTCCGGCTTTGTCACCGCCTTTTTGCAGACAAGGCTCGGTGTGGAAAGCATCATGGCCGGTATCATCGTCAATACCGGCCTATACACCATCAATCTGGCGGTGATGGGCTTCTCCTCCACCATGTCGCTGGTCAAGACCCCTACCATCTTCTCCATGGCAAAAACTTCGCTGGGCTTTCTGGGCAGCTGGTACAAGCTGGCGCTGGCGGCAGTTATCATTGCCATCGCCTGCGCGGCGATGCTGGGCTTTCTGGGCACGCGGCTGGGGCTTTCCATCCGCGCTACCGGCGATAACGCCGCCATGGTGCGGGCTTCCAGCATCAACCCCGCCTTTACCATCACGGTGGGTCTGTGCGTGTCCGGTGCGCTGTGTGCGCTGTCCGGCGGGCTGCTGGCGCAGTACCAGAAAAGCTGCGATATCAACGTGGGCACCGGCATGGTGACCATTGCACTGGCTTCTCTCATCATCGGCGAGACGCTGGTGGGCAAGCGCACCATGCTGCGCCGCATCCTTGGCGTGGTGTTCGGCAGCTGCCTGTACCGCTTTATTGTGGCGGTGGCACTGCGGTTCAATGTGCCCGCCGCCGCCATGAAGCTGGTATCCGCCATCATCGTGGCAGTGGCCATCTCCATGCCCGCCATCCGGGAGCACTTCGCCTTTGAAAAGCGCCGGCACGCCGCCCGTGCACGCCGCACCGTGACCAACAGGGAGGGACAGTAACATGGAAATGCTGCAGCTGAACGACCTGCACAAGACCTTTAACCCCGGCACCGTCAACGAAAAAGTAGCGCTGAACGGCGTGAGCCTGCAAATGGAAGCCGGAGATTTTGCCACCATCGTAGGCTCCAACGGCGCGGGCAAATCCACCCTGTTCAACGCCATCACCGGCGGCTTTATCGCCGACGAGGGCAGCATTCTGCTGGGCGGGCAGGACATCACCTTTGCGCCGGAGCACCAGCGCAGCAAGGTCATCGGGCATCTGTTCCAAGACCCGCTCAAGGGTACCGCACCCAACATGACCATTGAGGAAAATCTGGCGCTGGCCTACCTGCGGGCAGGCACCGCGCCCAACGCCATCTTCTCCCGCATTTCCCGCAAGGATAAGGCGCTTTTCCGCGAAAAGCTGGCGTTACTGGACATGGGGCTTGAGGACCGCATGAAGCAGCCGGTGGGGCTGCTCTCCGGCGGGCAGCGGCAGGCACTTACCCTGCTCATGGCTACCCTTGTCACCCCCAAGCTGCTGCTGCTGGACGAGCACACCGCCGCACTGGACCCCGCCACCGCCGAAAAGGTGCTGGCGCTGACCAAGAGCATCGTGGCAGAGAAAAAGATCACCTGCCTGATGGTGACCCATAATATGCATCAGGCGCTGGAACTGGGCAACCGCACCCTGATGATGGACGCCGGGCGCATCGTGTTTGACGTAAAGGGCGCAGAGCGCAGCAAAATGACCGTGGACGATCTGCTGGAAAAGTTCCGCGAGAACGCGGGCAAAACTCTGGATAACGACCGCATCCTGCTGAGCAAGGTGGAGAAATAAAAATATTTTTACCAGAGGTGTCGTATGATAAAAATTGCTTTTTTTGATGTAGACGGAACCTTGCTCAAGCTGGGCAGCAAGGAGCCATCCCCCAAAACTGTACAGGCTTTACAGCAGCTGCAAGCAAACGGGGTCTTGTTGTGCATGGCGACCGGCAGAGGCTATCTCTCCATCCCGCATTTTGAAGGCGTCGATTTTGATATCTGGCTGACCTTCAACGGCTCCTATGTCCGCAGCAAGGATACCGTGCTCTTCAAAAATCCGCTGGACGCTGATGACAAACACAGAATTCTGCAAAATCTGAAGCAGATGCACCGGGCAGCGGCTATCAGCAATGAGCACTTTATCGTAACAAACGGGACAGATCCCGATCTGGCACAATACTTTTCCTTTGGCAGCGAAAAGCTGGTGATCTCCGAGCATTTTGATGCGCTGTGCGAGGAGGAGATCTATCAGATCATGTGCTCCTGCAACAGCGCCGAATACACACAGATCTTACAGGGGACGCACGCCACACAGATCACCGCATGGTGGGACAAGGCAGTAGATATTATTCCGCTCTCCTGCGGCAAGGGAAACGCTGTAAGGGCGGTCCTGGCGCATTATGGATTTTCAAAGTCCGAAGCCATTGCCTTTGGGGACGGACGGAACGACATCGAAATGCTGGAAGCGGTCGGTACAGGTGTTGCCATGGGAAACGCGCTCGAAGAGGTCAAGGCCAGAGCTGCCGTCCTCTGCCGCTCTGTGGAAGAGGACGGGGTCTATCATTACTGCCTTGAAAACCACCTTATCTGAGGGAGACTTCTCTCGTAAAAACACAAAAGGTCTGCTGCACCGTGCGGTGCAGCAGACCTTTTTACTTTTATTTCTTTACCACAGGCGGATGACCTTGATCACGCCCTCGGCCTTATCGCGTGCCAGCTCCAAATGGTGCTGCAGCGCCATGGCTGCGCCGTCCCAGTTGTCAGACAGGGCAGCGTCCAGAATTTGCAGATGCTCCTCGCAGGTCTGCTCCTGATTGATCATGCTCACCTTGCCGGTCATGATGCGGAAACGGGTGTTCAGACCGGTGATGCGGTCGTAGGCAGAGCGCAGATACTTGTTGGGCAGGGTGCTCATCAGCAGCTCGTGGAAGTCGTCGTCCGACTCGCAGAAGTCCTCGATGCGCTCGCTGTGGTGCATCAGCTCGGCGTAGGCCTCCAGCTGCTCCCGGGGGATGGCATTGCCGTAAGTACGCAGGGCGTAGGGCTCCACCAGCAGACGCATTTCAAACATGCTGTGCACGTCCTCTTCGGTGATGCCGGAGACCATCAGCCCCTTTTTGGGCAGAATGGTGATCAGCCCCTCCTGCTCCAGACGCCCCAGCGCATCCCGCATGGGGGTGCGGCTGATGTTGCCCATCTCGGCGCAGAGTTTCTGCTCGTTCAGAAACTCGTTAGGGCGGTACTCGCAGTTCAGGATCTTGGTCTTGAGGTACTGGTACGCCTGCAGCTTCAGGCTGAGCTTTGCCTGTGCATCCTGCTCTTTCATAAGCACACTCTCCTATTCTTCTTTGTCTTCTTCTCCAAAAAACGTTCCAAAACGTCCGAACCGGCAGCGCAAACCCACCGCTGCCAGTTCTCTTCTTCTTCATGTTCAGCCAGCTTGTATCCCGGCTGCAATCCAACCACTTTATCTAATATATTATTTCACATTAGGGCATTTTTTACAAGACTTTTTGCTTAACTTTGGCGTGTTTTCCGTTTTACACAAAGATTACGTTCCAATTTTGCTATTTTTTACAACGTTTTTTGTGCTTGTCGCCAAATAGACCGACTTTCCACCCGCTTCTTTTGCATCCAAGAGCAAACTGTGCTACAATAGGGCTGAAAAACAACACATCTACACCAGAAAGGATCGAATTTCTCATGGCACGAAGCGATGGCTACAACACCCGCACCCGGCAGCTCATTTTAGACTACCTCATCAACAACCGCCAGCACGCAGTAAGCGCCTCCAACATTCTGGAGCATCTGGAGGCGCAGGGCGCAAGCCCCAACCCCACCACCGTGTACCGCTATCTGGACAAGCTGGCGGGCGAGCAGCGCATAATGAAATATGTAGCTGACAAGGGCGAGCGGGCAGTGTTCCAGTATGTGGACGAGGGACGCCACTGCCGGGAGCACCTGCACCTCAAGTGCGTGCAGTGCGGGCGCATCTATCACTTGGACTGTCATTTTATGGATGAGGTGCGCGCCCACCTGATGGCAGAGCACGGCTTTACCCTGCAATGTGAGGGCAGTGTGCTGTACGGGCTGTGCCGTCATTGCGCGCAAAACGCGGCACCGTCCGCAGCTGAAGAACAGCCTGCAAAAAAATGCGCCTGCTGTGTTGACACGGACAAAAACCCGTGATACAATGCAAACAATAAAAGCGTTGACCGGGAAAAGTAAGGCCTCAGGTTTTTCTTACAGAGAGTGCGGGATGCTGGAATCCGCGCAGAAAACGAAGCCCGAAGAACACCCGTGAGCCGCTCCCTGAACCTGCGTGTGCAGCAGTAGGGGCAGACGTGTGCCGCTCGTTATCGCGGCAGTGCTTTCAACGGGGAGAGCGCACAAAAGTGACCGGCGTATTGCGTATGCCGGTAATTTAGGTGGCACCACGGATACGGCAGCATATTCGTCCTAGGACTATGGGATGAATGTGCTGCCGTATTTTTATTTTTATCGTTTTTACAAGAGGGGTAAGAAGTATGTGTTGTGTTATGGGTTATACGGGGCATGATTTGCCCGCCGAAAAATTCAAAGAGTATCTGCTGCGCACCGTGGACCGCGGGCCGGACGACCAGCGGGTGGTGGAGGGACCCTACGGCCTGATGGGCTTTGGGCGGCTTGCCATCATGGGACTGACCCCGGAAGGAATGCAGCCCTTTTACCGAGGCGCTGACTGCGTGGTGTGCAACGGCGAACTGTACGGCTTCCGGTTCGAAAAGGAGATCTTAAAGCGCCGGGGCTACAAGTTCTGCTCCGACTGCGACTGCGAGATCCTGCTGCCGCTGTACTACGAGTACGGGCTGGATATGTTCCGCCACATGGACGCGGAGTTTGCGCTGATCATGTACGATTCCCGCAAGGACCGGCTCATCGCCGCCCGTGACCCCATCGGCATCCGTCCGCTGTTCTACGGCTACTCCAAGTCCAGCCACAAGATCGCCTTCTCCTCCGAGATGCGCAACCTCATCGGCTGGTGCGATGACATCCGTCCCTTCCCCATCGGCAGCTACTACTGCGACGGCCGCTTTGTACGCTACGAGGACATTGCGGATGTGCCCGCCCCCATGCAGGACGATATGCCCACCATCTTGCAGAACATCCGCGAGAAGCTGATCGCCGGTGTGGAAAAGCGGCTGGATGCCGATGCACCCGTGGGCTTCCTGCTTTCCGGCGGTCTGGATTCCTCGCTGGTGTGCTCCATTGCCGCCAAAAAGCTAGGCAAGCCCATCCGCACCTTCGCCATCGGCATGGACACCGATGCCATCGACCTGAAATACGCCCGGCAGACTGCGGACTATCTGGGCAGCGAGCACCACGAGATCATCATCAACCGCGAGATGGTGCTCAGCAGCTTGGAGGAAGTCATCCGCCTGCTTGGCACATGGGATATCACCACCATCCGCGCCAGCATGGGCATGTACCTGCTGTGCAAGGCCATCCACGAGCAGACCGATGTGCGTGTGCTGCTGACCGGCGAGATTTCGGATGAGCTGTTCGGCTACAAATACACCGACTACGCCCCCACCGCCGACGCCTTCCAGCAGGAGAGCCAGAAGCGCATCCGGGAGCTGTATATGTACGATGTGCTGCGGGCAGACCGCTGCATCTCCTCCAACAGCATCGAGGCCCGCGTGCCCTTTGGCGATCTGGATTTTGTGCGCTACGTCATGGCCATTGACCCGGAAAAGAAGCTGAACCGCTACGGCAAGGGCAAGTACCTGCTGCGCAAGGCCTTTGAGGGTGACTGGCTGCCGCCGGAGATTCTGTGGCGCGAAAAGGCCGCCTTCTCGGACGCCGTGGGCCACAGCATGGTGGACGACATCAAGGAGTACGCCGAGAGCCTGTACACCGACGAGGAGTTCCAGATGCGGCGGGCAAACTACTCGGCACACTGCATGCCCTTTACCAAGGAGAGCCTGTTCTACCGCGAAATTTTCGAGAAGTACTACCACGACCAGAGCCGCACCATCGTGGGCTTTTGGATGCCCAACAAGGCATGGCCGGGCTGCAACGTCAACGACCCCTCTGCCCGCGTGCTGGCAAACTATGGTGCCTCGGGAGTGTAAGGCAAAACCATTTTGAATGCGCGCCGCTATGCTCTGCGCATAAATAGCGGAAGAAATATTCTATATTTGTAGACCGGGAAAATCTGCGGATTTTCCCGGTCTACTTTTTCACGGGAGGGAAACCCTCTCAGTCATCGCTGCGCGATGCCAGCTCCCCCGAAGGGGGAGCTTTTTGATATCTGCCTGTCAGTAATAATAAAGCTCCCCCTTCGGGGGAGCTGGCGAACGAATGTGAGCCTGAGAGGGTTCAGTCCCCGCAGCGCGACTGTTTCCGCAGGAAACGAGCGCTGCAACTACCGCTTGCCTTTACGACTCCTCCCGTGAAAATGGAATACCGGAGCATTCTCAGACGCTCCGGTATTCCGAAATGATAAATCGTTTTTCCTTGAACTATGCGCAGAGCGGAAGCGGCGCGCATTTCAAATCATGAAATCTCTGCCAGAATGGCATCGCCCATGGCGGTGCAGCCAAGGCAGGTGCAGCCATCGCTCATGTTGTCGGCGGTGCGCAGACCCTTGTCCAGCACACGGCTCACGGCGTTCTCAATGGCATCGGCTTCCGCTGCCATGCCAAAGGAGTACCGCAGCATCATGGCAGCAGACAGGATGCAGGCGGTGGGGTTTACGATGTCCTTGCCTGCAATGTCCGGGGCGGAGCCGTGGATGGGCTCGTACAGACCGCGGGTGCCGTCGCCAAGGCTGGAGGACGGGATCATGCCGATAGAACCGGTGATCATGGAAGCCTCATCCGACAGGATGTCGCCGAACATATTCTCGGTGACGATGACGTCAAACTGGGCGGGGTTCTTCACGATCTGCATAGCGCAGTTGTCCACGAACATCTCGCTGTACTCCACGTCCGGGTACTCGGCCTGCAGCCGGTGCATCACGGTGCGCCACAGGCGGCTGGTGTCCAGCACATTGGCCTTGTCCACGCAGCACAGCTTTTTGCGGCGCTTGCGGGCGGTCTCGAAGCCAATGCGGCCAATGCGCTCGATCTCGTGCTCTGCATAGGGCATGGTATCCACGGCCTGCTTTTCGCCGTTTTCCAGCGTGTGGGTCTCGTGATTGCCGAAGTACACGCCGCCGATCAGTTCCCGCACGATGATAAAATCAATGCCCTGTGCCACGATCTCGGGCTTCAGGGGGCTGGCAGGTGCCAGCTGCGGCCAGATCTTCGCGGGGCGGTTGTTGGCGTACAGACCCATCCCGGCGCGCAGCCGCAGCAGACCCTTTTCCGGCCGCTGCTCTCCGGGCAGACCCTCCCACTTGGGGCCGCCCACCGCGCCCAACAGCACGCTGTCGGCGGCGAGGCACTTATCCAGCTCGTGCTGGGGCAGAGGGTCGCCGTATTTGTCAATGGCCTCGCCGCCCATGGCGGCAGCGGTATAGTGGAAGGTATGGCCGTACTTTTCGGCCACCTTATCCAGCACCCGGATGGTCTGCTTTACGATCTCCGGGCTGGAGCAATCGCCCCAGATGACAGCAATATTTTTTTCCATGAGGTACTCCTTTTATGCTCCAAACACATTTTCACGGATGGGGATGGGCTTATTTCTGGATGGCCTTCATCAGACCGCCGGCGGAGATGATGTTCTGGATAAAGGGCGGGAAGGGCTCGGCGTGGAACACCTTGCCGTTGGTCTCGTCGGTGATGACGCCGGTGTCAAAGTCTACCTGAACGGTGTCCCCTGCCTCGATGGCGTCCACAGCCTCCGGGCACTCCATGATGGGCAGGCCGATGTTGATGCTGTTGCGGTAGAAGATACGGGCAAAGCTTTTGGCAATGACCACCGCGATGCCTGCGGTCTTGATGCACAGGGGTGCGTGCTCGCGGGAGGAGCCGCAGCCAAAGTTCCAGCCGCCCACCATGATATCGCCGGGCTGCACCCGGTTCACAAAATCCTTGTCGATATCCTCCATGCAGTGGCTGGCAAGCTCCTTGGCGTCCTGCGTGTTCAGGTGGCGTGCCGGAATGATAACGTCGGTATCCACATTATCCGGGTATTTGAAAACAGAACCTCTTGCGTTCATGCTCATGCTCCTTTCGGGTCAGACCGTGCGTGGGTCGGTGATGTAGCCGGTCAGGGCGCTGGCGGCAGCGGTGGCGGGAGAGGCCAGATAGACCTCGCTGTCTACATGACCCATGCGTCCCACAAAGTTGCGGTTGGTGGTGGAAACGCAGCGCTCGCCCGCTGCCAGAATGCCCATGTAGCCGCCCAGACAGGGGCCGCAGGTGGGGGTGGACACGATGCAGCCCGCATCAATAAAGGCGGTGGTCCAGCCCCGCAGGATGCACTCCTTATAAACAGCCATGGTGGCGGGGATGATGATGCCGCGCACGCCCTTGGCGATGTGCTTGCCCTTGAGGATGTTGTAGGCAGCCTCCATATCCTCCAAGCGGCCGTTGGTGCAGCTGCCGATGACCACCTGATCGATCTTGATGTCCTTGCCCTCGCTGGCAACATGGGTGTTCTCGGGCAGATGGGGGTAGCTGACGGTGGGCTCCAGTGCGCCGAGGTCGATCTCGATGGTCTTTTCGTACACGGCATCGGGGTCGGCCTCGTAGAACACTGGTGGGCGCTGGCTACGGCCTGCAAGATAAGCCTTGGTCACCTCATCCACCGGGAAGATGCCGTTCTTGGCACCGGCCTCAATCGCCATGTTGCAGATGCACAGGCGGTCGTCCATGGTAAGGCTTTCCACGCCCGGGCCGGTGAACTCCATGGATTTATACAGTGCGCCGTCCACACCGATCATGCCGATGATGTGCAGGATCAGGTCTTTGCCGGACACCCGGGGATTGAATTTGCCGGTGAGCACGAACTTGATGGCGGAGGGCACCTTGAACCATGCCATACCGGTTGCCATGCCTGCTGCCATATCGGTAGAGCCTACGCCGGTGGAGAAGGCGCCCAGCGCACCGTAGGTGCAGGTGTGGCTGTCCGCGCCGATCACGCAGTCACCGGCGGTGACGATGCCTTTTTCCGGCAGCAGGGCGTGCTCGATGCCCATCTGGCCTACATCGTAGAAGTTGAGGATATCGTATTTATTGGCAAATTCCCGGCACTGCTTGGACTGGGTTGCGCTCTTGATATCCTTATTGGGTACAAAGTGATCCAGCACGATGGCGATATGCTCTTTATCGAACACGCGGTCAAAACCGGCGCGCTCAAACTCGTTGATAGCCACCGGGGTGGTGATGTCGTTGCCCAGCACAATGTCCAACTTTGCGTTGATGAGCTGGCCTGCCTTGACCTCCGGCAGTCCGGCGTGTGCGGCAAGGATCTTCTGCGTCAGGGTCATTCCCATGGTAGTTTTCTCCTTTTTATCGATTATTGATCGCACTGACAAGGGCACGGATACCGGCTACGATGATGTCGGTGTCGGTACCGGCACCCCATGTGACCGTGTTGTCGCCCCAGACAAGCCCCACATAGGAGGCCGCGCGGGAGGTAGAGCCCTCGTCCAAGCTGTGCTCAGAGTAGTTTTCCAGATGGAAGTCCATGCCGGTGGCGCTCTGGATGGCGTTGGCTACGGCATCCAGACGGCCGTTGCCCACCGAGGTGACCACCTTGCGCTGGCCGTTCAGCTCCAGCGTGACCGTGGCGGTAATGCCGTTCACCTGTGCAAAGTGAGCTTCCACCACGTTCAGCGGTTTTGCGCGGTTGAGGTAGGTATCCTCGAAGATGTGCAGCACCTCGGCGGCGCTCAACTCCTTGTGGCTGTGGTCGGACACGCTCTTGACCTTGTAGCCCAGCGCCTCCCGCATCTTGGGGGGCAGGTTGTAGCCGTAGTTCTGCTCCAGCACAAAGCCGATGCCGCCCTTGCCGCTCTGGCTGTTGATGCGGATGACGTCGGCGTCGTAGGTGCGGCCGATGTCGTGGGGGTCCACCGGGATGTAGGGGCAGGTCCAGCGGTGCTCGCCGGTCTGCTTGCGGTACGCCATGCCCTTGGCAATGGCGTCCTGATGGCTGCCGGAGAAGGCTGCAAACACCAGCTGCCCGGCGTAGGGGGTGCGCTCGTAGATGTGCATCCGGGTCACCCGCTCGTAGGTGGCGCAGATGGCGGGCATATCCGAGAAGTCCAGCTTGGGGTCTACGCCGTGGCTGTACATATTCATCGCCAGCGTTACAGCGTCCACGTTGCCTGTGCGTTCGCCGTTGCCGAACAGGCAGCACTCCACGCGCTGTGCGCCCGCCAGCACTGCCAGCTCTGCGCAGGCTACGCCGGTGCCGCGGTCGTTGTGGGGGTGGGTGGAGATGATCACACTATCGCGGTACTTCAGGTGCTTGTCGCAATACTCGATCTGGTTGGCGTACACATGGGGCATGCTCATCTCCACGGTCACAGGCAGGTTAATGATCATGGGGCGCTCCGGGGTGGGCTGCATGATATCCAGCACGGCGTTGCACACCTCTACGGCGTAATCCACCTCGGTGCCGGTAAAGCTTTCGGGGCTGTACTCAAACAGGAAGTTGCCCTCGTACTCCTCGCTGAGCTGCTTGACCAGCTTTGCGCCGTCCACAGCGATCTGCTTGATCTCCTCCTTGGACTTGTGGAACACCTGCTCCCGCTGTGCCACGGAGGTGGAGTTGTAGAAGTGGATCACCGCCCGGGGTGCGCCCTTGACCGCCTCGAAGGTGCGGCGGATGATGTGGTCGCGGCACTGGGTCAGCACCTGCACGGTGACGTCGGCGGGGATCATGTCCTTTTCAATCAGGGTGCGCAGGAACTCGTACTCAGTCTCGCTGGCGGCAGGGAAGCCCACCTCGATCTCCTTGAAGCCGATCTTCACCAGCATCTGGAAGAACTCCAGCTTTTCTGCAAGGCTCATGGGCACGATCAGTGCCTGATTGCCGTCCCGCAGATCCACGCTGCACCATGCAGGAGCTTTTTCAATATGGTCTTTTTTTACCCAGCTGTCATAACCGGCGGGTACCGGGTAGTAACCCGGTGCGTACTTGGTAGCGTCCATCATCCTGTTGTCCTCCTGATGTTGTGGTGAGACGAACCCTCTCAGTCAGCCCCCGCGGGGCTTTCCGGTTTCTCTTGAAGCTCCCCCTTCGGGGGAGCTGTCGCCGTCAGGCGACTGAGAGGATTATCATACAAAAAGGCTCCCGTCTTTCAAGGCGAAAACCTTGAGAGACGAGAGCCTGTAAATAGCTTTTACAGGGCACCCGTGGTACCACTCTCCTTGCTGCACGATCAGGTACAGCCACTTTGCACGATCGGCCCAAACGGCGAATCGCTGCCCCTGTAACGGTGGGCGTCCGTCAGAACCTACTTATCCATTCAGCTCTGCCGCTCGGGGGCCAGTATCCGAAACTCTCTGCACCCGCCTTGCACCACCCGGCGGCTCTCTGCACGCAGAAGAAAGATCGTTTTATCCCCGTCAACGCATTTGCACTTTGTTGAAAGTGAGATAATTTTAGCACGCCTGCCAGAAAGTGTCAAGAAGTTTCGTTCAGGATAAAGATGAAAGCATTTCATAATGCCATAGGGAAAATCATGCAGAATTGGGGGTTCTTCCCTCTTTGTTAAGAAACTGCTAAGTTTTTGCAAAGTTGCCCTCGCTGCGCTGTCGCCGGGCGGCAAGGTGTGGTATACTGGGCGCAGCAAACGGGTGGAAGCCCACTTTATATAGAAGGAGGAAGTTCCCATGAAAGAAGTCAAGCCATCCAGAAAGCCGTTGGCCATCTACTATGCCATCGTGCTGCTGGTGCTGTTGGTCATCAACCTTGTGGTCATGCCGTGGCTGGCCGAGCGTCAAGTGCAGGAGGTAGACTACGGCACCTTTATGAGCATGACCGAGCAGGAGAACATCGGCAAGGTGGATATCCAGTCCAACCAGATCATTTTTACAGATAAGGACAACAAACAGATCTACAAGACCGGCCTGATGAACGACCCCGGCCTGACCGAGCGTCTGTACGATGCGGGCGCACAGTTCTCCAGCGAGATCGTGGAGCAGGGTTCGCCGGTGCTCAGCTTTTTGCTGTGGTTCGTGCTGCCTATCCTGCTGTTCAGCTTCATCGGCAACCAAATGAACAAAAAGCTGATGGAAAAGGCAGGCGGCGGCCCGGGTTCCATGATGTTCGGCGGCGCGGGCAAATCCAACGCAAAGGTGTATGTGCAGTCCACCCACGGCATCCGCTTTGCGGACGTTGCCGGTGAGGACGAGGCAAAGGAGAACCTGCAGGAGATCGTCAATTATCTGCACGACCCCAAGAAGTACGAGGAGATCGGTGCTTCCATGCCCAAGGGCATTCTGCTGGTAGGCCCTCCGGGCACCGGCAAGACCATGCTGGCCAAGGCCGTGGCAGGCGAATCCAACGTGCCCTTCTTCTCCATCTCCGGCTCGGAGTTCGTGGAGATGTTCGTGGGCATGGGTGCTTCCAAGGTGCGCGACCTGTTCAAGCAGGCCAAGGAAAAAGCCCCCTGCATCGTGTTCATTGACGAGATCGACGCCATTGGTCAGAAGCGCAACAGCGGCCAGTTTGGCGGCAACGACGAGCGCGAGCAGACCCTGAACCAGCTGCTTACCGAGATGGACGGCTTCGAGGGCAACACCGGCGTCATCATTCTGGCAGCCACCAACCGCCCGGATTCCCTCGACCCTGCCCTGACCCGTCCCGGCCGGTTCGACCGCCGTGTGCCCGTGGAGCTGCCCGACCTGAAGGGCCGCGAGGAGATTTTAAAGGTACACGCCAAAAAGGTGAAGATTGCCCCGGGTGTGGACTTCAACACCGTGGCACGCATGGCCTCCGGTGCGTCCGGCGCAGAACTTGCCAACATCGTGAACGAAGCCGCCCTGCGTGCCGTGCGGGCAGGCCGCAAGAGCGTGACCCAAGCCGACCTTGAGGAGAGCATCGAGGTGGTCATTGCCGGCTACCAGAAGAAGAACTCCATCCTGACCGACCACGAAAAGTGCATCGTAGCCTACCACGAGATCGGTCACGCCCTTGTGGCAGCCAAGCAGTCCAACTCTGCCCCTGTGCAGAAGATCACCATCATCCCCCGCACCTCCGGTGCACTGGGCTACACCATGCAGGTGGACGAGGGCAACCACTACCTGATGAACAAGGCCGAGCTGGAAAACAAGATTGCCACCCTGACCGGCGGCCGCGCCGCCGAGGAAGTGGCCTTTAACTCCATCACCACCGGCGCATCCAATGATATTGAGCAGGCCACAAAGCTTGCCCGTGCCATGCTGACCCGATACGGCATGAGCGATGAATTTGACATGGTGGCGCTGGAGACCGTAAACAACCAGTATTTGGGCGGCGATACCTCTCTGGCATGCAGTGCCCAGACCCAGTGCGAGATCGACCGGAAGGTGGTAGAACTGGTCAAGACCCAGCACGAAAAGGCCATCCGCATCCTGACCGAGAACCGCGCAAAGCTGGACGAGCTGGCACAGTACCTGTACCAGAAGGAGACCATCACCGGCGAGGAGTTCATGGATATCCTCAACTGCGACAGCGCAGAAAACAAATCGGAAAACTCCTAAAAATAAAAAATTTTGAATCTTTTGCAATAATCCGGCCGCCGTATCCGTTTATAGAGCAGATACGGCGGTTTTCCATTGTGGATGCGCCGCAGCTGAACCATGGTTTCAAAAAACGATTATGATGCAAAAAACAAAGGCAGTCCCTACGGCTGCCGTTTTCAGGAGGTATTTCCTATGAAGATGCTGAACAAAAAGTTTGTCCGTACCCTGAGCTGTGCCACTGTGGCGGTGGGCGCCGCTGCCGTACTGAGCGTGGGTGCCTTTGCCGCCGAAGTTGATTCTACCTGCGTGGAGGGCTATCTGCCCCCGCAGGAGCAGATGGTGCAGGGCGACATCGCACTGCACAGCGGCAACACTGCCGTAGAAGACACCGATCTCAAATACGGCTATGCCGCCCCGGCAGGCGACCCCATTCAGGGCAATATCATGCTGATCTCCGGCGACGAACTGGCCGACACCGCTGTGGGAGAAAAAGACCCCAACTACGGCGGCTACGGTGCCCCGGAGGGCAATCCCATTCAGGGCGACATCATGCTGATTTCCGGCGACGAACTGGCCGACACTGCAAAGACTGAGGCGCGCTACACCGTCAAGGGTCTGCTGGGCAAGCAGCTGCTGTACACCGCCCGCCAGAAGGACGGCGTGCTGACGCTGGATGTCCCCGCTAAGGTGGCTACCTTCCGCACCACCATCGAGGATATGCAGACTTTGCAGGCCAACGGCGTGAAAACGCTGGTGCTGGTGACCGAGAAGAACACCACCACCCTGAACCTCTCGCTGCTGTGCGAGGGACAGAAGTCCGGTACCCGCGTCACCCTGCGGCATCTGGGCAGCAGCGCTACCCTCTCTGTGGGTCTGCGCTGCCGCCGCGACCTGCTGATTGGCCGCTGAGTAAAAGGAAAAATCATTCTAAATAGCGCAATGCCGGAGCGTCTGCGGACGCTCCGGCATTGCATTTTCACAGGTTGGGTCATAAAGATAAACGGCAGTTGCAGCGATGACAAGACCCCCGGCGGGCAGCCGGGGGTCTTATCGTACGCTTATGGAGGCTTGGACAGGAATAAAAGGAAGATCACATTCCCTTTGCGGGAAAGAGAATAGCTGCTTACTCGCCGCGTACGGCTGCGAAACCGGCTTCCAGATCGGCAAGGATGTCATCAATGTGCTCGGTGCCAATGGACAGGCGGATGGTGTTCTGGTAGATCTGCTGCTCGGCCAACTCGGCATCGGTCAGCTGGCTGTGGGTGGTGGAGGCCGGGTGGATGACAAGGCTCTTCACGTCCGCCACGTTGGCCAGCAGAGAGAAGATCTTCAGGTTGTCGATGAAGGTAAAGGCTTCCTCGCGGCCGCCCTTGATGTTAAAGGTAAAGATGGATGCGCCGCCGTTGGGGAAATACTTCTGGTACAGGGCGTGATCCGGGTGATCCGGCAGCGAGGGATGGTTCACCTTTTCCACCTGCGGGTGGTTGGCAAGGAACTCCACCACTTTTTTGGTGTTCTCCACATGACGCTCGATGCGCAGGCTCAGGGTCTCGGTGCCCTGCAGCAGCAGGAAGGCGTTGAAGGGGGAGATGGTAGCACCGGTGTCACGCAGCAGAATGGCGCGAATGTAGGTGACAAAAGCGGCAGGGCCTGCGGCGTCTGCAAAGGAGACGCCGTGGTAGCTGGGGTTGGGGGCAGCGATGTTGGGGTAACGGCCGCTGGCCTTCCAGTCGAAGTTGCCGCTGTCCACGATGATGCCGCCCAGCGTGGTGCCGTGGCCGCCGATGAACTTGGTGGCAGAGTGCACTACGATGTCTGCGCCGTGCTCGATGGGACGGATGAGGTACGGAGTGCCGAAGGTGTTGTCAATGACCAGCGGCAGGCCGTGCTTATGGGCGATGACGGCAACAGCGTCGATATCCGGGATATCGCTGTTGGGGTTGCCCAGCGTTTCCAGATACACAGCCTTGGTGTTGGGCTGGATGGCTGCTTCCACCTGTGCAAGGTCGTGGGCATCCACGAAGGTGGTGTTGACGCCGAACTGGGTCAGGGTGTGAGCCAGCAGGTTGTAGCTGCCGCCGTAGATGGTCTTTTGTGCTACAATATGGTCACCGGCCTGTGCCAGTGCCTGAATGGTGTAGGTGATGGCAGCTGCACCGGAAGCAGTAGCCAGTGCTGCCACGCCGCCCTCCAGCGCTGCAATGCGCTTTTCGAACACATCCTGCGTGGAGTTGGTCAGACGGCCGTAGATATTGCCTGCATCGGCCAGACCGAAGCGGTCTGCGGCGTGCTGGCTGTTGCGGAACACATAGGACGTAGTCTGGTAGATGGGCACCGCACGGGCATCGGTGGCGGGGTCGGCCTGCTCCTGACCGACATGAAGCTGCAGGGTTTCAAATTTATATTCAGACATTGTTATTTACCTCTCTATATACAGTTAGTATTATTGTTGTGTACAAAAAATCCCGATGCGTTTTCAAAGGCGCACCGGGCAGTGTGGTCTACCGGAGCTACTGCTGTCACATTCGGGTACACATTCGCGCAGCCGAGGGCAACTTACAGTACACATCCGATGCCTGTGCCCGGTTGGTACGCATTCGCCCACAGCGATAATTCGCGTGCAGCAGTTCTTTCCAGATCAGCTTCATCTTTGTGCCCTCCTTCCGGTAAAACTTTTCCATCCCTCTATGTACCACCCGCTGGGGAACCTTCGTTTCATTTCCCTACAAGACTGGTGGATTGGATGTTTGCATTATATCCCGTTCTACCCAGTTTGTCAATAGGTTAATTCCACTTTTTTCAAGGATGTATTTTTTGCATGATATATGCGCCTGTGCTGCCCGTATTTTTTGCACAGTTTGGCAAAACGATTTCCTTTGCCGGTGCTCTGCGGACGTTGATTCCTGCACTTTCTCCGCCAAAAGTCTCGGCATAATGCAGCTGCATCCTACACGCAAAAGACCGCGCCCCATCTGCTGGTTCAGACGAGGCGCGGCCTTTTGCGGTATTTGGTTTGGGGTATAGGAGGAATCATGTCCCTGAGAGGAGGCTTGCGGCTCTCCCCCTCCCGGTGATTTTATGATACCCGAAAAATCCTACGAAATTATGCTTATTTTATGAATGCGCTGTAAACATTACTCCGGGGCCTTCATGCTTTCCACCATGCTGATGCGCCGGACGTGCCGCCGCATCACAAAGCAGACCACCACGGTAAACACCATGGTCAGTGCTACCGCCAGCAGGTAGCTGCGGGGGGCGATGGTGCGGATGAACATGAGCTGATCCATCTCCACGGTCAGGATGATGAACTTGTGCAGCGGCACACCCAGCGCCAGACCCACGCCGGAGCCGATGAGCGCCAGCAGCTCGATCTCGCGGAAGATGTAGCGGTACACCTCCTGATCGTAGAAGCCCAGCACCTTGATGGTCGCCAGCTCCTTTTTGCGCTCCCCAAGGTTGACGCTGATCAGGTTATACAGCACCACCGCCGCCAGCGCCGCCGCGCAGATGATGATCAGCACCACCACATAGCCCAGACTGACGATGAGGTTATCGAACAGTTCGGTGGTGTCCTCGGTAAAGCTGATGCCGCTGACATAATTGCAGTCCAGCAGGTCGGTGCGCAGGGCGTTGTACCCGGCAGCATCGGTGCAGGTGGTCTGGCCGTAAACCGTGTTCCACGGGATATCCTCTGTGCCCAGCAGGCTTTCCATCTGTGCGCGGGGGAGGTACAGCCGGGTGAACATATAGTTTTCGGTAATGCCGGTCAGGGTCAGCTCCACCCGGGTGCCCTCGGCGTTCTCCACCCAGAAGGTATCGCCGGTGTGCAGCCCCAGATTCTCGGCAGTCTTTTCGGTCAGGATGACGCTGCCGCTGTCAAAGCTGATGGCCTTGTGCCCCTTGCGGGTGCGGAAGGTGACATAGCGAGTCAGGTCGCTGTCCTTGGCGGCAGCCACGATGCTCACGCTTGCGCTCTCGCCTTCGGCATTGTAGATGGTGGTAGATTTGGTATACACCGCACTCCAGTTCTGCACGGCGCTGTTGCTGTCCAGTTCCTCCGCCAGCCCCTGCTCCATGGTCAGGGCTTTGGGGTCGCTGAGGGTGATGGACATATCGTTGTGGGTCAGCTCGGTAGACTGCTTTGTGACGATGGGCAGCAGGGAATCCTGTATACCGAAGCCGATCAGCAGCAGCGCGGTGCAGCCCGCCACGCCCAGCACGGTCATGAAGAACCGCTTTTTATACCGGAACAGGTTGCGGGCGGTGGTCTTTTGGGAGAAGGACATCCGCTGCCACAGCGGGGTGATGCGCTCCATCAGGATGCGCTTGCCCGCCACCGGAGCCCTGGGCAGCAGCAGAGCTGCGGTCTTTTCGGCCAAACTGGAACGGCAGGCGTACCATGTGGCAAAACCGATGACGGCGGCGCTGATACCTACGCTGGCAGCTGCCATGCCCGGGTAGAAGTGCAGGGTGAAGGTGGGCAGGGTGAACACCATCTGATAGGCGTTCCAGATAATGATGGGGAACACCACAAAGCCCACCACCATGCCGACGATGCTGCCCAGAATGGTAGCAAGCAGGGCGTAGAACAAATACTTGCCCGCGATGCTGAAATTGGCGTAGCCCAGCGCCTTTAAGGTGCCCATTTGCAGGCGGTTCTCGTCCACCATGCGGGTCATGGTGGTGGTAGCCACCAGCGCCGCCACAAGGAAGAAGAACACCGGGAACACCCGGGCAATGGCGTCCATGCGGTCGGCGTACTGGGCAAAGGTGACGCAGCTCATGGTGGAGGTGCGGTCCAGCACATACCACTCGCCTTTTTTGATCTGGCTCACCTGTTCCTCGGCGTCGTTCAGCTGGGCAAGACCATCTGCCAGTTTCTGCTCCGCCTCGGCTTTCTGGCTCTCGAACTCGGTGCGGGATGCTTCCAGCTGGGTCTGCCCGGCGTTATACTCTGCCCAGCCCTCTTCCAGCTGCTTTTGCGCGGCATCGAACTGGGTGTAGGCGCTGGCTGTGCCGGTGGTCAGCTGCAATTGCCCCTGCAAAAGCTGCAATTTCATCTTGCGCAGCGCGGCCTTGGCTTCGGTCACCAGCTGGTCGTTGGAGAGGTTCGGCGAGGAGATAAGTCCCTGCTTGTACATCTGCCGCTTGCCCGCGTCCAACTGCTGCTGATAGCCCTGCAGCTGGTTATAGATGTTGTCGTAAGCGGCCTGCGCCTTGGCCAGCGCATCCCGCAGTTCAATGTAATCCTCGTCCTCCGGCTCGGCTTCGTCCAGCGCCTTTTCGGCATTGCGCAGGGCGGCTTCCGCGTAGGTCAGCAGGGGGTCTGCCACCTTTTTCAGGTTGACCAGCAGTTCAATTTGCTGTAACTGCTCCTCAAATTCCAGCACCTGCTCCTCGCTGGTCACCAGCTTGTCGGCACCGCTCTGCATGGTGTCCGGCAGGGCGGCTTTCTGGGCGGCAAGTTCCTTTTCACCGGCTTCCAGCTGCGCCTTGGCGGCGTCTAGCTGCTTCTGCGCGTCTGCCAGCTTTGCCTCGGCCTCGGCGAACTGACGCTCGGCTTCTGCCTTCTGGCTGTCGTACTCCGCGCGCGCTTCCGACAGCTTGTCGTTGGCGGTGTCCATCAGCTCTTCCCGCCGGGCGGTGCACTGCACGCTCTGGATGGCCTTGAGGTTCTCGGCTACGGCATCCACTGCGGCCTGATATTCATCCGAATAATTATCATACAGACCGGCGTTTTTCGCCTTGATATAGCATACCGTATAATAATCTGCGGTCAAAGTGCCCTCCGGCACAAACAGGATGCAGTCCAGCTGACCATCGCCCACAGTGCTACTCTCGGAATCGGTGGAAAAATGCAGCGGGTCCTGCACCGTGCCCACCACCGTGAACACCTGCCCGCTGACCCCTTCGGTCTCTTCCGGCAGGGTCAGCTGGGTGCCCAGCTCCACCGGGCTGCCGTGGCCCATCACATGCACCACGCACTCCCCGGCAGCTTCCGGCATCCGGCCGGACAGCAGCACCGGGCGGTTCATGTTCTCCGGTGTATCAGCCTGTGGGTCGGCGGGCAGCTGGTACAGCCGCGCTACGGTGGTCTGCTCGTCCCCTGTCCAGTGGCCTTCCACGTCCTGATACTTCACCGCCTGCACGGCGTCCACCCCGTCCACGGCGGCAATGGCGTCGATATCGCCCTGACCGAGGCCAAGGGTGGACAGCACCCGCAGGTCGAACACATTCTGCTGCACATAGTACTTCTGGGCAGCGGTGCGCATATCGGGGGCAATGCACATCAGGCCGGTAAGCATCATTACCCCCAGCGCCACGATGCCAAACAGGGACACCACCCGGCTGATGCTGCTTTTCATCTCGCGCAGGATATTTTTGCGGTAACTTTTCTGCACAGTTCTCACCACTCGATCTGTTCCACCGGCACCGGGTGCTCGTTGACCTGATTGGACACGATACGGCCGCTGCGCACCTGAATGATGCGGTCAGCCATACCGGTCAGTGCCGTGTTGTGGGTAATAACAATGACAGTGCGTCCGGTCTTGCGGCAGGTATCCTGCAAAAGACCCAGCACCTGCTTGCCGGTGCGGTAGTCCAGCGCACCGGTGGGCTCGTCACAGAGCAGCAGCTTGGGGTTTTTGGCCAGTGCGCGGGCAATGGACACCCGCTGCTGCTCGCCGCCGGAAAGCTGCGCCGGGAAGTTGTTCAGCCGCTCGCCCAGACCCACGCTGCGCAAGGTCTCGGCGGGGTCCAGCGGGTCGCGGCAGATCTCGCTGGCAAGCTCCACGTTTTCCAGCGCGGTCAGGTTTTGCACCAAGTTGTAGAACTGGAACACAAAGCCCACATCATACCGGCGGTAGGTGGTCAATTCCCGGGCGGAAAAGCGGCTCACGTTGCGGCCGTCCAGCCAGACGTTGCCCTCGTCGCAGTTGTCCATGCCGCCCAGAATGTTCAGCAGAGTGGTCTTGCCCGCGCCGGAGGGCCCCACGATGATGCAGAACTCGCCCTTGTCCACATAGAAATTCAAATGGTCGGCAGCAGCGATCTTCACACTGCCGGTCTGGTAATATTTACAGACATCTTCAAACTCCACAAAATGCTCCATGGCGTTTTTCCTTTCTGTCAGAATGCAAAGTATTTCAACTTAAATATAGCATAAACCCACCGGGTTTTGCAAAGCCCCCGGCACGAATTTTCAAAAACTTAACAGACACCGCCATAAAATATAAAAAGGGACACCAGAGCGACCACAGACGCTCTGATGTCCCGAAAAATACCAAATGATGGTTCCGCTCTTTGTGCTGCAGCTCGGCGGCTTATTTTGCAGCGTACCAATCTGCGCTGGGCTGATACTGCCCAGCAGTCACGGCAGTGCCCTGATAGTACAACGTACCATCTGCACTGCGGCTATAACGAGAGAAGAATTCGTTCCAGATGGCAGCACTCTCCTCCTGTAGGTAAACATGGGGAGTATCTTTGACCACGGTGTACTGCACCAGCGGCACGTTTCCACCCATAAAGCTCTTCGTCACAAAAGCTCCGTTGTAAGAGGTGCTCTCTACAACAGCTGCCTCGTTCGTGGCATTGTGCGCATTCCACCCCTGAAGTGCCTTCACCGTTCCATTGTCCTCCACCAACTCGGCCACGCCTGCCGAGTCGTACTCGCCCAGAAATGCCCATGTCGGCAGCAGAACTGCGGGGTCAAGCTCCGGCAGCGGGGCAAACATATAGCCGACCGGAGCAATAGCAGCAAACCGGCTTGCATAGCGGCAGGCGGTAGCCCAAGTCATCAGGCTGCCGTTGGAGTGACCGGTGGCATACACACAGGTGGTGTCTATGCTGTAATCCTGCTCCATACGGTCCAGCAGGCTGTTGATGAACTCCAGGTCCACGCTGGGGTCGGTGTCCTTACCTGCCAGTGTGGCAAAGGGACCTGCCAACCACATGGCAGTGGGAATATTGCCCATCAGGTCTGCAGGACGCACCAAACCCTGTGCAAACACCACGATGAAGCCATTCTGCTCCGCCACCTCGTACCAACGAGATTCCTCTGCAATGGCATACATGGAAGCGGTGTAGCCGTGCATCACCAGCACCAGCGGCACCTTTTTGCTGCCAGTGTAGGTAGACGGAACATAGACCATCCAGCGGCGCAACTCGCCGTTGACCCACTCCTCGTGAATATCAAAACCACGCCGGGTAAAGTCCTCTGCCTTTGCAACGCGACCCGGCAGCTGCAGCGCCATGAAGCGCTTGAACTGACCAGAGAACTTTTCCCAAATGGCAGACGGGCACTGTGCTTTTTCCGTGACCCACACCTCAGCTGCAGAGCCTACGCGGCTACTGACATACACGCTGTTCCCCTTTGCTACAGCCTGATTGGCCTTCAGATAGAAATCCAGCGCTGCCTTATTATCAGAATCGACCTTGGAGCGGATAAACCAGACGGGGGTATCCACCGTCTTTGCCGCAATGGCTTCCTCCTGCACGCCGCGGGTGGAGTCGCCGGGGAAGGGCAACACATACTGACCACCCACTGCCTCTAACGAGGCTGCCGGAACCTCAGTGGCGTCCACAGCGCAGATGGAACTGAAATCGCTTGCCCAACGGGCACCAAACAGCAAGGCGGCTGCGCCACCCTCCTTATAGCCCACCAGTGCAGTGTGGGACTTATCCATGGAGAAGGCACCAGACAGCTTAACGCTCTTCTTGCGCATCAGCTGATACAGTGCGTCCAGCGCTGCTGCGTCATCGCGCCCGGTAGTGCTCAGGGACAAGTTCCAGCTACCGCCGTTCTCAGGGCCGAAGAATGCAACGCCAATTTTATTTTTGCTGGCCACTGTGCGCCACATACGGCCGGTGACCGTACCGGAAAAATCTTTTGCAGTGGTGTTATCTGGGGTCAGCACAATGATTGCCGGTGCCCAAGGATCCATGCCGTCCGGCAGATAGTAGGTAGCAGCACCAACATTCTGTCCGCCTACTGTTACCTGCACGTCATGGAACAGACCCACGTTCACATTCAAATATGGATTCTCCGGGTCATAAGCAAAGGTCTTGCCATCGCTCAGACCCATAGCAGCGGTCTTGCGATCCACAGTGGTGTACAGGTTTCCGTTGGTCTGATCCGTCTCCGTGCTCGCAGCCAAAGCCGAGGGTGCCATGGCTGCTACGGTAGCGCCGAATGCAGTGGCGGCAGAAAGCTTCATAAAATCGCGACGTCTCATATTGTTTTCTCCTTCTTGTACGTGTCTGCGTACTTTGTTATGCCCAGCTTTGAAGGCCGGACTCGCTTGCTTTTTCTCCGATTTTTTCTTCACAGCAGGTCCTTCCTGCTTCAATCTTGTGCAAAGAATACCATTTACATCACGATTTGTAAATAGTATTTAGTGTTTTTTGTTACAATTAATATATTAGTATATTATTTTTTGTGAAAAGAGCTAATCAGCGAAAGCACCCTATAACGCTGCTGTTTCTCTGATACACTTCCTTTTCTCTATGAAAGTGCAAAAAGCCCCCGCACGCAGGGTGCAGGGGCTTTGGAAAGCTATCTTACTTGCGGTTTGCCAGCAGGTTCTCGATCTTCTTCAGGGGGTCGATGATGCTGGAAACGGACATATCGTGGTTCAGTGCCACCACAAAGTAGGCAGCGTACTTGGAAACATCCACGTCCACATACCAGTCGCGGGTCAGCAGCTCGGGCATACGGTAGGTCAGGTTGGTGCCCACAACATAGGTCAGGGTGCCGTCTGCCACAGCCTTGTCGAACTTCTCCAGACCGCTGGTGAACAGGGGGAAGGTGGCGTTGGCGATGATGTTGGCAGCGCCGCGCTCCTTCAGGTTGCTGGCGACCTCCAGCATGCTCTCGCCGGAAGCAATGATATCGTCTGCGATAAAGACGGTCTTGCCCTCCACGCTCTCGCCCAGATACTCATGAGCAACGATGGGGTTGCGGCCGTTCACCACGCGGGTGTAGTCGCGGCGCTTGTAGAACATGCCCAAGTTGCAGCCCAGCACGCTGGAGAAGTACATGTTGCGGTTCATAGCGCCCTCGTCCGGGCTGACCACGGTGAACTTCTCCTTGTCGAAGGACAGGGTGGGGTCCTTCTTCAGCAGGCTCTTGAGCACCTGATAGGTGGGCATAGCGTTATCAAAGCTCATCAGGGGCACTGCGTTCTGCACGCGGGGGTCGTGTGCGTCAAAGGTGATGATGTTGCGCACGCCCATGGTCTGCAGCTCCTGCAGCGCCACAGCGCAGTCCAGGCTCTCGCGCACCACGCGGCGGTGCTGACGGCCGCCGTACAGGCTGGGCATGATGACGGAAACGCGGTGTGCCTTACCTGCCACAGCCTGAATCAGACGCTTCAGGTTTGCAAAATGATCGTCCGGGGACATGTGGTTCTCGTAGTTGAACAGCTTGTAGGTGACGCTGTAATTGCCCGGGTCCACCACGATAAAGATATCGTCGCCGCGGACAGACTCCCTGACCAGACCCTTGGCATCGCCGCTCTGGAAGCGGGGGCAGTCGCAGGAAATAATGAAGGTGTCTTTTTCAATTCCGGCAGCCTTTGCCCAACGGACAAGGTGCTTGTCGATCAGGCCGGTCAGCTCCTCGGCACCGGGGCAGGCGATCAGCCGCATATCCGCCACACTGGGCTGCTCAAAGAAGGACTTAGGGGAAATTTCAATAGACATAGTCACATAACTCCTTATTGCTGTTTACCATCCGTACCATGCACACAAGTGCGCATATCTAGTTTTATTTTATCACATTTTGTCGATTGTTCCATATCAATTTGTTTCATGTGTCGATTTTCTGCGCCTTGCACAGCTGTTTTTCTTTTTCCTTAAAGAGAATGTGAGTTTCTTACAAAAACCCGACCAAATCTTTACCGTTTCGCAAATATCATCTGATTTTTGAGGAAAAGTAGGACTTTTTTCATCATAACAGCAATCCCTTGGAGCGTCTTTGCATACCTTATTATAGCACTCATTTTTCCGGTGTACGAAGTGCCTCTGCCAGCTTGTCGCCGATCTCCTGCAGGCATTCCAGCAGCAGCGGGCTGAACTGGCTACTTTGGGCAGTGCAAAGCAGATACACCGCCGCCTTGTGTGGGTAAGGACGCCCGTTTTCGCCGCCGGTCAGTGCATCGTAAGCGTCTGCCAGCCCCACCACCTGCGCCTCCAGCGGAATCTGTTCCCCGGTCAGCCCATCTGGATAGCCGGAGCCGTCGTACCGCTCGTGATGCCAGCGGCAGATCTGTGCCGCCGTCTGCGCAAAAGTCGCTTCCTGCCGGGTACTGTTTTCCTCCAGCATCTGCGCGCCCAGCGTTGTATGCTGCCGCAGCAGTGTCTCTTCCTCCGCAGTCGGGTCGGTATTACACAGCAGCCGGTTTTCCAGCTCTATTTTGCCGATATCGTGCAGTGCTGCCGCCAGCGTAATGCGGCGGCGCACAGAGCCCGTAAGCCAGTGCTGTCCGTTTTTCTGTGCCAGTTGTGCCAGCAGCAGCGCGGTAATGATCTGAACACGCCGCACATGATCCCGGCTCTCGCCGTTACGCTTTTCCATTACCCGGTTCAGCAGCGCAAGCATGATCCGGCTGTTCTGATCCGTTTCCTGGATCTGTTTTTCCACCGCTGCGCAAAGCCGCCGCTGCTTCGCGTACAGCCGCATGGTATTGCTGATGCGCTGGCACACTACCCGGGCATCAAAGGGGCGTCCGATGTAATCCGACGCGCCCAGATCAAAGGCGCGGCGCATGGCATCCACCTTGTCCTCACTAGAGATCATGATGACCGGGATATCTTCCAGCATTTTCTGCCGGTTCATTTCCTCCAGCACCGCAAAGCCATCCATTCCCTCCATGTGGATGTCCAGCAGCACGATGGAAATCCCATCGCTGTTTTCCTCCAGCAGGTGCAAGCACTCTTCTCCACTGGCGGCCTCGGCGGTATCAAAGCGGCCGCCCAGTATCTCGGTGAGCATTCTGCGGTTCATGGCAGAATCGTCCACGATCAGCACGCTCTGTCGGCATTCCTGCCAGTCGTCTGTGTTCAACTGTTCCAGCATTCTGTTGCGTTCGTCTGCCATTTTCTTTACCTCCTGCGGGCGTTCTTCCGCTGCAAAGCTCCTGTTTCAGCCTGATTATACCCCGCCCTTTTCTGCCTCGTCAACGGAAGCAAAATCATGCCGTGCTCTATCGTTTTTTAAAAAATTCGCGTGATTTGGTTGTTTTGTTGCAATTTTGCACAAGTTGTTCTTTTATCGCGCACAAAACGACACATAAACAGGAGTGCAACGGCGTGTTTTATGCTGCTTTTTCCGCAAAAAATCCCTCTTGATTTTACCTGTCAAATCCGGTATAATAAAAGACGTTCACAAATGATATGCCGGTGTGTCGGAATGGCAGACGAGGGGGACTCAAAATCCCTTGTGCTAATAACACGTGTGGGTTCGACCCCCACCACCGGCATAAAAAGAGACCCCCTCCAGCTCGTCTGGAGGGGGTCTCTTTTTATCTGCGGCGTGTGAGCGGGTCGTTGATCCCCACCACTTTTGTCTTATTGCGAAACCGTCACAAGACAAAAATTAACGTAGCATACAAATAGTTTATTTGCGATATGCAATCCAACGTTGCAGCTGTTGCATTAAAAAGTTGAATTGCCAAAAAGTAACCATCACTTGTCAGAGCAACCCCCTTCCGTCTTGCTTGCGCAAGACCGCTCCGCCGCTTAAAAGCCCCACTGGAGCTTTCATTGCTGCGCAGCCGCGGCATTCTCATTTCCAAAGAGTCAAAACCACCGGCTGAGCCGGTGGCTTGAGTAAGCCCTAGAAGGGCACTTTACTAGCAAAGCCCCTGCAAGGGGCCACGAGCAAGCCTCTTTCATCTGCATTACCTGCCCTACCGCTCTAACGAGCTATGTTGCAAAATGCATCTTCTAGGATGACAATTTCTTTGTCGTCTCGCTTCGCTCGAATCTTATAGCTAAAGCATTTTCTACTCCACCAGCGGAGCTGGTGGTTGTCGCTCGCTCAAGCTACCCAAAACAAAAAAATCCGAACCCTTCTCCTATTGAGAAAGGGTTCGGATTTTCATTGTTTGGTGCGAGTAGTGATACAGAACTTTTCAAAAACCATCGTAGTACAATTTGTTTTCGAGGTCATCGGATAGCAACTTGCTTGTATCGCACCCCGATGGGTAGCTGTGTTTGAAATCCAGTTGCCTTTTATATACCACACAACCTAAAAATTATCAAGTACGCGCAGCGTTCACTTCTCCCGTCACCGGGAGCAAATGGACGCTGCTTTTTTTGTTTGCAACGAAAGGAGGCATCCGTGAAATGGCAGTATTTCGGGTAGAAAAGAACAGCGGCTACACGGTCATGTCAAACCACCACCTGCGGAACCGGGCCTTGTCCCTGAAAGCCAAAGGCTTACTCTCCCAAATGCTCTCCCTGCCGGAAGATTGGGACTACACCCTGCAAGGGCTGGCCCGTATCAACCGGGAAAGCATCGATGCGATACGGCAGGCTATCCGGGAACTGGAACAGGCAGGCTACATCCAGCGTTCCAGAGAACGGGACGAGAAAGGACG
>CAKTCK010000015.1 GCA_934539245.1 uncultured Faecalibacterium sp.
AGCAGGTCATGAAGAGCGGCAACTACGCTCTGGCTGGCCGCCGCATGAAGAAGCGTCAGTTCCGCAACCTGTGGATCTGCCGTATCAACAACGCAGTTCGTCCTCTGGGCATGAACTACTCCACCTTTATGGCTGGCCTGAAGAAGGCAGGCATCGAGCTGAACCGCAAGATGCTGTCCGAGATGGCCATCAACGATCCTCAGAGCTTTGCCGCTCTGGTCGAGACCGTGAAGAACGCCTGATAAAGACCTTGCATCGTGACGCCCGCGCGTATACGCGGGCGTCCGTTTTGTATCCGGGCATTTTTTGCGGCCAGGGAAACAAGGCAACGGGGCAGCGCCCTGCCGCAGAAACCTGCGGCAGACGCTGCCCTTTTTCTATTGTATCCAAAGCAGAAAGCACACACACCTGTTCGGGAGGGACTCATGGACGAAAAGATCACCAGCCGGGAAAACGCAAAAATAAAATACGCCTGCCGCCTTGCTTCCAGTGCAGCGTTCCGCCGCGCCGAGGGGCGCTTTCTGGCCGAAGGGCGCAAGCTGTGCCCGGAGCTTGCCCGGGGCGCAGAGCTGGAGACCCTGTTTTATACCGAAAATGCGCTGGAAAAATGCCCGGAACTTGCTGCTTTGCCGGGCGAGCACTACCTGGTAGAGGATCATGTGGCAGATAAGCTGGCAGATGTGGGCACCCATCAGGGAGTGTTCGGGGTGTTCCACACCCCGGTGCATACCTTGGAAGAGGTGCGCCCCGGCGGGCGGTATCTGGCGCTGGAGCGGGTACAGGACCCTGGCAACGTGGGCACTTTGCTGCGCAGCGCGGCGGCCTTTGGCTTTGACGGCGTCATCTTGAGCGAGGGCTGCGCCAGCGTCTACGCCCCCAAGACCCTGCGCGCCTCTATGGGCGCGGCGGTGCGCATCCCGGTCATCGAGACCGGTGCCATGCCGCAGGCCATCGCCCTGCTGCGGGAAAAAGGCATCACCTGCCTTGCAGCGGCGCTGTACCAGTCCCAGCCGCTCAGCGCGGCAAAGGCCGGGTATCCCGGCGGCGTTTGCGTGGTCATCGGCAGCGAGGGACAGGGCCTGACCGACGAGACCATCGCTGCCTGCAACAGCACGGTGCGCATCCCCATGACCGACCGGGTGGAAAGCTTGAACGCCGGCATCGCGGGCAGCATCCTGCTGTGGCATTTCCGGGAGGAGAGCCTGTGACCGGGCAGACCAGCCTGTTCCCACCGGAACCTGCACCCGACCCGCTGCTGTGCTGGCTGTGGCTGTCGCAGGTGCTGGGGCCTGCCAGTCTCCACGCCGGAAAGGTGCTGGACGCCTTTGGCGGCGCACAGGAGGCATGGGAGGCACGGGAGACCGAGGAATTCCGGCAGGCGGCAGGGGATACAGCCTTTAAGCGGGCAGCACAGCTGGATGCAGAAAGCTTCCACACGCTGGTGATGCAGTGCGATGCCCTGCGGGTGCGCATCCTGCCTTTTGACGACCCGGATTACCCGCTGGCGTTTTCCCGCATCCCGGATATGCCGCTGGTGCTCTACTGCACCGGCAACCCCCGCTGGCTCAATGAGCCCGGGGCGGTGGGCATCGTGGGCAGCCGCAAGCCCACGGAATACGGCCTGAACGCGGCGGCGGATATCGGCGGGGAACTGGCAAAAAACGGGGCTGTCATCGTCAGCGGTCTGGCCGATGGGCTGGACAGCGCCGGACACCGGGCGGCGGTGAAAAACGATTGTCCCACCATCGCGGTGATGGGCGTGCCCATCGACCGCACCTACCCGGCAGCCAATGCAGACCTGCGCCAGCAAATCGAGCGCAAGGGCTGCGTCATCAGCGAGTACCCGCCGTACAGTGAATATATTGGTCCTACCTGCTTTTTGCAGCGCAACCGGCTTATTGCGGCGCTTTCCTCTGCCGTACTGGTGGTGGAAGCGCGGGAGAAAAGCGGCACCATGTCCACCGTTGCCCACGCCGAGCGCTACGGCAAGTCGGTGTACGCCGTGCCGGGCAGCATCTACTCCCCCAACTCGGCGGGCACGAACGGCCTGCTGCGGGACGAACGCGCACGGGCAGTGGCGGGTGCAGCCGACCTTCTTGCGGCGCTGGGCCTGCACACCCGGCAGGCGGCACCGGTGGCTGCAAAGCAGCCCGCACCCCTGAGCGATACCGAGCGCCGGGTGCTGGCGGGCATCGGGCCAAAGCCCGTGGGCATCGAGGAACTGTGCGTGAGCACCGGCCTGCCCATGTCCGCGCTGCTAGGTACCCTGATGAAGCTGGAACTCACCGGCCGGGTGTACAAGCAGCCGGGGCAGCGGTATGTGCTGCGGTAAAATTGTGGAATATTTCCGCTGGTAAAGCACACAACAGCTGTGGTACAATAATATGAGCGAATGACCGTGCATCCCTTTGGGTGTACGTTGCAGATAGAGGAGAAAAGAAGAAATGGCGAAACTGGTTATCGTGGAGTCGCCTGCAAAGGCGAAAACCATCGGCAAATATCTGGGCGATGACTACGAGGTCACTGCCAGCATGGGTCATATCCGCGATCTGCCCGCATCTCAGCTGGGCATTGATGTGGAGCATGGCTATACCCCGCAATACATCAGCATCAAGGGCAAGGAAAAGCTCATCAAGGAGCTGAAGAGCAAAGCCAAACACGCCGACGGCGTGCTGCTGGCGACCGACCCGGACCGCGAGGGCGAAGCCATCAGCTGGCATCTGGCAAACATTCTGGGTCTGGACCCCCACGAGCCGAACCGCGTCACCTTTGACGAGATCACCAAAAAGGGCGTGAAGGAGGGCATGTCCCACCCCCGCGCCATTGACGAGGATCTGTTCAACGCCCAGCAGGCACGCCGCGTGCTGGACCGTCTGGTGGGCTACAAGCTCAGCCCGTTTCTGTGGCGCAAGGTGCGCCGCGGCCTGTCCGCGGGCCGTGTGCAGAGCGTGGCGGTGCGGCTGATCGACGACCGGGAAAAGGAGATCGAGAACTTCAAGCCCGATGAATACTGGAACGTGGACGCCACCTTGGGTGCCGGGCACAAGAGCTTTGTGGCACGGCTTGCCACGGACGCCAACGGCAAAAAGCTGCTGCCCAAAAGCGAGGCTGAGGCGCGTGCCATCGAGAAGGGCTTGGAGGGCGCAAGCTATGTGGTGAGCGAGCTCAAGCGCGGCAAGCGTGCAAAGCAGCCCACCCCGGCCTTTATCACCAGTACCTTGCAGCAGGAGGCCTCCCGCCGCTTGGGCTTTACGGCTACCCGCACCATGCGTGCCGCTCAGACGTTGTACGAAGGTGTGGACATTGCCGGGCACGGCATGATGGGTCTTATCACCTATATGCGTACCGACAGCCTGCGCATCTCGGACGAAGCTGTGGCCGCAGCTAAGGAGTATATCGCCGGAGCCTACGGCGAAGCGTATATCTGCCCCTATAAGCGCACATGGAAGACCAAGAGCGCCACGGCGGCACAGGACGCCCACGAAGCCATCCGTCCCTCTGTGCCCTCCCTGACCCCGGACGAGGTGGACAAGAGCATCAGCGGCGACAACGCAAAGCTGTACCGCATGATCTGGAGCCGCTTTATGGCCAGCCAGATGGCAGACTGCCAGCAGGACACCGTGTCGGTCACCGTCAGCGCGGCGGATTACCACTTCAAGGCCAGCGGCTACACCGTGACCTTTGACGGCTTTACCGCCCTGTACGAGGAAGCCACCGACGAAAAGGAAAAGAAGGAAACCAACCTCCCCCCGCTGGAGCAGGGACAGGTGCTCAAGCTGCGGGAGCTGAAGAGCGAGCAGAAGTTCACCCAGCCGCCCGCCCGCTACACCGAAGCCACCCTCATCAAGGCGCTGGAAGAAAACGGCATCGGCCGCCCCTCCACCTATGCGCCCATCATCACCACCATCATCGACCGCGGCTATGTGGAGCGCGACCAGAAAAAGCTCAAGCCCACCCTGCTGGGACGGGCTGTGGACGGGCTGATGCTGGAGCAGTTCCCCCACATCGTGGACGTGGATTTCTCCGCCCAGATGGAGAAGAATCTGGATAAGGTGGAAAGCGGCAAGGCAGACTGGCGCAAGACTGTGGACGACTTCTATCAGGGCTTTGAGGCCAGTCTGGAACAGGCCGAAAAGAACATGGAGGGCAAAAAGGTCAAGGTGCCGGACGAGCCCTCCAGCGAGGTGTGCGACCTGTGCGGCCGCCCCATGGTCATCAAGGTGGGTAAGTACGGCAAATTCTTGGCTTGCAGCGGCTTCCCGGAGTGCCGGGGCACAAAGCGTCTGGTCAAGGATACCGGTGGCATCTGCCCCAAGTGCGGCAAGGGACGTCTGCTGGAACGCAAGAGCTCCAAGGGACGCATCTACTACGGCTGCGAGTGCTACCCGGACTGCGATTTTATGACTTGGGATATGCCGGTGGCTACCAAGTGCGAAAAGTGCGGCAGCACCCTGTTCCGCAAGGGCGGCAAGCTGTACTGCGCCAAGGAAGGCTGCGGCTTTGAGATGCCGGTGCCCAAAAAGGATTAAAGGAAAGACTAAATGAACGAATACAAAGTAACCATTCTGGGCGCGGGTCTGGCGGGCTGCGAAGCGGCTCTCTGGCTGGCAGGCAAGGGCGTGCAGGTAGAGCTGTACGAACAGAAGCCCGTCCACTTTTCCCCCGCCCACAAAAGCGAGAGCTTTGCGGAGCTGATCTGCTCCAACAGCCTGAAGGCTGAGCGGCTGGACTCTGCCTCCGGTCTGCTGAAGGAAGAGATGCGCCGCATGGGCAGCCGGCTGCTGACCGCTGCCGAGGAAACCCGCGTGGCTGCCGGCGGTGCGCTGGCGGTGGACCGCGATGCCTTCAGCGCCGCTGTCACCCGCATGGTGGAGCAGTGTGAGAACATCACCGTCCACCGGGAGCAGGTGGAAATGATCGACGAAACTGCTCCCATTCTGGTGGCTACCGGTCCCCTGACCGACGGCGCACTGGCGGATGAGATCGGACGCCTGACCGGGGACGAGCGGCTGCACTTCTACGATGCCGTTGCCCCCATCGTCACCGCCGAAAGTCTGGACTACAGCAAGGTGTTTGCTGCCTCCCGCTACGACCGGGGCGAAGCCGACTACCTGAACTGCCCCTTCAACAAGGCAGAGTACGAGGCTTTCCACGCCGCACTTGCCAGTGCCGAGCGCGCCCCTCTGCATGACTTTGACACCGGCGCCGAGCAGAGCGCAAAGCCCGACCCGGACGCCCACGGCAAAAAGGCCGATACCGTCACCGTGTACGAGGGCTGTATGCCCATTGAGATCATGGCTGCCCGGGGTGCCGACACCATGCGGTTCGGCCCGCTGCGCCCGGTGGGCCTGGTAGACCCGAATACCGGCCACCGCCCTTGGGCAAACGTGCAGCTGCGCGCAGAAAATAAGGAGCGCACCCTGTATAACATCGTGGGCTTTCAGACCAACCTCAAGTGGGGCGAGCAGAAGCGGGTGTTCAGCATGATCCCCGGGCTGGAAAATGCGGAGTTTGTGCGCTACGGCGTGATGCACCGCAACACCTTTCTGGACGCGCCCCGGGTGCTCAGCGCCCAGCTGTGCCTGAAAGCGCACCCCAACGTGTTTTTTGCCGGGCAGATCACCGGCTTTGAGGGCTATATGGAAAGTGCCGCCTGTGGTCTGCTGGCAGCACGCAATCTCTACGCCCGCTTGGAGGGCAGGCAGCTGCCCCCGCCGCCCGCCGATACCATGTGCGGCGCGCTGGTGCAGTATCTGACCACCGAGAATAAGAACTTCCAGCCCATGGGCGCAAACATGGGCATTCTGCCGCCGCTGCCCGCCGAGACCCGTCCCCGGGACAAGCGGCTGCGTTACATGGCACAGGCCGAGCGCGCTGTTGCCAGCTTCCAGCACTGGCTGGAGGAAAACGCTCTGTAAGGCAAACCACCTGAAAGGAGAAAACAGGTATGAAGATCATTGTGGACATGATGGGCGGCGACAACGCCCCGCTGGCTGTTCTGGAAGGCGCTGCACAGGCCGTTAAGGAGTACGGCGTGCAGCTCATCGGCGTGGGCAATGAGGCGCTGGTGCGCAAGACTGCCGCCGAGCACAACATTCCGCTGGACGGCATCGAACTGGTGAACTGCACCGAGACCATCGAGATGTGCGACGAGCCCGCCCGCGCCATCCGTCAGAAAAAGGATTCCTCCATCGTGGTGGGTCTGAATATGCTCAAGGAGGGCAAGGGCGATGCTTTTGTCTCTGCCGGCAGCACCGGTGCGCTGCATGTGGGCGCAAGCCTCATCGTGCGCACCCTGCGGGGCGTCAAGCGCCCAGCACTGGCTACCATGGTGCCCGCAAAGCAGCAGGCTTATCTGCTGCTGGACTGCGGCGCCAACGTGGAGTGCCGCCCGGAGATGCTGGCCGCCTTTGCGGTCATGGGCAGCTGCTATGTGAACAAGGTAGAGGGCCGCAAGGACCCCAGCGTGGCGCTTGCCAATAACGGTGCTGAGGAGAGCAAGGGCACCCCCGTGCTGCGGGACGCACACCAGCTGCTCAAGACCACCCCGGGCATCCGCTTTGTGGGCAATATCGAGCCCCGGGATGTGCCCAACGGCGAGGTGGACGTAGTGGTCTGCGACGGCTTTACCGGCAATGTTATCCTCAAGCTGACCGAGGGCGTGGCAAAGATGCTGCTGGGCATGTTGAAACAAATGTTCCTCGCAAACCTTGGCGGCAAGCTGGCTTACCTGCTGCTCAAGGGCGGCGTTACCGACCTGAAGCACCAGATGGACAGCGAGGAGTACGGCGGCGCACCCTTCCTTGGCGCAAAGCAGCCGGTCATCAAGGCACACGGCTCCTCCAAGGCCAAGGGCATCAAAAATGCCATCCGGCAGGCAAAGATCTGCGTGGAGAACGATTTGTGCGGCACCATGCAGTCCGCACTGGACGAGCTGGCCGCAGCACAGAAAACTGAGGAATAAAAGGGAGTAAAAACGACCATGAGCCATCAGTTGGAAACTATCATCGGTTACAAATTCAAAAACCCGGAGCTGCTGGAGATCGCGCTTACCCACACCAGCTACGCCAACGAGAGCCGCACTCCGGTCAAGCACAACGAGCGGCTGGAGTTTCTGGGTGACAGCGTTTTGCAGATCGTATCCGCGGACTACCTGTTCCATGCCTACGCCGACCGCCCGGAAGGCGATTTGACCCGCATCCGCGCCAGCCTTGTTAGCGAGGGCGCACTGTTCCAGTTTGCACAGGAGATCGGCCTTGGCGAGTATCTGCGCCTTGGCCGCGGCGAGGAGCGCTGCGGCGGCCGCACCCGCCCCAGCGTGGTGTCGGACGCCTTTGAGGCCGTTATTGCCGCCTTGTATCTGGACGGCGGCATGGAGGTGGCGCGCAAGTTCATCCTGCCCTTCATCACCGAGGGCAAGCACGCCGAGGCAGACTACAAGACCCGTTTGCAGGAGATCGTGCAGCAGAACCCGGAAGAGCGCCTGAGCTATGTGGTGGAAAGCGAGTCCGGCCCGGATCACGACAAGCATTTCGTGGTGGCAGTGCGCTTTAACTCCGACCGCGTGGCGCGGGGCGAGGGACGCAGCAAAAAAGCCGCCGAGCAGTGCGCCGCCAAAGAAGCACTCAAGCTGCTGGGCGTCATAAAGGAAAAGTAAATGGTATTCAAGGAACTGGAGATCCAGGGCTTTAAAAGCTTTCCCGATAAGGTAAAGATCAGTTTTGATACCGGCGTCACCGGCGTGGTGGGGCCCAACGGCTCCGGCAAGTCCAACCTTTCGGACGCAGTGCGCTGGGTGCTGGGCGAGACCAGCTCCCGCCAGCTGCGCGCCGCCGGTAAGATGGAAGATGTCATCTTCGGCGGCACCCGAAAGCGCAGCCCCATGGGCTTTGCGCAGGTGCGGCTGACGCTGGACAACGCCGCCCACACGCTGGATGTGGACGCGGACGAGGTGACCATCGGGCGCAAATACTACCGCTCCGGCGACAGCGAGTACACCATCAACGGGCAGGTATGCCGTCTGCGGGACGTGTACGAGCTGCTGCTGGATACCGGCATCGGCAGGGACGGCTACTCGGTCATCGGGCAGGGACGCATTGCGGAGATCGTGGCGGCAAAAAGCAGCGAGCGCCGCGAGATCTTTGAAGAAGCCTGCGGCATTGCCAAGTACCGCTACCGCAAGACCGAAGCCGAGCGCCGCCTGACTGCGGCGGGCGAGAACCTGGAGCGCCTGCGGGATATCCTTGGCGAGCTGGAAAGCCGGGTGGGCCCGCTGGAAAAAGAGAGCGCCAAGGCGCAGAAGTTTCTGGAACTGAGCGCCCAGCGCAAAACGCTGGAAGTGACCCTGTGGACCGATGGGGTGCACCGTGCCCGGGAGGCTGTGCGCCAGCAGGTGCGGGACTACGAGACCGCCCAGACCGACTACGATCGTTTTGACCGGGAAACCAAGGCCGCCGAGCAGGAGGCTGAGGAGATCCGTATGCAGGCACAGCAGCTGACGGTTGCTGTCGAGCGCCTGAATGGGGATATCCGCAGCATCACCCAGCAGATCAGCGGCTCCGAAAGCCGCATCGCCGTGCTGGAAAACGATATTCTGCGCAACGACGAGAGCGCGGCTTCCCTGCAGCAGGAGATCGCCGTCGGGCAGCAGGATACTGCCGAAGCGGATGCCGCCTTGCAGCGCCACCGCGCCGTGGCAAAGACCATGGAGGCGGCAGGCGAAAAGCTGGCGGCAGAGATCGAAGCGCTGAACGCCGAACTTGCCCGGCTGGCAGATGCCAGCACCGCCAGCGGTGCCCGCAAGGACAGCCTGCGGGCAGAGCTTGCCGACCGCACCGCAAAGCGTACCGAGGCGCAGGTGGCACAGGCTGCCGCCGAAGCCGCCGGAGATACCGCCCGGCAGCGTCTGCCCGCGCTGGAACAGAGCGCCCGGGATGCCGCCGCACAGCTGGAGGAAACAAGACAGGACCTGGCCGATACCGTAAAGTACCGGCAGACGCTAGAGGAAAATGAAAAGCAGCTGGGCAACATCCGCTCCGGTCTGGAGCTCAAGCTGCGCAGCCGCAAGGCCGCGCTGGACGAAGCCGATGCCGCCGAGCAGCGGCTGGGCAGGGAACTGGATGCCGCCCGGCAGCGCCTTTCGGTGCTGCGGGAGCTGGAAAAGAACATGGACGGCTACCAGAACTCGGTGCGTGCGGTCATGCGCGCCGCCGGAGCCCGCCGTCTGCGGGGCGTTCTGGGGCCGGTATCCACCATCCTGAAAGTCGAGCCCGGGTGCGAGGTTGCCATCGAGACCGCACTGGGCGGCGCATTGCAGAACATCGTGGTGGAAAACGAATCCGCCGCGAAAGCCGCTATCGCCCTGCTGCGCAACGACCATGCAGGCCGCGCCACCTTTTTACCGCTGGATACCGTGCAGCCCGGCGTGTTCCGGGGACGGCTGTCTGGCACGGCACGGCTGGCCTCTGCGCTGGTGCAGGCCGACCCCCGGTACGAGAATATCGTCTCGAACCTGCTGGGGCGTATCATCGTGGTGGAGGACATCAACGAAGCCTCCCGTGTGGCGCGGGACAACGGCTACCACAATAAGGTAGTTACCATGGACGGACAGGTGATCAATGCAGGCGGCAGCTTTACCGGCGGCAGCGTGCAGCGCAGCGCCGGTCTGTTTACCCGCAAGCAGGAGATGGAAGAGCTGCGCCTGAAGGCGGCGAAGCTGCAAAAGGATTGCCTTGCCGCACAGGAAAAGACTGACCAGTGTAAAGAGCAGACAGATGCTTTGCAGGCAGAGCTGACCGCCACCGCCAGCGAGCAGATCACCGCCGCCAACGACCGGGTGCGTGCGGAGGCCGAACAGAAGCGGCTGGAAGCTGCCGCTGCCCAGCTGGAAACTGCCGTGCAGAACGCACAGCAGCAGATGGACGCCTTGCAGGCTGCTTTGAACGACAGCCGCGCCAAGGCCGATGCCGCCGCTTTGCAGCAGGCAGAGCTGACGGCGCAGATCGAGCAGCTGACTGCCGAACTGAGCCGCATCGCAGAGGGCAGCGACAGCTTTCTGACCCAGCAGAACCAGCTGGCACAGGCGCTCAGCGCCAAGCGGCTGGAACAGGTGACCCGCCGCAAGGACGCGGAACTGGCTTACAGCCAGATCGCTGCGCTGGAACAGCGTGCAAAGGACGCCGCTGCCCGCCGCACCGCGCTGGAAGAAAGCCTTGCCGCCCTTGCTGCCCGCAGCGAAGCCTGCCGCACCGAGATCGCAGCCATCCGCAAGGCCAAGACCGACAGCCAGACTGCCATTACCCAAAAGGAGCAGGCCATCCGCGAAGCTACCGAAAAGCGGCTTGCCTGCCAGCAGAAGGAAACGGAAGCACTGGCAAAAGCCCGCACCGCCTCCGACAGCCGCGAGGAGATGGGCCGGGAGATGGCGCGCCTTGCCGAGCGCAAGGCTGCTGCCGAGACCGAGTACGACCAGACCGTGGCAAAGCTGTGGGACGAGTACCAACTCTCGGTCAGTCAGGCCGAGGAGCTGTGCGTGGAGTTCGACAGCCTGACCGCTCTGCGGGCACAGGTGGCCGACCTGCGCGGCAAGATCCGCGCCCTTGGCAGCGTGAACGTGAGCGCCATCGAGGAGTACAAGGAGGTCAAAGCCCGCTACGATGAACTGTCCCGTCAGGTGACTGACGTGGAGGAGAGCCGCAACGAGCTGAGCCGCATGATCGCAAAGCTTTCCGCCCAGATGCGGGAGATCTTTACCGACAGCTTCCGCGCCATCAACGAAAACTTCAGCCGCGTATTCACCGAGCTGTTCGGCGGCGGCGAAGCCAGCCTTGTGCTGGAGGACGAGAGCGATGTGTTGGCCTGCGGCATCGGCATTCGGGTAGCGCCGCCGGGCAAGGTGATCAAGAATCTGGAAGCACTTTCCGGCGGCGAGCAGGCGCTGGTGGCTATCAGCATCTACTTTGCCATTCTGGCGGTGAACCCCGCGCCCTTCTGCATTCTGGACGAGATCGAAGCCGCGTTGGACGATGCCAACGTGGTGCGGTTTGCCCAGTATCTGCGCCGCATCAGCGACAAGACCCAGTTCATCGTCATCACCCACCGCCGCGGCACCATGGAAGCCGCCAACGTGCTGTATGGCGTGACCATGCAGGAGGACGGCGTGTCCAAGCTGCTCAAGCTGGATCTGGAACAGGTTGACGCAACGCTGGTTTCCTGATATAAAATAAACAGAAAATAGATAGGAGGACCACTATGGCGTTCTTCGGATTTGGAAAAAAAGAAAAAGATAAAATGAAAACGGGTCTGGAAAAGACCCGCACCGGCTTTTGGGGCAGTATTATGAACACCCTGACCGGCAGCGTCATCGACGATGAAATGTACGATGATCTGGAAGAGCAGCTGATCCTTGCCGACGTAGGCGGCGAGGTGGCGGTGCATCTGGTGGATAAGCTCCGCGACCGCGTGCGCGATAAGGGACTGAAAACCGGTGAGCAGGCCGCAGATGCCCTGCGCGACATCATTGCCGAGGAGATGACCCCGGAGGCCGAGATGGCGCTGGACGGCAAGCCCGCCGTCATTCTGGTCATCGGCGTCAACGGCGTGGGCAAGACCACCAGCATTGCAAAGCTTGCCGATTACTACACCCGGCAGGGCAAGCGGGTCATGCTGGCCGCCGGCGACACCTTCCGCGCTGCTGCCAGCGAGCAGCTGGAGATCTGGGCAAGCCGCGCCGGTGTGCCCATCGTCAGCGCAGGCGAGGGCGCAGACCCCGCCGCTGTCATCTTTGATACGGTCAAGTCTGCCACCGCACGCGGCTATGATATGGTCATTGCGGACACCGCAGGCCGTCTGCACAACAAATCAAACCTGATGGCAGAACTTTCCAAGATCAGCCGCAGCGTCAAAAAGGCAAGCCCCGAGGCCAGCCTTGAGACCCTGCTGGTGCTGGATGCCATCACCGGGCAGAACGCCATCAGTCAGGCCAAGGAGTTCTGCAAGGCTGCCGATGCCACCGGCATCATCCTGACCAAGCTGGACGGCACCGCCAAGGGCGGCTGCGTCGTGGCGGTCAAGCAGCGTCTGGGTCTGCCGGTGCGCTTTATCGGCGTGGGTGAGGACATCGACGATCTGCTGCCCTTCACCCCGGAGGGCTTTGTGGAAGAGCTGCTCCCCCGGGAATGGAAGCACTAAGGAGGCGCAGGAAATGAAAATTTGTGCAGCCACCGGCAACGCCGGAAAGCTCCGCGAGCTGCGCCGCATTCTGGAAGCGCAGGGGCATGAGGTGGTCAGTCAGAAGGAACTGGGCATCACCATCGAGCCAGAGGAGACTGGCACCACCTTTGCCGAAAACGCCCTTATCAAGGCCGAGACTATCTGCAAGGCCAGCGGTCTGCCCACCATCGCCGATGACTCCGGCCTGTGTGTGGACGCGCTGGATGGCGCACCAGGCGTGTATAGCGCCCGCTACTGCGGCCACCACGGCGACGACGAAGCCAACAACGATAAGCTTTTGGCTGCCATGCAGGCGGTGCCTGCCGGGCAGCGGGGCGCAAAGTTCGTCTCGGCAGTGTGCTTCATCCTGCCGGATGGTCGGCACCTGACCTGCATGGGCGAGTGCCCGGGCAGCATTGCCTTTACGCGGCTGTGCGGCGACTACGGCTTTGGCTACGACCCGCTGTTCATCCCCGCCGACTGCGGCGTGGGCAAAACGGACAAGCGCCCCAACACCGAGAACCGCAGCTACGCCCAGCTGACCCCGGACGAAAAGGACGCCATTAGCCACCGCGGCAACGCGCTGGCAGCGCTGGAAAAGCAGCTGCCGGAATTTTTGGGGGAGTGAAATGAAACTGACTGCGTCAGTTTCATTTCACCCTTTCACGGGAGGGGACGCAAAGGAAACTGCGCCTGCCCCGGGCGTTGGGTACTTTCTCTTCGGACACGAACACGGGTTGCGGCACCCAGCATCCGCATCGTGCCTTGGGCGGCACTTGCGTCTTGCTGGCCGCTGCCCCAACAGCAACTCTCTGTTTCCGCCGCTGGCGGCGGTCGTTGCTGTTGCAAGCCATTCCATCGCCCGCCCTATTGCCCTGCGGGCAACAGGGTCCCACCCCAGCGGACGGTCCTCAGAGAAAATACCCGCCGCCCGAAACATACGATATTATTTTATTGTAAAATAAAGGAGAAAAACTATGCTGACAAGCAAACAGCGCGCCATTCTGCGCGGCAAGGCAAATACCATGGACCCCGTTTACATCGTGGGTAAGGGCGAGATCGACGAGACCCTGATTCAGGGCGTGAAGGACTGTCTGGATGCCCGGGAACTGATCAAGCTCAAGGTGCTGGAAAACAGTATGTACAACGCCCGCGAGGCTGCTACCAAGCTGGCAGAGGCCACCGGCGCAGACTGCGTGCAGGTCATCGGCTCCAAGTTCGTGCTGTATCTGCAAAAGAAAAAGGACAGCGCCTACGCTGCCCTGCTGAAGTAAGATGAAGATCCTTCTCTATGGCGGCAGCTTTGACCCGCCCCATAACGGCCACCTGAATAACCTGCGTGCAGCGGCAGACCGCGTGCACCCGGATAAGATCGTGGTGATGCCGGCAGGCACTTCCCCCTTTAAGGAGGGGACGAACGCCTCCGGTGCGCTGCGGCTGGAAATGTGCCGGTGCTTTGCGGCACTGGCGCAGGAGCCCGGGATGCCGCCGCTGGAAGTGAGCGGCTGGGAGGTGGCGCAGGCCGCAGCGGGCAGCCGCAATTATACCGTGCTCACGCTGGAAATGCTGGCGCGTGAAAACCCCGGCGCGATACTGTATCTTGCGATTGGCAGTGATATGCTGCTCAGCTTTGAGGGCTGGCACCGCTGGCAGGATATCCTACGCATTGCGCGGGTGGTGGTCACCAGCCGGGATATCGGCGATGCCCCGGCGCTGCACGCAAAGGCAAAGCAGCTGGACCCGGCGGGTGGACGCATCCTGTTTGCCCCTGTGCAGGCGCTGCCCATGTCCAGCAGCCAGCTGCGGGCCCGGCTTGCCGCCGGAGAAGAGTGCGAAGCCGAACTGCCGGAGGAAGTGCGCAGCGTCATCCGGCGGGAGGGACTATACCGGAACATAGAAGGAAGTAGCAGATAAATGGAGCTGAAACAGGCAAAAGAGCTTGTGCGCAGCCGCCTGAGCGATAAGCGCTACGAGCATACCATCAACGTGAAAAAAATGGCCGTCAAGCTGGCCAAGCACTACGGCACCGACCCGGAGCAGGCCGCACTGGCGGCGCTTTTGCACGATGCCGCCAAGGAACTGCCCAAGGACGAGATGCGCGCCATCATGCAGGCGCACCCGGAATACGCGCAGGGCGGCGAAGCACGCCCCACGCCGGTATGGCACGGCATCTGTGCCGCCATTCTGGCGCGTACTGAGTGGGGGGTTACGGACGAAGCCGTGCTCAGCGCCATCGCCTGCCATACCGCAGGCAAGGCGGGCATGACCCAACTGGACAAGATCCTGTATCTGGCCGATATGACCAGTGCCGAGCGGGACTGGCCCGGGGTGGAAAAGCTGCGCAAGCTGGAAATGAAGGACTTGGACGCAGCCATGCTGGCAGCCCTCAAGCAGACCAATGGCTTTGTGCTGTCCGAGGGCAAGCCCTTAGACCCCGAGAGCAAGGCTGCCTACGAGGATATCTTAGCGCACAGCGGGCAGAATGAAGGGTGAAAAGCCGGACGTCGGTTAAAAATGGTTCCGGACATCCCCGGATAAAACAATTGCAGATTTTGCTGTACCATGCTATACTGAAAGATATGACAGGTCTGCAAGTAAAAAACTCTGCAGAGCAGTGAAAAGCTGGAGGATACAAAAAGCATGAGCCAGACGCCACGCCATATCAATACAGACCGCTCACTCAGCCGCCCGGATCAGGCGGCGCGCGCCCCGCAGGCTGCCCCGAAACAGAACACCCGCAGCACCGCCGGGGCGCAGCATACTGCCCCGCCCCGCCGCCCGGCACAGCCCGACATGGGCGGGAACGATGCACCGCGCCGCCGCAAAAAGAAGAAAAAGACCCCGCTGTGGCTGCCCTTTGCCATCGTGATGGGGGTGATCGCCGTGATCTCCGGTGTGGTGGTGTACGGTGTGAGCCTTGTGAACAAGGTGGAGGACAGCATCCGCCCGGCAGAAAGCGCCCCCTCCATCGTGGAGGAGATCCAGACTGCCGAGGAGTACAAGGGCGATGTGGTCAACATTCTGGTCTGTGGCATCGACTTTGAAGAGGGACGCAATTACAGCGACAGCAGCTCCAACGATGGCATGACGGATATGATCCTGTACTGCCAGTTCGATATCAAGGGCGGTGCGCTGCGGATGCTGCAGATCCCCCGCAACACGCTGGTGACCACCCAGAACCGCAAGCTTACCCTCTCCAACGGTAAGACCTATGCCGTTTCCAACTACCAGATCAACTCGGTGGCACTTTCCAACGGCGGCAGCATTGCCGCGCTGGCAGATGTCATCTACGACCAGTACCACCTGCCCATCGACTACTATGTCACTGTTGATATGCAGGCACTGGTGGAAATGGTGGATAACTTCGGCGGCATCGAGGTGTATATCCCCCGGGATATGTCCTACGGCGGCAGCAAGCTGCTGAAGGGCTACCGCAATCTGGACGGTGCCTCGGCAGAGTTCTTTGTGCGCTGCCGCCACGGCGACGGCTACGCAAACTCTGATATCGACCGCCTGAACATGCAGCGCTACTTCTACGCAGGTCTGTTCAAGCGCGCCCGCGCCATGGGCATTACCGATATCCTGAACCAGCTGCCGCTGATCTTCAAGGACTATATCCATACGGATATGGACATCACCACCATCGCAAAGCTACTGGCGTCTTTCCTTAAAATTGACAGTTCCAATATCATTCTGGCGCAGACGCCGGTGTTCATGGGCGTGCCCAACGTGGGCAAGACCGATACCTTTGCCGGCTACTCCTGCGTGGTGCCGGATGCCGGCTCCATCGCAAACCTGCTCAACCAGTATTTCTGCACCTACACCGGCCCGGTGGAGGTAAGTGACCTGCACATGGTCACCGACCAGTGGCCCCACGGCAGCGCATCCACCGATGCCAACGTGCAGTATATGGGACGCATCGATAAGGAATCCGATGACGCTATCCTCAGCGGCGATACCGACCTTTCCGGCGCTGTGACCACCGATGGTCAGGCAGCGGGCACCGGACAGTAACAACAGAAAACAAGGCTCTGCACGCTCTGTGCAGGGATGTTCCGACAGAAGGGAGAAACACATGGATAATTTCAACGACAGCAAGGCGCTTGCCATTGAGATCGCCAAGATTTTGGACAAGAAGAAAGCACAGGATGTGCGGGTGCTCAAGGTGGAAAGCCTGACCGTCCTGACCGATTACTTCGTCATCGCCTCCGGTACCTCCACCACGCAGGTGGCTTCTCTGGCCGACGAGGTGGAGTACGAGCTTTCGCAGAAGGGTCTGGAGCCCTACAGCACCGAGGGTCACGACACCAAGAACTGGGTGCTGCTGGATTACTCCAACGTCATCGTGCACGTTTTTGTGCCCAACAGCCGCGCCTACTATGATCTGGAGCACCTGTGGGCAGACGGCGAGCCGGTGGACATTTCGGAGTACCTGACCCCGGATAGCAGCATTGAATAATTAAGGCAAAAAGGTTCGCTTTTGGCAGAACCCTCTCCGTCATCGCTGCGCGATGCCACCTCTCCCGAAAGGGAGAGGTTTTGGCGCAATAGGGAAAGTTGGCAGAAAAGCTCCCCCCTCGGGGGAGCTGGCAGGGCGAATGCCCTGACTGAGAGGGTTTATACCGGAAGTACCTTGAAAGCATACGCCCCCAAGCAACGGTATTTTGGTTAAAGTCTGGAGCTGATTACAAACATGAAGTATGATTACAAGGCTGTTGAAGCCAAGTGGCAGAAGGTGTGGGAGGACGAAAAGACCTTCCATGTTGAGATCGACCACAAAAAACCCAAGTTCTATGCCCTTGTGGAGTTCCCGTATCCCTCGGGTGCGGGCCTGCACGTCGGCCATCCCCGCAGCTACACCGCACTGGACGTGGTAAGCCGCAAGCGCCGTAAAAACGGCTACAATGTGCTGTACCCCATGGGCTGGGATGCCTTCGGTCTGCCCACCGAGAACTTCGCCATGAAGAACCACATCCACCCCGCCATCGTCACCAAGAGCAACGTGGATCATTTCCGCAGCCAGCTCAAGGCGCTGGGCTTCTCCTTTGACTGGGATCGTGAGATCAACACCACCGACCCCGAGTACTACAAGTGGACCCAGTGGATCTTCCTGCAGCTGTACAAGCACGGTCTGGCCTACAAGAAGGAAATGAACGTCAACTGGTGCACCGGCTGCAAGTGCGTGCTGGCAAACGAGGAAGTTGTCAACGGCGTGTGCGAGCGCTGCGGCAGCGAGGTGGTGCACCGCGTCAAGAGCCAGTGGATGCTCAAGATCACCGCTTATGCCGATAAGCTGATCGACGGCTTGGACGGCTTGGATTACATCGAGCGCGTGGCTACCCAGCAGAAGAACTGGATCGGCCGCAGCCACGGCGCAGAGGTGAATTTCGGCACCACCGCCGGGGACACCCTGACCGTGTACACCACCCGCTGCGATACCCTGTTCGGCGCTACCTACATGGTCATCTCCCCGGAGCACGCCCTGCTCAAGGCATGGCTGGAAAAGGGCATCATTAAGAACGCCGATGCCGTCAAGGCTTATCAGGCCGAAGCTGCCCGCAAGAGCGACTTTGAGCGCAGCGAGCTGAACAAGGAAAAGACCGGCGTGCAGCTGGACGGCGTGATGGGCATCAACCCGGTCAACGAGACCGAGATTCCCATCTTCATCTCCGACTACGTTCTGTCCACCTACGGCACCGGTGCTATCATGGCCGTGCCCGCCCACGATACCCGAGACTGGGAGTTTGCCAAGAAGTTCGGCCTGCCCATCATCGAGGTGGTCAAGGGCAACACCCCGTCCAATCTGGACGAGGCAGCCTTTACCGATGTTGCCACCGGTACACTGGTCAACTCCGGCTTCCTGAACGGCCTGTCCGTTGTCGATGCCAAAAAGAAGATGATCACTTGGCTGGAGGAGAACGGCAAGGGCCGCGATAAGGTCAACTACAAGCTGCGCGACTGGGTGTTCAGCCGTCAGCGTTATTGGGGCGAGCCCATCCCCATGGTGCACTGCGACAAGTGCGGCTGGCAGCCCCTGCCCGAGAGCAGCCTGCCGCTGACTCTGCCGGACATCACCGACTTTGAGCCGGGCCCGGACGGCGAGTCCCCGCTGGCACGCCACAAGGACTGGGTCAAGACCACCTGCCCCTGCTGCGGCGGCCCCGCTACCCGCGAGACCGACACCATGCCCCAGTGGGCCGGCTCTTCCTGGTATTTCCTGCGCTACATGGACCCCCACTGCAAGGATGCTCTGGCCTCCAAGGAAGCGCTGGAATACTGGTCTCCGGTGGACTGGTACAACGGCGGCATGGAGCACACCACCCTGCACCTGCTGTACAGCCGTTTCTGGCATAAGTTCCTGTACGATATCGGTGTGGTGCCCACGGCAGAGCCCTATCAGAAGCGTACCGCCCACGGCATGATCCTTGGCCTGAACCCCCACAGCTTCGTCAACCTGCCCGCAGAGGAGCAGGAGAAGCTGCTCAAGGAGTACGGCAGCCAGAAGGCCGCCGAGAAGGCACTGGAAGAGAAGTACGGCGAGATGGCACGCCATCCCATCGTGAAGATGTCCAAGAGCCTTGGCAACGTCATCAACCCCGACGAGGTGGTGGATCAGTACGGTGCCGACACCATGCGTCTGTACGAGATGTTCATGGGCGACTTTGAACAGGCTGCACCGTGGCAGACCTCTGCCATTGCGGGCTGCAACCGCTTCCTTGACCGCGTGTGGGCACTGAGCGACAAGCTGGTGGAGGGCGAGGGCTACCGCCCCGCCATGGAGACCCTGATGCACCAGACCATCAAGAAGGTCAGCGCAGATATCGAGGGCCTGAAGATGAACACCGCCATTGCTCAGCTGATGACGCTGGTCAACGCCATGTACGACAACGGCGGCGCGACCAAGGCCGAGTTTGAGACGCTGGTGCAGCTGCTGAACCCCTTTGCTCCCCACATGACCGAGGAGCTGTGGGAGAAGCTGGGTCACAGCCACGACGAGCAGCTGGCCTACTATCCGTGGCCTGCCTACGAGGAAGCCAAGTGCGTGGAGGCTGCTGTGGAGATCGCCGTGCAGGTGAACGGCAAGGTGAAGGCACGTCTGAAGGTGCCCGCAGACATCACCGCCGAGGACGCCATTGCCACCGCCAAGGCAGACCCCGCTGTGGCTGCCGCGCTGGAAGGCAAGCAGCTGGTCAAGGAGATCTACGTCAAGGGCCGTCTGGTCAATCTGGCTGCCAAGGGCTGAGAACTGCTGCTCCGCTGAATAAGCGTGAACATATCATCACCCGCAGAGGCGGACCTGGCGCAGGAAACACCCGGGAGCGTCTGTTCAAAAATCTTTCAAAAGTTTTGAGCAAAAACTTTCAAAAAAAGGTTGACGAACCGGATAAAATGCGCTATACTGTCTACTGTTAGTTACCATGTAACAACGAAATTCCTGCCTCACGGTCCAAGGGAGGGAATAAGATGTCGGAAATTCGTGTTAAAGAGGGCGAGTCGCTGGAAAGCGCACTGCGTCGCTTCAAGCGGAGCACTGCTCGCAGCGGTGTGCTCGCAGAGGTCCGTAAGCGCGAGGCTTACGAGAAGCCGTCTGTTAAGCGCAAGAAGAAGTCCGAAGCAGCCCGCAAGCGCAAGTTCAAGTAATTGATTGCTTGGAATCGCACGTTGCTTTAGATTTTAAACGCGTTGCTAACGCCGATGTAGGGGAGCCTGTTTATGCAGGTTCCCCTATTTTCATTTTAAAGCCGCTTTGCGCAGGGCAGAATGAGAGGGTCTATTTATGCTCATTACCCCCGAATATGTTTTTAAGGACGTTACCCATATCACGCCGGAATGGCTTGCCGCTAAGGGCATCACGGCTCTGGTGCTGGATATCGACAACACCCTGACCGCAGACCGCAGTCAGGAATTGCCGGAGGAGGTCGCCGCGTGGCTTGCCGCCATGCGTGAAGCCGGGGTAAAGCTGACCATCGTCTCCAACGGTGCAGAAAAGCGGGTGCGCCCTTTTGCTGAAAAGCTGGGCCTCGCCTATCTGTACCGCGCCGCCAAGCCCCTACCCTTTGCGCTGATGGTGGCGCAGCACCGCATGGGCGTGAAGCACCGTCAGATGGCCATGGTGGGTGACCAGCTCTACGCCGACCGCATGGTGGCGGCGCTGTACGGTATCCCCGGGCTGATGGTCATCCCCCGCGGGCCGGACTTGGGCGCACAGGTCATCCTCAAGCGCAAGTGGGAAAAGAAACACTGGCAAAAGTACTACGACCGGGGAGGTAAGACCCTGTGAGTGAAGCTTGGAACATCCGGTTCGGCACCGCAGGCACCAGCGACAGCTTTGCCGCCCAAGGCTACAAAAGCAGCTTGGACGTGCCGGAGTATACCGCAAAAATGGGGCTGAACGCCTTTGAGTACCAGTGCGGGCGCGGGGTGCGTCTGGGGCTGGATAAGGCCGCCCGCATGGCTGCCCTTGCCGCCCAGCGGGACATCCTGTTCAGCGTCCACGCACCTTATTATATCAGTATGTCCAGTCTGGAAGAGGACAAGCGGCTGAACAGCATCCAGTATCTGCTGCAAAGCGCGGCGGTGTGCCGGGCGCTGGGCGGCAGACGCATCATCTTCCATTCCGGCAGCTGCGGCAAGCAGAGCCGGGAGGCCGCGCTGGAAAAGGCGCTGGATACCATGCGCCGCGCCGTGGCTGCGCTGGACGAGGCGGGCTATGAAGATATGACCCTGTGCCCGGAGACCATGGGCAAGGTGGGGCAGCTGGGCACGCTGGACGAGGTGCTGACGCTGTGCGGCGTGGACAGCCGCATCACCCCCTGCATCGACTTCGGCCACCTGAACGCCCGCACGCTGGGCGGCATCCGGACCAAGGCGGACTATGCCGCCATTCTGGACCGCATGGCCGAGGTGCTGGGCGATGACCGCGCCCGGCAGTTCCATGTGCACTTCTCCCGCATTGAGTACTCAGCAGGCGGCGAAAAGCGCCACTGGACCTTTGCTGATACCCAGTTCGGCCCGGAGCCGCAGCCCCTGATGGAGCTGCTGGCAGAGCGCCAGCTGACCCCGGTGGTCATCTGTGAGAGTGCAGGCACACAGGCCGAGGACGCGCAGACGATGCAGCAAATGTACCGCGCAGCGCGGAATGTGTAAAAGATTTTGTGTTTTTATCGTCTTTTTTGCCCAAACCCCTTGCCAAACAGAGGCAGATTGGGTAAAATAAATAGAGATATGCGTTAAGCATCTGAGATTAAATTTATGGAGGAATTCCTATGATTTCTGCAGGCGAGTTTCGCAATGGCGTGACCTTTGAGCAGGACGGCCAGGTTCTTCAGGTCGTTGAGTTCCAGCACGTCAAGCCCGGCAAGGGCGCTGCCTTTGTCCGTACCAAGACCAAGAACGTCATCACCGGCTCTGTGGTCGAGACCAGCTACAACCCCACCGCAAAGTTCCCGCAGGCTTTCATCGAGCGTAAGGACGTGACTTACAGCTACGAGGATGGCGATCTGTACCACTTCATGGACAACGAGACCTACGATGACATCCCCGTCAACGCAGCCGATGTGCCCGATAACTTCAAGTTCTGCAAGGAGAACGAGCTGTGCAAGCTGCTGAGCTACAAGGGCAAGGTGTTCAGCGTTGAGATCCCCAACTTCATCGAGCTGGAAGTCACCCAGACCGAGCCGGGTGTCAAGGGCAACACTGCTACCAACACCCTGAAGCCCGCTACCGTTGAGACCGGCGCCGAGATCCGTGTGCCTCTGTTCATCAACGAGGGCGATCACATCCGCATCGATACCCGCACCGGCGAGTATATGGAGCGCGTCTGATTATTTGTCGCAAACCGGGCAGCGGGCAACCGTTTGCCCGGTTTTGTATTACAAACAAGGAGGGCATTTCAGATGGAACTGAACAAGAAAGCAGCCTACCTGCAGGGCTTAGTGGACGGTCTGGGCGTGGATGAGAGCACCAAAGAGGGTAAGATCATCAAGGCCATGGCCGCGCTGCTGGGCGAGATGGCCGATGCCATTGCCGCTATGGACGAGGATCTGACCCACGCCTACGACCAGATCAACGATCTGAGCGAGGAGCTGGAGGATCTGGAAGCCGACCTGTACGAGGACGAGGACGACGACGCAGCCGACGAGGATGAGGATGCGGGAGATGACGACATCGCCAGCGAGCCCTTCTACGAGGTAGCCTGCCCCGCCTGCGGCGAGACCGTCTACGTCAGCGAGGATGATCTGGATGCAGGCGAAGCCGACTGCGCCCACTGCGGTGTGACCTTTGAGGTCGCACTGGAGGACGAGGAGGACGAAGCCAAGGACGCCCCCGTGCAGTACGAGGTGACCTGCCCCGCCTGCGGAAAGACCGCCGTATTTGAGGAGGATGAGCTGCTGGACGGCGCACCCAAGTGCCCCAACTGCGGCGAGCCGCTGGACTTTGAGGTGACCGAGGAATAAACGCTTCTTCACCGCCTGTGAAAAGGCAATTTTGGAAAATCCGCAGATTTTCCAAAATTGCAACTACAAAATAAAATTCCTTATAAAAAACGCAATGCCGGGCAGTCCGCAGACTGTCCGGCATTGTTCATTTTAATTTGGTTCAGCGGGTCTCGTTGGCCTTCTGCAGCCAGATGCCGCCAATGTCCAGCGCATTGTACAGACCGTGCTTGGTGGTCTGACGCGCTACGCGCTCCTGCGGAGCCTTGGTGGTATCGGTAGAAAGCAGCATCAGGTGTACCTTGTCGGCTACCTGCTGCCCGCCCACCGGGGTAGTGGTCAGGATCTGCAGATACAGCACATAGGGGTCGGTCATGCTGCCGTAATACAGCTCGTTGTCCTTGCGGACGAGGGGCTTGCCTTTATAAGTCAGTTTCGGTGTATATGCCATCGTGAAAGCCTCCCTGTCGTTTAATTCATCTTAGTATAACACATCCTGCCTATGGGATGCAAGCGTTTGCGGTAGGGCTCTGTCTGTTTTGCACCAAAACTGCCCAGAATCGTGCAAAACCGGCGGTGTTTTTTTGACAAATGGGGCTTGCTGTTGGGTGCAGTTATGCTATACTATAAATAGAACAGCCCGTACCCCGGGCCGGAAGTGAGGAAACGACAATGGCAGATTATCAGGAATACCGGCGGCGCATCCTGCGCCGGCGCTGGCGCAGGGTGTTTATCATCGTTGCCCTTCTGGCGCTGTTGGCACTGCTGTCCGCCATCGGCATCTTGTGGAAGGTGCTGCACCGGGAGCGCGTGGATACTACCTTGAGCCAGAACACTATTCTGCGGCAGGTGACTACGGACAACACATGGAACACGGTCAGCTACCCGCTGGCGCGGCAGCTGCGGGTGCAGACGCTGGAGGACAGTACCGAGACCGCGCTGGACTTCCGCATGGCAGCGCTGCCGGCCAGCGCTCCGGTGGAAAAAAGCTGGTTTGCGCAGGCCAGCTTTGTGGGCGACAGCCTGACGCAGGGCTTGCAGATCTACGATACCGGCCTGCCCGGGGCGCAGTTTTGCGCCTATAAGGGGGTAGGCCCCAACGCCTTTGTCAACGGCACCAGCTGCAAGCGGGTGGACGGTGTGACAGAGATCCCGCTGGACGCGCTGACCGCCCAGCAGCCCAAGGCCGTCTATGTACTGCTGGGCAGCAACGTGCTGGGACGGGACACCGATTACACCAGCTTTTTGACCTACTACCGTCTGATGCTGGATATGATCAGCCAGGCGCTGCCGGATGCAAAGATCTATGTGCAGTCCATCACGCCGGTGCGGCCGGAGGTGAGCGCACAGGAAAACCACGCAGGGTTGAACCGCGACCGCCTGTGCCGCATCAACAACGAACTTGCCGCCATTGCGCTGGAAAAGGACTGCTACTTCCTGAACCTGTGGGAGGTACTGGCAGACGAAAACGGCGACCTGATCGAAAGCTACGCCCAGCCGGACGGTTACCACATCAAGCCGGAGGGCTACGCCGCATGGGTAGACTACCTTTGCAGCCACACAATGGAATGAAAAGTACAAAAGGCGCTGTCCTTGCGGACAGCGCCTTTTGCGTTTTATCGGACTTTTTTATCAGAACAGGCCAGTGATCTTGCCGTCGGCGTCCACGTCAATGTTCACGGCGGCGGGCTTTTTGGGCAGGCCGGGCATGGTCATGATGTTGCCGCAGATCACCACCACGAAGCCTGCACCGGCAGCCAGACGCACCTCGCGCACCTCCATGGTGAAGCCGGTGGGCGCGCCGGTCAGCTTGGCGTTGTCGCTGAAGCTGTACTGGGTCTTGGCAATGCACACGGGCAGGTTGCCGTAGCCCAGCTCGGTCAGCTCGGCCAGCGTCTTGCTAGCGGCGGCGCTGTAATTCACACCGTCGGCGCGGTAGATCTTGGTGGCAATGGCGTTGATCTTGTCCTTCAGGGGCATCTCCAGCGGGTAGGTGTACTGGATGGGACGATCCTCCAGGATCTCCAGCACCTTCTCTGCCAGTGCCTTGCCGCCCTCGCCGCCCTTGGCGAACACCTCGCTCAGCACGCAGGGCACGCCCTGCTCAGCGCAGACCTGCTCCACATAGGCCTGCTCCTCGGCGGTGTCGGTGGGGAAGGCGTTGATGGCCACCACCACCGGCAGACCAAAGCCGTTCTTCAGGTTGTCGATGTGGCGGATCAGGTTGGAGGCACCGGCCTTGACGGCCTCGAGGTTGGGCTGGTTTAGGTCGGCCTTGGCTACGCCGCCGTGGCTCTTGAGGGCGCGCACGGTAGCCACCAGCACACAGGCGGAGGGAGCAATACCGGCATAGCGGCACTTGATATCAAGGAATTTCTCCGCACCCAGATCGGCACCAAAGCCTGCCTCGGTGATGGTGTAGTCTGCCAGCGAAAGGCTGAGCTTGGTGGCAAGCACGCTGTTGCAGCCGTGGGCGATGTTGGCAAAGGGGCCGCCGTGGATGATGGCGGGGTTGTTTTCCAGCGTCTGCACAAGGTTCGGGTCCAGTGCGTCCTTCAGCAGGGCAGTCATGGCACCGGCTGCGCCGATCTCACCGGCGGTCACCGGCTTGTTGTCGTAGGTGTAGGCGCACACGATGCGGGACAGCCGCTCTTTCAGGTCAGAGATGCTGGTGGCAAGGCAGAAGATCGCCATGACCTCGCTGGCAACGGTAATGTCAAAGCCGTCCTCGCGGGGGGTGCCGTTTACTTTACCGCCCAAACCGTCCACGATGAACCGCAGCTGCCGGTCGTTCATGTCCATGCAGCGCTTCCAAGTGATGCGGCGGGGGTCGATGTTCAGCGGGTTGCCCTGCTGGATGCTGTTGTCGATCATGGCAGCCAGCAGGTTGTTGGCGGTGCCAATGGCGTGCAAATCGCCGGTAAAGTGCAGGTTGATGTCCTCCATGGGCACCACCTGTGCGTAGCCGCCGCCGGCAGCGCCGCCCTTTACGCCGAACACGGGGCCAAGGCTGGGCTCGCGCAGGCAGAGCATGGTCTTTTTGCCCAGGGCGTTCATGGCGTCAGCCAGACCCACGCTGGTGGTGGTCTTGCCCTCACCGGCAGGGGTGGGGCTGATGGCGGTGACAAGGATCAGCTTGCCCTGCTTTTTGGCATTGTGGATCAGCCGGTGGTCGATCTTGGCCTTGTAGCGGCCATAGGGAATCACACTTTCGTCCTCCAGACCCAGCTGGGCTGCGATCTGGGTAATAGGCTTCATTTTGGCTTCCTGCGCGATCTCGATATCGGTCTTCATACAGACATCCTCCTTGATAGAAAAAAAGGACAGCTTTGCGCAGCAATTGCGCAAGGCTGCCCAGACGGTCGGCATTGACATCTCATGCACCCCTGCACTGTGGTGCTCCACAAGGTTCCGTCAGCAGGGATGCGGTCTATGCTGTAAAGATAGCACACCACCGGGGTGTTTGTCAAGGAGGTACAGTTACAAAAATCACCCATAAATGCAGAAAATTTTTTGCGTTATCCAAGGGTTTGTGCTATACTTATTCTGGGTTATTATGAAAACAACGACAGAAAGCAGGAAATCCGTTTATGCTGCAAAACCCTCAGTTACATTATCTGGACAACGCGGCCACCACCATCGTAGCGCCGGAGGTGGCAGACGTCATCGACAAGGCTATGCGGGAGCACTGGGCAAACCCCTCCAGCCTGTACGGCCCGGGCGCGCGCAGTGAGGAGGCTTTGAACGCCGCCCGCGCCGCTGTGGCGCGCACGCTGGGCTGCAAAAGCCGGGAGCTGTATTTTACCTCCTGCGGCAGCGAGAGCAACAATCTGGCGCTGCTGGGTGCGGTGCAGACCCGCACCTTCGGCAAGGGCATTGTAGTGTCCGGCTTCGAGCACCCCAGCGTGCAGCGGCCGCTGGAGCGGCTGGCAAAGCAGGGCTACGACGTTACCGTGGTAGCCCCCCGGGCAGACGGCACGCTAGACATTGCCGCCATGCTGGAGCGGGTGGACAAAAACACCGTCCTTGTGGCCTGCATGATGGTGAACAACGAGATCGGCACCCGCAACGATGTGGAGCGCCTTGCCGCCGAGGTGAAGCGCCGCAACAGCCGCACCATCGTCCATGTGGACGCGGTGCAGGCGTGGATGCGTGTGCCCATCAAGCTGGACAACATTGATACGCTCTCGGTGAGCGGCCACAAGATCCACGCCCCCAAGGGCATTGGCGCGCTCTACCTCTCCGACCGGCTGGTGCAGGCCTTCCAACCGCCCTATCTGGGCGGCGAGCAGGAGCGGCAGATGCGCCCCGGCACCGAAAACCTGCCCTACGCCATGGGTCTGGCCGCTGCGGCCACCCGTCTGGCAAAGACCATGAAGAGCCGGGACACCGCCATGCGTGCGCTGAACCGGCAGCTGCGGGAGGGGCTGAAGGCTTTCCCGGAGGTGGTCATCAACAGCCCGGAGAACGCCGTGCCCGAGGTGCTGAACTTCAGCGAGATGTGCATCAAGAGCGAGACGATGCTGGCTTTTCTGGCCGAGGAGCAGATCTACGTCTCCTCTGCCAGCGCCTGCGGGCGCGGTCAGCCCAGCCACACGCTGGCAGCCATGGGGCACGACCCGCTTGCCATCGACACTGCCATCCGGGTGTCCTTCTGCGCCGACAACACCCCGGAGGATGTGGATGCCTTCCTCAACCGCTTCGAGGACGGCATGAAGCATTTGCAGAAGATCAGAAAGTAAAAATCACAAATCCTACCATCAGGAGATGCAACATTTATGAAGGAAATTATTATGGGCTATCAGGGCGAAATGTCCCTGAAAGGCCTCAACCGCAACCAGTTCGAAGCAGCCATGATGAAGATCCTGCGCTACCGTCTCAAGACGGTGGGCAAGTTTAAAGTGTACTGCACCCAGTCTACCTTCTATATGGAACCCGAGGAAGAGGACGTGGACATGGATCTCGCCTTTGAGCGGGTCAGCAAGGTGTTCGGTCTTGCCGCGCTCAGCCGCGCCGTGGTATGCGAAAAGGATTTCGATACCATTTGCCAGACCGCCGAGGATTATCTGGGCAGCGAGTTGCACGGCATCCGTACCTTCAAGGTGGAAGCCCGCCGCGCCGATAAGACCTACCCCATGACCAGCCCGGAGCTGATGCGGGAGCTGGGTGCTTACCTGCTGGGCAAGCACAACTACCTGAAGGTGGATGTGCGTAACCCGCAGTTCAAGGTGATCGTGGAGATTCGTGATTACGGTGCGTATATTCACGGCCCGAAAATACCGGGCGAGGGCGGTCTGCCCGTGGGCACCAGTGGCCGTGCCCTGAATATGCTCTCCGGCGGCATCGACAGCCCGGTGGCGGCATATCGTATGGCAAAGCGCGGTCTGGCACTGGATCACATCCATTTTGCATCCCCTCCGTATACTTCTGAACGCGCAAAACTAAAAGTAAAGGCTTTGGCGCAGCTTATCACCGTGTATACCGGCAGCGCCAACCTGTTCGTGGTGCCCTACACAAAACCCCAGGAATACATTCGGGATAACGCTCCGGATGTGCTGTTCACGGTGCTGATGCGCCGCAGCATGATGCGCATCGCAAACGTGATCGCCAAAAAGCAGGGCTGCGAAGCGCTGGTCACGGGCGAAAGTCTGGCGCAGGTGGCAAGCCAGACCGTCAAGGCTTTGCAGTGCACCGATGCCGCACAGGACCTGCCCATCCTGCGCCCGCTTATCGGCATGGATAAGACCGAAATCATCGAGACCTCCCGCCATATCAATACCTTTGAGACCAGCATCCTGCCCTACGAGGACTGCTGCACCATCTTCACCCCGCCGCACCCGAAGATCCGTCCCGAGCTGGAGGAGATCCTTGCCGCCGAAGCCGCCATGCCCGGCCTTGCCGCGCTGGAAGCTGAAGCCGCAGAGCAGACCGAGCGCATCCGGGTGCGCATCACCGATCAGGTAGAATTCGAGGGTTGATTTGTCCATGACAGCAGAGATTATCAGTGTCGGCACCGAGCTGCTGCTCGGCAACATTCTTAACACCAATGCCCAGTACCTCAGCCGGGAGCTGGCTGCGCTGGGCATCACCGTCCGGCGGCAGAGCACCATCGGCGATAACCATGGCCGTCTGGCGGATTTTGTCCACGAGGCAAAGCAGCGGTGCGACCTGCTGGTGTTCACCGGCGGGCTGGGCCCCACGGCGGACGACCTGACCAAGGAGACAGTGGCCGCCTGCTTTGGCGACACCCTTACCTTTGACCCGGAGGAGTGGCAGAAGATCGTAGACTTCTTTACCCGCACCGGGCGCGAGACCACCCCCAACAACCGCAAGCAGGCCATGGTGCCGGTGCACGGGCATAAGGTGGTCAACCACCACGGCACCGCGCCGGGCGCATGGTTCGAGCAGGACGGCCACTGTGCCGTGCTGATGCCCGGCGTGCCTCACGAGATGAAGGCCATGTGGGAGGAAAGCGTGCGCCCGCTGCTGCTGGCGCGGCAGAGCTGTGCCCTGCACAGCCTGACGCTGCGGGTGCTGGGCGGCGAGAGCAATCTGGAATACCGGGTGCGTGCGCTGCTGGAAAACCAGAACCCCACCGCCGCCATCTACTGCAAGACCGGTGAGTGTGAGATCCGCATCACCGCCCGGGCGCAGAACGACGCCGAGGCGCAGACGATGTGCCGCGCCTACGCCAAAAAGTTCTATGATCTGCTGGGCGATGCGGTGTATGATGAGGATGTCGCCGGGTTGGAAGAAACGGTGGTGCACACGCTGCGGGCCAATGGCCTGACCATTGCCACCGCCGAAAGCTGCACTGGCGGCATGATCGCCCAGCGCCTGACCAACGTGTCCGGCGCAAGCGAGGTGTTCGGCTACGGCTTTGTGACCTACTGGGAGCAGGCCAAGGCGAAGCTTGTCGGGGTAGACCCGGCGGTCATTGCGCAATATAATGTGGTGTCGGCTCCCGTGGCGGCGCAGATGGCGCTGGGTGCGGCAAAAGCCGCCGGTGCGGATATCGCGGTCAGCGTTACTGGTCTGGCAGGCCCCAGCGGCGGCGACGCCGTCCGGCCTGTGGGCACGGTGTATCTGGGCGCAGCCCGGGGAGATAAGGTCTATGTAAAAAAGCTGTTCGTCTCCCGCCCAGACCGTGCGCTCATCCGCGCCCGCGCCGCACAGACTGCGCTGGAACTGGCACTGCGGCTGGCACAGGGCAAGACCCCTGCCGGTACGCAAGTGCTGCCCGAAAGCGCACAGCATGACCCCGCCGCCTTGACCGCCTTGGACGAGACCCTGCGGGCAGAGTAAGGGCGGCCCCTGCGGCCGCAGGGGGGATGCGTTATGACAAAGGAAGGAAACCGCCCGGCAGGCTGCGTGCTGCGGCTGTTCGGTGCACCGGAGCAGACCGTGCAAAAGGCTGTGTCAGCCCTACCGGACACTTGGCAGGGCACAGTACACTGCCGCACCCGGGGCGCGGAAACGCTGGTGGCACTGCAAAGCAGCACCCCGCAGCAGCTGCGCCGAGCGGTACAACTGCTGCGGACAAGCCTTGCCCCAGCGCTGTACGGGGAAGGGGAGCAGACCCTTGCCGCCGCCGCAGTGCAGGCACTAGAGCAGCACCGCAAGCTGCTGGTGTGCAGCGATGCCGCCGCCGGGGCGCTGCTGGAGACCCGGCTGGAAAACCTCCCCGGTGCAGAAAAAGTGTTCGATTTTGGTGCCATGAGCTACGCCAATGCCGCGCTTACAGCCCGGCTCAGCCGCAAGCTGCGCAAGGCACCGCAGGCAGAGCCTGCCCGCACACTGGCGCGGGTGCAGGCCATGCGGCGGTTGACCGGTGCTGTGCTGGCGGTGGGCTGTGTGGAGCTGCCCTACAGTCGGCTGTTGCTGGTGGGCGGCAAAAAGGGCTGCTGGCTGCGGTGCGTATCGCCGGACGAGAACCCCGGATTGTGGTTGCTGGACATGCTGCGCCGCGTCGCCTGCGGTCTGCCGCAGACAGGGGGCACAAGCTGGCAGCCTTACGGCAGTGCCGTGCCGGATACAGCCCTGACGCCTGCTGCCCTCACAGCTGCACCGCCTGTGCCGCCGCGCCCGAAGCGCCGCAGGCTAGGTAAGGTGCTGGCAGTGCTTTTGCTGCTGGCACTGGCAGCGCTGGCTGCGGGCTGGTACTATACCGGCGGCGACCTTGCCGCTCTGCCCCAAAAGCTGCAAAGCCTTGGCGCAGAAAGCCTGCCCCACGCCGGGGCAAGGCTGATATAACAAAAAATGCCGGAAGCGACCTCGATCGTTTCCGGCATTTTTACTGTTTACTGGTGCTCTGCCAGCCAGCGCAGCGCCATATAAGTGTAGGCGGCTGTGCCCCGGTATAGGACACTGTCATCAAAGCGCACCTTGGGGTGGTGCTGGCCGTAGGTGTAGCCCTCCTTGGCGTTGCCTGCGGCTAGGAACATACTCACGGTGGGCACTTCATGGCTGACAAAGGCGAAGTCCTCGCTGCCGCCGCCGGGCTTGCCGCCGGTGAGCGGGGTCATGTCCATAGCGCCCTTGCCCAGCAGCTCGGTCATATAGGTCATGGCATTGCCTGCCAGCGGGGTGTCTACTACCATGCAGGGGCAGTAATCGCTGAACTCCACCTCGGCGGTGCAGCGGTAGGCGGTGGCTACGCCCTGCGCAATTTCGGTCATGCGCTGGTGGATGAGAGCACTGACCTTCTGCTCCGGGTCCACGGTGCGGATGGTACCCCACATATCGGCAGAATCCGGGATGACGTTGGAGGCCTTGCCTGCTTCAAAACGTCCGGTGGTGAACACGCCAAAGCCTGCGGGGTCCAGCTCACGGCTGTTGATCTCCTGCAGGGCAATGTGGATGTGCGCCGCTGCGGTGATGGGGTCGATGCAGGCGTTGGGCATGGAGCCGTGGCCGCCCTTGCCGTGCACAACGATATGGTACTGCTCGCAGCTGGCCATGGTGATGCCGCCGCCCGGCACCAGCACCATACCGGCGGGCAGGGGCATCCCGGCCAGCACATGGAACATGACCGCTGCGTCCACCTTGGGGTTCTCCAGCAGGCCGCTGTTTATCATATCCAGCGAGCCCTGAAAGATCTCCTCTGCGGGCTGGAACTCCAGCTTTACCGTGCCCTCGATCTCGTCCTCGTGCTCCTTGAGCAGCTTGGCTGCGCCCAGCACCATGGCGGTGTGCATATCGTGGCCGCAGCCGTGCATCTTGCCGGGCAGCTCAGAGGAAAACTCCTCGCCGGATTCCTCCTGCAGGGGCAAAGCGTCCATGTCGCCCCGCAGCAGGATCACCTTACCGGGACGCTTGCCCCCGGCAAGCGCCACCACGCCGCACTTGCCGCAATCCTGCGGAGTGTAGCCCATCTCAGTCAGCGCCTTTTTGACCAGTGCCTTGGTCTGGGGCAGGTCAAAGCCCACCTCCGGGTGACGGTGCAGCGTGCGCCGCCATTCCTGAAGCTGAGGTTCCAGTTCCTTGGCGGTTTCCAACAGTTTTTCCGGTGCGATCATTGTAAAATCAACTCCCTCTGAATTTATGCGGAAATCCCTCTCGGCCACGGCAGGGAGGGATTGTCCTTACGGTTATTCTTCCCCGCCGTTATTGCCACCCGAGTGGTACTGGGCACAGGTGCACTTTTTGAACTTCAGGCCGCTGCCGCAGGGGCAGGGGTCGTTGCGGCCAATTTTGACCACACGCACCGGCTGGCCCTTGGGGCTGCCCTTGACGCCGGGCGCGCCGTTGCCGGGCACAAAGCCCTCGCCGGTGGGCTTTGCCACCTGCTCCCGCTTGGGGGCGGCACCGGCGGCGCGCAGCTCGATGGTAAGCAGCATCTTGACGCTGGACTCCCGGATGGAATCCACCATCTGGTCGAACATATCAAAGCCCTCGATGCGGTATTCCACAACAGGGTCCTTCTGGCCGTAGCCGCGCAGCGCGATGCCCTGCCGCAGCTGGTCCATGTTGTCGATGTGGTCCATCCACTGGCGGTCTACGCACTTGAGCAGGCAGATGCGCTCCAGCTCGCGCATGACGGGTGCACCGTAGCGCACCTCCTTGGCCTGCAGGATCTGCATCCCGCGGTCGTACAGCATATCGGCAATGCCCTGCTGGGAGAGGCTGTCAAAGTCCGCCACCGTGTAGTGGAAGTCGGCATCGGTGGTCAGCCAGCCCTGATAGTGGCGGCGCAGGGCACCAAAATCCCACTCGTCCTTCACATCGCCGGAAAGGAACTGGGCGCAGCTGGAATCAATGTTCTCCCGCAGCATCTTGTGCATCTCGGTGCTGATGTCCTCGCCGTCCAGCACCTTGCGGCGCTGCCCGTAGATGATCTCACGCTGCTGGTTCATCACATCATCGTACTTCAGCACGTTTTTACGGATCTCGAAGTTGCGGCCCTCCAGCTTCTTCTGGGCGCTTTCCAGCGTATTGGTGATCATGCGGTTCTCGATGGGGGTGTCCTCGTCGATCTTCAGGGTGTTCATCAGGCCGGACACCCGGTCGCCGCCGAACAGGCGCATCAGGTCGTCCTCAAGGCTCAGGTAGAAGCGGGAAGCGCCCGGGTCGCCCTGACGGCCGGCACGGCCGCGCAGCTGGTTGTCGATACGGCGGCTCTCGTGGCGTTCGGTACCGATGATGAACAGGCCGCCTGCGGCGCGCACCTCGTCGGCTTCGGCGTCAATGGCGGGCTTGTACTGGGCGTACAGCTGGTCAAAACGCTGACGTGCCGCCAGAATGTTGGCATCGGTGGTCTCGCCGTGGCCGTTGGCTTCGGTCAGTAGCAGCTCCACGGCTGCCGGGTCGGCATCCTGCGGGGTCTCTGGATTGAGCAGGTTCTCGCAGAAGTGCTCCTTGCGCATCTGGGCCTTTGCCATGAACTCGGCGTTGCCGCCCAGCATGATATCGGTACCACGGCCTGCCATGTTGGTGGCGATGGTGATGGCACCCTTTTTACCGGCCTGCGCCACGATCTCGGCTTCGCGCTCGTGGTTCTTGGCGTTCAGCACGTTAAAATCCCGGGTGTGGCGCTGCAGCATCTTGGCAAGGGTCTCGCTCTTTTCCACGCTGACAGTACCCACCAGCACGGGCTGGCCGTTCTTGTGGCACTCCATTACCTGCTCAATGACGGCACGGTACTTGCCCTCCACGGTCTTGTAGATGGCGTCCGGGTAGTCCTTGCGCTGCACCGGGCGGTTGGTGGGCACGCTGACGATGTTCAGGCCGTAGATCTCGGTGAACTCGGTGGCTTCGGTGCGGGCAGTACCGGTCATGCCGGACAGCTTTTTGTACATACGGAAGTAGTTCTGGAAGGTGATGGTGGCCAGCGTCTTGCTCTCAGCGGCGATCTTCACGCCCTCCTTAGCCTCGATAGCCTGATGCAGACCCTCGTTGTACCGGCGGCCGATCATCAGACGGCCGGTGAACTCGTCCACGATGATGACCTGACCATCCTTGACCACATAATCGATGTCCCGCTGCATCACGCCGTAGGCCTTGATGGCCTGATCGATGTGGTGGGCAAGGGTCATGTTCTCGGCGGCGGCAAGGTTCTCTACCTTAAAATAGGCCTCAGCCTTTTTGATGCCGGCAGCGGTCAGGGTGCAGGTCTTGTGCTTTTCGTCCACAACGTAGTCGCCATCGGCCTGCTCGTCGGTGGAGACCTTATCTTCCAGTTCCACCACCACGCTCTTGTGCAGGGTGCGCACAAAGCGGTCCACCTGTGTATACAGGCTGGAAGAATCTTCGCCGCGGCCAGAGATGATCAGGGGGGTGCGGGCCTCATCGATCAGGATGGAGTCTACCTCGTCCACGATGGCGTAGGCATGGCCGCGCTGCACCATGTTGGCCTTGTAGGTCACCATGTTGTCGCGCAGGTAGTCAAAGCCGAACTCGTTGTTGGTGCCGTAGGTGATATCGGCGTTGTAGGCGGCCCGGCGGGCGTCGCCGTCCATGCCCTGCACGATCAGACCCACGGTCAGTCCCAGCCAGCGGTAGAGCTTGCCCATCCACTCGCTGTCGCGCTTGGCCAGATAGTCGTTGACGGTAACGATATGCACCCCCTCGCCGGTCAGGGCGTTCAGGTAGGCGGGCAGGGTAGCCACAAGGGTCTTGCCCTCACCGGTCTGCATCTCGGCAATATCGCCGCGGTGCAGGGCAATGCCGCCGGTCACCTGCACAGGGAAGTGCTTCATGCCCAGCACGCGCCATGCGGCTTCGCGGCAGACGGCAAAAGCATCCGGCAGAATGTCGTCCAGCGTTTTGCCCTCGGCCAGCTGCTGCTTAAATGCGGCAGTCTGCGCCTGTAAGTCGGCATCGGACATGGCCTGATACTTGGGCTCCAGTGCCAGCACCTGTTTGGTGATGGGGTTCACTTTTTTCAGTTCCCGGTCGGAGAAGCTGCCAAAAAGTTTTTCAACAAGGGACATAGGTAACACCTCATAAATCTTAAAAATCGGGCTGTGATGCGCCCGGAATCGCGCATAACAATACAAATATATGATACACCAAAGCGGCAGACACGTCAAATCTGCAAGGCTATTTTAGCTCGTTTTTACATGAACTTTCTGTAAAAAGATGCTGCAAGCCGTTCACAGAACCCCGATCTCCCGGTGGCACACTTTATTTTCGCCCTATCGCTTTTGGGGGAATCGTGGTAGAATAGGGCTATCATTGATAGGGAGGGCTATACTTATGCTCAAACGGCTGCGCACCGCGCACCCCATTCTTTACTGTGTCCTGTCTGAGGTGCTGTTCCTTGGCAGTATGGTCGTGTTCAGCCTGTTGGCTACCATTGTGCTGGCAGTGTCAGGCGCGGATTTTGACACCATGGACGGCTATCTGCTGGGCTCTGTGCAGGAGGTTGTCGGGCTGGCGGTGGCGCTTTTGCTGCTGGCGCGCACCGGCAGGCTGGACCTGCTGCGACGGCGCGGCTGCGGCTTTCTGAACGGACTGCTGGTGGGCATGTATCCGCTGTTCTTCATCGGGTACACAACCTGCGGGACGTTGGCCTTTAACCGCCCGGATACGCCGCTGCTGCCGCTGCCCCGCATCCTGACCTTTATGCTGAACATGATCCTTGTGGGCGTGGCCGAGGAACTGGTGTTCCGGGGCATCATTGCCCAGACCCTGCTGGAACGCTACGGCACCGCCCGCGCCGGGGTGTGGAAAGCCTGCCTTGTGTCCGGTGTGCTGTTTGGTGCGGCGCACCTGAGCAATCTGCTCGGCTCGGCACCCTTTGGTGTGCTGATGCAGTGCGTGTTTGCGGCCTCGCTGGGCGTGATGCTGGCCGCCATCTACTTCCGCACCGGCAATCTGTGGGTGACGGTGTTCCTGCACAGCGCCATGGACATTGCCGCCATGCTCATCGGCGGGCTGTACGGCACCACCAGCGTGGCCGAGAGTGTGAGCGGCTACGATGCTTCGCGGCTGCTTTCGGTGGCGGTGTACCTGATCCCCACCCTGTTTTTGCTGCGCAAAAAGAAGCTGCCGGAGGTGCAGCTGTACTGGGGCGGCATTGTAAAAAATTAAGGTTTGCAGACAAAAATCTTCTTGCAATCTGCTGTGCAATCTGGTATACTGTATCTGTTACCGTGGCACGGGGCTGGGAGTATGCCCGCTTTTGGGAGAACCGTTTCCCGCCGCTGTGCCATAGGCAGATAAATTACTTGAAAGAGGTACTGTATTATGAATAAGCAGGAAGTTATGGCCAAAGTCGCTCTGACCGAGAAGGACACTGGCTCCCCCGAGGTTCAGGTCGCTCTGCTGACCGCTCATATCAACGAGCTGAACGAGCACCTGAAGAAGAACCCTAACGATCACCACAGCCGCCGCGGTCTGCTGAAGATGGTTGGCCGTCGCCGCAATCTGCTGGCTTATCTCCAGAAGAAGGACATCGAGCGTTACCGTGCTCTGATCGCAACTCTGGGTCTGCGTAAGTAATTTTAACGGAGGGCAGGTACCGCAATGGTACCTGCCCTTTGCTTTATGTATAGCTCCATGTATCCCATGCGCACAAAATAGCGGTGGCAGCGTATTGCAGCAGTAAATCGAACGCCTGTGCCTGCGGGCAGGGGCGCTGGATTTATTGCTATAATGCGCACGCCACAGCTTTTTGGATAGAACGATCCGAAAAACAAGGAGGCAGAAACAATGGCAATCGAATTTGGTTCCCGCAAAGAGACCTTTGACAACTTCAAGGTCTACGAAACCATGTTGGCCGGCCGCCCGTTCAAGGTTGAAATGGGCAAGATGTGCGGCCTGTCCAATGCCAGCGCACTGATCCGCTACGGCGAGACCTGCGTGATGTGCAACGTGGTCATGAGCCCCAAGCCCCGCGAGGGCGTGGATTTCTTCCCGCTGAATGTGGAGTACGAGGAAAAGCTCTACGCCGCAGGCCGCATTCCCGGCAGCTTTATGCGCCGTGAGGGCCGCCCCGGCGAGCGCGCCATCTTGACCAGCCGTGTGGTGGACCGCCCCATGCGCCCGCTGTTCCCCAAGGAGATGCGCAACGACGTGTGCATCACCATGACCGTCATGAGCCTTGACCCGGATTGCAGCCCCGAGATCGCTGGTATGATCGGCGCTTCTCTGGTGACCGCCGTGTCCGATATCCCGTGGAACGGCCCCATCGGCGGCGTGCAGGTGGGTCTGGTTGACGGCGAGATCGTGCTGAACCCCACGCAGGAGCAGCGCAAAGTGAGTGACCTTGCCCTGACCGTTGCCGCTACCATGGACAAGATCGTGATGATCGAGGCCGGCGCCAACGAGGTGGATGAGGACACCATGCTGACCGCCATCAAGACCGCACACGTTGAGATCAAGAAGATCATCGAGTTCATCAACAAGATCGTGGCCGAGCGCGGCAAGCCGAAGATCGACTTCCAGGTGGTGGGTCTGGACATGGACGTGTTCCACGCCATCCAGAACAAGTATCTGGACGACTTCAAGGCCGCTATGGACACCGACGACAAGAACGTGCGTGACGCAGCCCTGCTGCCCATCATGGACAAGATCGCCGAGGAATACCCCGACCTGTCCGCTGCCGATCTGGATCTGGTAAGCTACAAAATGCAGAAGTTCGTGGTGCGCCGCTGGCTGCTGGACGACGGCAAGCGCGTGGACGGCCGCGGCATCAACGAGATCCGCCCGCTGGCCGCTGAGGTGGGCATTCTGCCCCGCGTGCACGGCTCCGGTATGTTCACCCGTGGCCAGACGCAGGTGCTTACCACCTGCACGCTGGGCGGCACCAAGGACAACCAGCTGATGGATGACCTGACCGACGAGCAGACCAAGCGCTATATCCACCACTATAACTTCCCGCCGTACTCTGTGGGCGAGGCACGCGCACCGCGCAGCCCCGGCCGCCGCGAGATCGGCCACGGCGCACTGGCCGAGCGTGCTCTGGTGCCGGTGCTGCCCTCTCTGGAGGAGTTCCCCTACACTATCCGCTGCGTGTCCGAGGTGCTCAGCTCTAACGGCTCCACCTCTCAGGCTTCCATCTGCGGCTCTACGCTGGCACTGATGGACGCAGGCGTGCCCATCAAGGCACCTGTTGCCGGTATCTCCTGCGGCCTGATCACCGAGGGCGAGCGCTGGATGACCATGCTGGACATTCAGGGCGTGGAGGACTTCCACGGCGATATGGACTTTAAGGTCGGCGGCACCCGCAAAGGCATTACCGCCATCCAGATGGACATCAAGATCGACGGCCTGACCTACGATATCATTGCCGAGGCTTTCGAGAAGTGCCGCAAGGGCCGCCTGTATATTCTGGACGAGATCATCAAGCCGGTGATCGCTGAGCCCCGTCAGGAGCTGAGCCGCTGGGCACCCAAGATGTTCAGCATGATGATCCCCACCGACAAGATCAAGGACGTGATCGGTAAGGGCGGCAAGGTCATTCAGGACATCTGCGCCACCTGCAACTGCAAGATCGACGTGCAGGAGGACGGCCATGTGTTCGTCTCCGCCGTGGATCAGGAGGACGCAAAGCGCGCCATCTTCACCATCAAGACCATTGTGGAGGACCCCGAGATCGGTGCCATCTACAAGGGCAAGGTGACCCGCCTGATGAACTTTGGTGCCTTTGTGGAGATCGCCCCGGGCAAGGAAGGCCTTGTGCACATCTCCAAGCTGGATACCAAGCGTGTGGAGCGGGTAGAGGACGTGGTTGCCGTGGGCGATGCCATCGTGGTCAAGGTGACCGACATCGACCAGCAGGGTCGCATCAATCTGAGCCGCCGCGACGCCATTCTGGCACTGGAAGCCAAAAAGGCCGCTCAGCAGCAGTAAAAACCTAATACAGACTGCATAAAACAAGAGCCGCTGTACAGATTGTACGGCGGCTCTTTTGCGTGATACCCTCTCAGGCTCACTGCGTTCGCCAGCTCCCCCGAAGGGGGAGCTGTATCCAAACTTCGGGTTTAGCCTCTTACTTGCCAAAGCTGCTCAGCAGGCTGTTCAGCGAGACAAAGGACTGATAGATGACGTTGACGTTGTTGATGATGGAGCTTGCACCGGAGAAGATGCGGGCGATGTAGTTGAACACCTTGCCAACGTCCAGAAAGGCCTGATAAGCGTTGCTGGCACCGCCGTCCAGATAGGTCATCTCCTCGGCATCGATTGCGGCGTAGTTGGCGGGCAGTTTCATGGTAGAAGTAGTCATGGTAAAATCCCTTTCTTCATTGGTATCATTGTACTTTACGGCAGCATTCAGAACATGGTGGCAACCAGCAGGGTGGTAAGCAGGGCACCGGCTACCAGTGCAGGCCCTGCATATTTCTGCCACGGAACGGCAGAGGGCTGGGTGGAGGGCTGCGGCACGGTAGAGGCACCGGCCTTGGCGATCCAGTGAGCGTAGATGGTGGCATCGGAGGTGAACACGGTGGAGGTGGTCACTTTGCTGCCGCCCACCGGCTCGGTGTACCAGCCGTCAAAGGTGTAGCCCGTCATGGTAGGCTGTTCGGGCGTGCTCTCCAGTTTGCCGGACAGGTTCGTGTAGATTACCACGGTAGAGCAGATGCCGCCCTGAGCATCCATACCAATGGCGTACACCTTCTCTTCGTTTTTGCTCCCTGAAGTATTGCCGGCAGCAAATGCAGCCGGCAGCGCACAGCACAGCAGGGTGAACAGGCAGAGCCCGACCACCAGCGTTTTCAGGAATTTTTTCATGAGATCCCTCGCTTTCCTTCACAAAGATGGAGACACTGCCCCACCCGGGCGCAGCCCGGACAGCGGAGAAGTTTCTTCAATCTATTTTTATCACATCCAGTTTACCAGAACCGCAACAAAAAATACAGCTTTTGGCTGAAAAAATAATAAAAAACATGAAAAAAATAATTTTCTCCCTTGCAAGATGCGTTTTGCAACCCGACAGACCGCATTTTTTGAAAATCAAATCCTTCAAAACTTGTCGTTTACAAAAAACATGGCAGGAAATACAAAAACAGCCGCAAATGCAGCCGACGCTGCGGGAAAAAAGCTGCAAAAATGCAAGGTGCCTCTTGTGGAACGGCAGAAAATATGCTATACTTAACTGCACGATGCGCCATCGCCAAGCGGTAAGGCAGGGGACTTTGACTCCCCCATCGTAGGTTCGACTCCTGCTGGCGCAACTAAAATGCCCCGGCGGCCTTTGCGGCTGCCGGGGCATTTTTGCGTCTGCTTAATAGCGGCGGTGGATCTTTTTGGTGGGTTTGCGGCGGTTCCAGTTGGCGCACAGCAGCCATAGCCCGTAGATCAGGGCGGCGATCAGGCTGAGCACCAGCACCACTTTCAGGTACAGACTGGTGAAGAACTCCTTCACCTTGTCCACCCCGAACAGCAGCGGGTTGCGGGCTACGTCCTGCCCGGCAATCAGCTCCACCACGCCGATGGTCTCGCCTGCCAGCTTCAGCTCCACCGTGCCTACCACATCGCCCTGCTGGATGGGGGCGCAAACATAGTCCGGCAGATGGAAGTATTTCTGGGTGACAGTGCCGTCGCTGGTGGAGGGCAGCAGAGTCATCATGCTGTCGTTGGGGTAAAGCTGCAAAGTGTCAGTATCGGAGGAATACTTGACCGGGAGCTCTGCAATTGTCAGGTCGGGGTCCAGCGCAGCCTGAATGGAAAAGCTGTCAAATACCCAGTCCATCAGCTTGACCGTCTCGAACAGGGCAGGGCGGCGGTTGGCGTAGCCAAGGGTATCGCAGCTGTCGGGGCTTTCCATCACGCAGAAGATATAGGTGGCACCGTCCTTGTTGCCCCACGAAACATAGCTCTGGGTGCCGGTATCGTTTTTAAAGGCGGTTACGCTGCACATACCGCCCTGCATGGCGCTGCGGTAGTAGCTGCCGCCGCTGCCCTTGCTCAGTGCGGCGTTCTGGCTGACCAGCACCGAGGAAGAGCGGTGCTTCTCCTTGGCGGGCATGGTAAAGCTGGGCGCACCGGACACCTCCACAAAGGCGTCAAAGCTCATCAGGTAACGAAGAATCAGGTACATATCCACGGCGCAGGTGGTGTTGCCGCTGTCGATGCCGCAGGCGTCCGTCCAATTGCTGGCAGTGGTGCCGATGCGCTGGGATAGGGTATTCATCTGCGCTACCCAGCCGTCCAGATCTCCGCCGGAAAGGGTGTACGCCAGACCCATGGCTGCCTCGTTGGCGTTGCGGGTAAGCATGGCGTACATGGCTTCCCGATAGGTGAAAGTCTCGTTGGAGCGCATATCCGCGTTGTCAGTCTTGAAAACGTAGTCCGAGATGGCAAAGGGCATCTGGAAGGTGCTGTCCAGCTGGTCGGCGTAGTTGGTCAGCAGCACGGCAAGAGTCATATATTTGGTCAGACCACCGGCAGATACCTGTTTTGTACTGTCCTTATCATAGACGATGATGTTGGTATCCGTGTTCACGATATAGGCGCTTGCAGCCTGCACCTGATACACCGGGCTGGGGTCGAACATGGCCCCGGCGGGCAGCACAAGGCAGCTGAGCAGAAATACAAGCGAAAGAACCAGTGAAAAAATACGTTTCATGTGGACAATTCCTTTAAAAAGCGATAAAATATACTAAATAAGGCTGCGCTGTGCAGCGCGCCGGAAAATCAATTTTGCAGCAAAAGTGCTGTGTTCTATAATAATAACAGGTTTGCCGGGGTGTTACAAGAGCCTTGCGGTGTTTTACACCGTTCTTTCGCTCCGGCAGGGAGGGCAGGAATGGTATATCTTACAGGGGACACCCACGGCGATATCCAGCGCTTCAAACAGGGCAAGCTACGTTGGCTGGGCAAGAAGGACACCGTGGTGGTGCTGGGGGATTTCGGCTTTGTGTGGGACGGCAGCGCCGAGGAGCACAAGCGGCTGGACTGGCTGCGCAAGCGCCCCTACACGGTGCTGTTTCTGGACGGAAGCCACGAAAATTACGACCTGCTGGCACAGTACCCGGAGACAGAGCTGTTCGGCGGCAGGGTGCAGAGCCTTGGCGGCAACGTGTACCATGTGTGCCGGGGCAGCGTGCTGGAGCTGGAGGGCAAAACCTATCTCTGCTTCGGCGGCGCGGAAAGTCAGGATAAGGATGACCGGGAGCCGGGCGTGAACTGGTGGAAGCAGGAGATGCCCAGTGACGAGGAGTACGACACCTGCCGCCGCAATCTGAAGGCGGTAGACTACAAGGTAGATTATGTGCTGACCCACGATGCACCAAGCAGATTTTTGGATTTTACTGCCCTTGCCCTTGGCGAGAGCAACCGTCTGCACCTGTTTCTGGACGAGATTTTGCTCAAGCTGACCTACGAAAAATGGTTTTTCGGCTGCTATCACAAGGATGCGCAGCTTTCCACCAAGAGCCGGTGCGTGTTCTGCGATGTCATCCCCATGGGTGAGCGGCGCACCGGGCTGTTCCGCTGACGGGAGGGAACATGGAAGTTACAGTAAAACTTGCCACCCGGGAGGGGGCGGCGCACATCAGCGGAATTCTGGCGGGCTTTACCCTGCTGGCAAAGCGCGGGGAACTGACCCTGCGGGTACAGGACGAGCGGCAGGGCAGCCCCATTGCCCGGGAAGCGCTGCTGGAAACAGAAATCGACGGCCGCACGGTGGTGTTCGACCTGATGGACGGTTACTTCTACAATGACCCGGAGGCGGTGCTGGCACTGTTCCACCGGGCGGATGTGGTGTTCAAACGCTCTTTTTCGGCAGAGAAGAATCGGCAGTTCCCGGGCGATATCCCCGCAAAGATGCGGCCATTGGGTCTGAACTACTACGTTACCTGCCCGGGGTCGCCACTGGATGCAGAGCGCAGCGCAAAGAGCCGCCTGAAGCAGTGGGCACTTTCCACTCGCTGCTACCCGAAGGACTTTGAAGCCCGGATGACCCGGGTACGCAAAAAGCCGCGCATCCTCTTTCTGACCCGTCTGTGGGACCCGGAGGAGCCGGCGGTGCGGCAATACCCGGAACTGCAGGCAGAGTGGCGGCAGGTGAACGCCGATCGCATTGAGTTGCTGCACCGGCTGCAAAGCGCCTTCCCGGCGCAGTTCACCGGCGGCGTGTCCGACAATGCCTGCGCCCGGCGGCTGTGCCCGGAGCTGATTCTGCCGGACAAGCTGACCGGCAAGCGTGCCTACCTGCACCGGATGCAGCACACGGAGATCTGTGTAGCTTCTACCGGACTGCACGGCTCTACCGGTTGGAAGCTGAGCGAGTATGTGGCGGCGGGGCGCGCTATCGTCACTGAGCCGCTGCGGTACACCTTGCCGGGCGGTTTTGCGGAAGGAAAAAACTACAAAACGTATACGTCCCCGGCGGAGTGTGAAGAGCAGCTGCGGCAGCTGCTGGCAGACCCGGCGGCGATTTTGGCTATGGCGCAGCACAATGCGGACTACTATCAAACGTGGCTGCGCCCGGAGCAGCAGGTACGGCAGGCTTTGCGGCAATTGGAAACAGGGGAAAAATAATAAAGGGGGAAAACGGGGTATGGAACAGCGGCAACGGCATAGCGGCTTTGAAACGATGCGCATTCTCAGCATGGTGATGATCGTGCTGATGCACGGCATCGGGCACGGCGGGCTGGGCAGCGCGGCACCGCAGGGAACGGCAGCTTTCTGGATATATTGGCTGCTGTTTATTCTGGCGCGTGTATCCACCAACTGTTTCGTGATGCTTTCCGGCTATTATCTGTCGGAGCGCAAGGGGGCTGTCCGCGCAGGGCGGCTGTTCCGCATCGGAGCACAGGTGTGGTTTTATTCCATGCTCACCTTTTGCATTGCGGTCAGGGCAGGGGCAGTCCCGCTTTCAGCGGCAAAGCTCCTCCGGGCGCTGCTGCCCCTTACTTCCAACGACTACTGGTTCGCCTCGGCCTATTTTTTGATGTACCTCTCGGTGCCGGTGCTGAACACAGTGGTGCAAAGCTTTGACCGGCGGCAATACAAAACGCTGCTGCTGGTGGCTTTGCTGCTGCAGAGCATGTGGGGCACGCTGTTCTACTGGGCAACGGATGAGACCTTTGTGAATAACGGTTACAGCTTTATCTGGTTCTACACTTTGTATTTTATTGCCGCCTATTTCCGTAAATACAAGGTGGTTGTGCCCAGCGGGCTGTGCCTGCTGGCGTATCTGGCAGCTTCGGCAGCAGGACTTTTCAACCGGATGCTGGCACTGCGGGTGGAAAACGTCCTGCACCTGAACGGCTTTGTGAATACCGCCAGCGGCTATCAGGCATTGGCTACGGTCGTTGCCTCGGCAGCGCTGTTTCTGCTGTTCCAGAATATCCGCATTCGTTCGGACTACTGGCGGCACTGGGTCTTACGGTTGGCACCGCTGTCCTTCGGGGTGTATCTGCTGCACGACAGCAATTTTACCCGGGCGCTGCTGTGGCAGTGGGTAGACCTGCCCCGGTTCGGCGGGGCGCTGCTGCCCTCGCTGGCTTACCTGACCGGTGCAGTACTACTGATCGCCGTGGCTGGCTACGCGGTGGATGCCGTGTATCAACGGCTCTACCGCTTGCTGCGCCTGCCCGCACTGGAAGAAAAGGTGGATACCCTGACCACCCGCATTCTGCAAAAGATCGTTGGGAGTAAAGAAGCGTGAAAAAAGCGCTGCCGCACGAGTTTTTCGTGTGACAGCGCTTTTTTAGTTCATCGGCCCGGCCTTGTCGAACATCTGCTGCACCTGCGCAGCCAGCAAAGCGTGCGCAGGGCTTTCCAGCAGCGGGTCGGCGGCCAGCAGGGCGGCGGCTTCGCTCTGGGCGGCGTGCAGGGTGCGGGTGTCGTTCATCAAATCGGCGATCTGTAAGGTGGGCAGACCGTGCTGGCGGCTGCCGAAAAAGTCGCCGGGGCCGCGGGTCTCCAGGTCGTACTGCGCCACGGCAAAGCCGTCGGTGGTGGAGCAGAGAAATTTCAGCCGCTTCTGTACGGCTTCGCTGGTGTTGTCGCTGACAAGGAAACACCAGCTCTCGGCGGCACCGCGTCCTACCCGCCCACGCAGCTGGTGCAGGGCGCTCAAGCCGTAGCGCTCGGCGTTTTCGATCACCATCACGCTGGCGTTGGGCACGTCCACGCCCACCTCGATGACGGTGGTGGACACCAGTGCGTCCAGCCGCCCGGCCTTGAAATCCTCCATGACGGCGGCTTTTTCCTTGGGTTTCAGCTTGCCGTGCATCAGCCCCACCCGGCGGTCGGGCAGCAGTGTTTTGGCAATGTCCTCGTAGTAGGTCTTGACGGCGTTCAGCCCGCCGTCCGGCACATCCTCGATGGCGGGGCAGACCAGATACACCTGCCGCCCTTTGTCAATCTCGCTGTCCAGAAAGCGGTACAGGTCCTGCCGCCGCTTGCCGGTGATGCACCGGGTCTTGACCGGGGTGCGCCCGGGGGGCAGCTCGTCCAGAATGGAGATATCCAGATCGCCGTAAATCAGCAGCCCCAGCGTGCGGGGGATAGGGGTAGCGCTCATGACCAGCAGGTGCGGGTTTGAGGCTTTTTCCGCCAGTGCACCGCGCTGGCGCACCCCAAAGCGGTGCTGCTCGTCAATGACAGCCAGACCCAGCCGGACAAACTCCACCCCTTCGCTCATCAGGGTGTGGGTGCCCACCACAAGGTCGGCTTCGTCGTTGCGGATGGCGGCCAGTGTTGTGCGGCGGGCGGCGGCTTTCATGCCGCCGGTCAGCAGGGCGACCCGCATCCCGAAGGGTGCAAGCAGCCGGTTGAGCCCTTCGGCGTGCTGCGCGGCCAGAATCTCGGTAGGTGCCAGCAGCGCGGCCTGATACCCCGCCCGGATGCACGCCCAGATGGCGGCAGCAGCCACCAGCGTTTTGCCGCTGCCCACATCGCCCTGCAACAGGCGGTTCATGGCGGTTTCACCAGCCATATCGTTTAAAATTTCTTCCACCGCGCGGCGCTGCGCCCCGGTGGGGGCAAAGGGCAGGCTCTGCCAGAAGAGGGAAGGGTCGGCGCGGCGCATGGGAGCCCCGGTGGCGGCAGCGCCCCGGCTGCGCATCCGCCCAATCCCCAATTGCAGCACCAGCAGCTCCTCATAGATGAGCCGCCGCCGCGCCGCAGCGGCCTGCTCCTCGGTGGCAGGGCAGTGGATGGCGCGCACCGCCTCGGCCTTGGGGAGCAGACGGTATTTTTGCAGCATCTCCGGCGGCAGCGGGTCGGGCAGCAGCTCCGCGTGGGGCAAAAGCTGTCGGATGCAGCGGGAGATGGTGCTGCTGGGTAGCCCCTCGGTCTGGGGGTAAATGGCTTCAAAGGGTGCGGCTTGTATTTGTTCAGCGGTGCGCACCTGCGGATTGACCATCTGACGGCGCAGCATCCCGCCGGTGACGATGCCCTGAAAATAGTATTCCTGCCCCAGCTGCAATTTCTGGGTGGCGTAGGGGTTGTTGAACCATGTGATCTCCAGACTGGCTACATCGTCCCCGGCGGTGATGCGCTCCATGCGCCGCCCGCCCGGCAAAATGCGCCCGCCGGGCTTTGCAAATACCTCGGCCTTCACTACGCATTCGGTGTCGGCGGGAGCCTCCGCGATGGAGTAGGGCTTGGAAAAGTCGATGTACCGCCGGGGGTAGTGGCACAGCAGGTCTGCCAGCGTCACGATGCCCAGCTTCTCGAACCGCTCAGCGGTTTTGGGGCCGACCCCTTTCAGGTAGCGCACCGGGGTGTCCGGCGTTAAGGTAGTGCGGTTTTCGGTAGGCATGGCGTTTCAACTCCCTTCCAAACGTAGTATAGCCATTGTAACACGGACAGGGAACAGATGCAAACACTTTGCCTTTGCGCGGCAGCTGTGTTACACTGGTAGCACTGAGAAAGAAAGGGGAGATACCATGGAGATACGCAATGCGACTATGGATGATCTGCACGCCATTGCCGCCGTGGAGGCGGCGTGTTTTCCGGCAGCGGAGGCTGCCACAGCAGAGGAATTTGCTGGGCGGCTGGCACACTATGCCAACCATTTCTGGCTGCTGTTTGAGCAGGGGGAGCTGGTAGCCTTTGTGGACGGCTTTTGCACCGACACGCCCGACCTGACCGATGAGATGTACGCAGATGCCGCCCTGCATAATGAAAACGGCGCATGGCAGATGATCTTTGGGGTGAACACCCTCCCGCGCTGCCGCCGCCGGGGCTATGCCGGGCTGCTGCTGCAAAGAGCCATCGCAGATGCCCGCGCGCAGGGGCGCAAGGGGCTTGTGCTGACCTGCAAGGAAAAGCTTTTGCACTATTACGCAAAGTTCGGCTTTGTGAACGAGGGCGTTTCCGCTTCCACCCACGGCGGTGTGGTGTGGTATCAGATGCGGCTGCGGTTCTGAGAGAACGGTTTGGAATGCGGCGCGCACGCGCATTTTAAATCGTCCCGCCCCCGGCAAGGGACAGCGCAAAACAAAAAATCCCGGAAGCCGAAGCTTCCGGGAATCTTTTGGAGGTGACGACCAGATTTGAACTGGTGGATGAGGGTTTTGCAGACCCTTGCCTTACCACTTGGC
>CAKTCK010000016.1 GCA_934539245.1 uncultured Faecalibacterium sp.
TGGATGCCGGTGAGGTACATGATCATGCGCTCAAAGCCCAAGCCGTAGCCTGCGTGCTCCACGCCGCCGAACTTGCGAAGGTTCAGGTACCACTCGTAGTTGGTCTTGTCCATGCCCAGCTCGTCCATGCGTGCCACCAGCTTGCCGTAGTCCTCTTCACGCTGGCTGCCGCCGATCAGCTCGCCGATGCCGGGCACCAGCATATCCGCTGCTGCCACGGTCTTGCCGTCGGCGTTCTGCTTCATGTAGAAGCTCTTGATCTCCTTGGGGTAGTCGGTGACAAAGACCGGCTTTTTGTACACCACCTCAGTCAGGTAGCGCTCGTGCTCGGTCTGGATATCCACGCCCCACTCCACAGGATACTGGAACTTCTTGTTGTTCTTTTCCAGGATCTCAATGGCTTCAGTGTAGCTGATGCGGGCGAAATCGCTGTTTGCCACCAGCTCCAGACGCTCGATGAGGCCCTTGTCGATGAACTGATTGAAGAAGGCCATCTCGTCCGGGCAGTTGTCCAGCACATAGCGGATGACGTACTTGATCATAGCCTCGGCGTTGTCCATGTAGCCGTTCAGGTCGCAGAAAGCCATCTCCGGCTCGATCATCCAGAACTCGGCGGCGTGGCGGGTGGTAAAGCTCTTCTCGGCGCGGAAGGTGGGGCCAAAGGTGTACACCTTGCCGAATGCCATGGCCATGGCCTCGGCTTCCAGCTGGCCGGAAACGGTCAGGTTGACCGGCTTTTCAAAGAAGTCCTGGCTGTAATCCACAGCGCCGTCCTCGGTCTTGGGCACATTGTCCAGATCCAGCGTGGTCACGCGGAACATCTCGCCGGCACCCTCGCAGTCAGAGGCGGTGATCAGCGGAGAGTGGGCGTAGACAAAGCCGTTCTCCTGGAAGAACTTGTGGATGGCGTAGGCTGCCACGCTGCGCACGCGGAAAGCGGCGTTGAAGGTGTTGGTGCGGGGGCGCAGGGTGGGCATGGTGCGCAGATACTCCATGCTCATCTTCTTTTTCTGCAGGGGGTACTCGTCGGCGGGGCAGTCGCCCAGGATCTCCACGCTCTCGGCGTTCAGCTCAAAGGGCTGCTTTGCCTGCGGGGTGAGCACCAGCTTGCCCTTGATGCGCAGGCTGCTGTATAGACCGGTGTGGATGACTTCATCGTAATTTGCCAGCTTGCCGGCTTCCAGCACCACCTGCAGGGTCTTGAAGCAGCCGCCGTCCGACAGGGCGATGAAGCCGATGTTCTTGGAGTCGCGGATGTTCTTTGCCCAGCCGCAGACGGTGATCTCGGTGCCGTCCGCCGGGGTGTTCTTGAACAGCGAAAGGATCTCGGTACGTTCCATAATAGTTCTCCTTTTCGTCCTCTGTATAAAGAGGCTCGATCCTCTGTTTTGTCTGCGGGCACCGGGGTGCCCGCAGACAAAGCCAAAAATAAAAAATAAAAGACAGCTTTTGCCCTGAAAGTTCAGGGCGAACAAGCTGTCTTGTAATGTCCGCGGTGCCACCTGAATTACCGGAAGTGTCCGGTCGCTCACGCGCTCTTTGTTTAAGCGCTGTCCCTGTAACGCTGGACCTGCGGCGCACCTACTTAGCGGCAGACGCGCTGCCGTGTTCAGCTTGCTGCTCCCGGGTGTTCGTTCACGCGGCGCACGGGCGCGGCTCTCAGCTGTGCCGCACTCTCTGGGCCGGACGGCCCGCGCTACTTTTCCCGTTCCTTGCATTTGTTGTTCTAAAATAGCACGTTGGCGGCATTTTGTCAACCTTACTGTGCGGCATCGGTTAAAATTCTGTGTTTTTTCTTGTCAGAACGCCTTTTCTCTGGTAAACTGGAAAAAAGCGGTATTCCGCAAAAACGCATTCTGGAGGAGATCATGAAGCACACACACCGCGCTATCCGTCTTTTGACCCTCGCCGTGGTCAGCTGCGCACTGGCCGCTCTGCTGAGCGGCTGCACCAAAGAGGAATTCATTGCCGGGTACAACAAATTTATGTTCGGCGACTGGCTGCCCGCCTATGGAAACACCTCCCAGTCCGGCGCATCGGACAGCAGCACTCCCAGTGACCACGAGTACGACCCGCCCAACCCCGAGTGCGACGCCAAGATCTCCTCGCTGATGAGCGAGCTGTATTCGCTGGAGGCCGCAGCACGGTCGGATGTCAGTAGTGCCATCCAGAGCGCAAAGGACGAATACCACGCCCTGCCCGCCTCTGAGCGCACCCTCGGCAATAAGTTCAGCATCGCCTACAAGCATCTCTCCGCGGTGGAGAGCACCTACGACAGTGCCGTCTCCTCGGTGGTCAGCGAGATGCGCAGCGTTCTGCGGGAGTATAACCAGCCTGAGACCGTGGCTGATGAAGCGTGGAGCTACTATCAGTCTGCCAAAAACAGCATGATCGCCAGCCTTGGCGGCTGATTCAACTTAATAGTGCATCCGCGAGGCCCTGTGCTGCCAGATATCCGGCGTACAGGGCCTCATTTAGGTTGTTGCCGTGCCCGCCGATCTCGATCAGCAGACTGCCGGTGGTCAGATCCTGATTATAGAACCGGTAGCTGAACAGCACCGGGCGGGTAAATCCGGGGTATTTTGCTTCCATGCTGCGTTCCCACGCGGCGGCAAAGCGCAGGTTCTGCCGCCATGCGGGCAGCTGCACGCTGGTGCCGTTGTCGCACCCGCAGATGATCATCACCTGCGCCGCCTGCCGCCCGTCTATGGTGCACACCGGGGCGCAGCGGGTGCCGTTTTCCCGCTCAATGGCGTCGCGGTGGACGTCCAGCACCACCTTGATGCTGGGGTACTGCGCCAGATACTGTTGCACCACCGCCCGGCTGTTGGCGTAGCTGCCGGTGTAGCTGGGGTAATCGTTCAGGGTCTCGTCGTGCAGGGTACAGATGCCCGCCGCGTTGAGGGTATCGGCCATCACCCGCCCCACCGCGCACATATTGATGCTGCGGTCGGTACTGCGCGCCCCGTCCCCGGGGGTGAACCACAGTCCGGCAGAAAGGCGGTAGTCCTCGGTGGCGTGAGTGTGCATGATGAGCACCTGCGGCGCGGCGCTGTCCTTTTCGATGGCAAAGGGTAAGGGCTGCGCCGCCTCGGCGGCGATGTCTGCCGCCGATTGCCGGGTGTTATTCTTGATGCTGCCCGCACCGCAGGGAATGTACTTTTCGCCGCTGCCCTGCCCGAACTGCTGCTCTGTCACCGTACCGGCATCGGCAGGGCGGGCTTCGTCCGGCTGCAATGCCACAAAATACTGCTCCACCTCGGTCTGCACCGGGGCGGCAGCTTCCTGCGCCGGAGAGGGCGCGGATGCAGCCTCCGGCACGCTTTCCGCAGACGCTTCTGCCGCCGCCCGGCTCTCCACTGCCTGCTGTCCCAGATGCAGCAAAGTTTGCGCCGCGGGCACCGGCGCTGCCAAAAAGGCCGCCAGCACCAGCGCGGCGCTGCGGGCAAAGATGCACAGCGCCGCAAACAGCACCGCAGCCTGCAAAAAGGGCACTGCCCTGCTCTGCCCCGCAGGCAGACGCCAAGGCTCTCTGCTGCGCATGGCAAGACCTCCTTTCCGATCAGTGGGACGATTTAGAATGGCTTCCGCTGCGCTCTAGCCATGATCAGCGGAAAAATTATTTTTATTTCGCAATTCTGGAAAATCTGCGGATTTTCCAGAATTGCCTTTTTACGGAGAGGGGCGCAAAGATAACGCAGTATTTTCCCGCAGCGCCGCGCTTGCACAGCAAGCGGCGCTGCAAATGCCGTTTGCCGCCACGACCCCTCCCGTGAAAATGCGTTTGGAGCGCTCCGCAGAGCGCGACAAACGCGAAAATTTAAAAATTTCTTCCGCTATTGATGCCCAGAGCGCAAGCGGAGGGCATTTCAAATCGTCTACCCCGTCAGCCAGCAGAGCTGCTGCACGGTAAGGCGGGGCTGCAAGGCGCGGTTGACACTGCCCGCCAGCAGCGCCGCGCCATGGGCGATGACGCTATCCAGCGCGCGGGGCGTGACCACAAGGTCTGCGCCCTCCTGCGATTGCATCAGGGTGGGGATGCCCGCCGCCACCACCGGCACGCCTAGGGTGTCCCGGGTCAGGTGGCGGGTATGGTCGGCCTGCGCCGGGTAAAGCCCCGAGTCCGAAAACTGCACCGTGCGCCCCAGCCGCTGCCCCTCGGCAGAGCAGAGACTGTCCACGCAGACCACCGCCGCCGGACGCAGCTGCCCCACCAGCGCTGCCGCCAGCTGCTGTAAGGAAAGCCCGGTGGCTGCCGCCACCCCGGGCGCAACGGCTGCTACCGGGCGCAGACCCCGCACCGGCGGGGCAGTGCCCGCGCCCATAGTGACAAGGATGCGCTGCACCGTGCGCGGGCCAAGGGCATCGGCAGTAATGCGGCGGTTGCCCACCCCCAGCACCAGCACCGGCCCTTCCGGCGGCAGCAGGGCGCGCAGCTCCCGGGCGCACACCTCGATAACGGCAGCGTCCCGCTCGTCCAGCACGCTGACGCTGGGCATTTCCAGCGTGACATACCTGCCCCGGGGGCGGCTGAGCCCCTCGCGGGCGATCTCCACCCGCGTCACTGTCACCCCGCCGTGGCGGGCGGTAGCCAGCCGCACCCCTGCGGGCAGCGGCTGCGCCGCGCCGCTGAACAGCTCGTCAGCCATATCCGTAGTACGCATTTTCCACACTCTCCGTTCCTTTTTGGGGCAAAAGCCCGCTTTCTTGCCGGAAAGTATGGGAAAAATAAAACTTTTCCAAACAAAAATCAAAAAAACGCTTGCGCTGGTACGCGAAATATGGTATCATAGGGTGCGCTGTTATAGGTAGCCAAGGAGGTGGAACGAATGCCTAACATCAAATCTCAGAAGGACCGCGTCGTGCAGGCTGCTGCAGAGCAGGCTCACAACAAGGCCATTAAGACCAACCTGAAAACAGTCGTCAAGAAGGCAGACGCTGCCATCGATGCGAATGCCGCTGACAAGGACGCAACCGTCCTGGCTGCTGTTTCCGCGATCGACAAGGCTCGCGCTAAGGGTGTCATCAAGAAGAACACCGCCAGCCGCAAGATCAGCCGTATGGCAAAGCGTGCTAACAAGAACGCTTGATCGCGCAGTTTGATTGACGAACAAAACCTCTGTATCGGGTACCCGGTACAGGGGTTTTTGTTTTTTCCGGGGTCATGCCCCGCACAGCGCGGCAAGGCTCTGCCGCTGCACCGGTTCCAGCAGCTGCTCCGGCGGCAGGGGCTGCGGCGGCGCCGCCATCCACCACGCCGCCCACGCGGCGGGCACAGCCACCGCCAGCGAAAGCCCCGGGTACAAAAGTGCCGGTTCGCGCAGCCACGGGCTGCCCGGCGGCAGCACCAACGCCGTGCACAGACACAGCGCCGCCCACAGCTCCCACAATACGGTCTGTCCGCTGTGTTTCATGCGCCTCACCTCCGTTTTGCCCCCAGTTTACCAGCCGCCGGGCGCAAAATATAGCGAAGCAGCGCGGGCAAAACAGTTCAGTTCTGGTCATGGCTCTTGCCCACAAGGCTGCACACCACGCCGCAGACAAGGCTTGCGGTGATGCCCGCAGAGGCAGCGGTCAGCCCGCCGGTCAGGATGCCGATGGCGCCCTTTTCTGCCACGGCGGTGCGCACCCCCTTTGCCAGCAGATGCCCGAAGCCCAGCAGCGGCACGCTCGCCCCCGCACCGGCAAACTCTGCCAGCGGCGCATACAGCTCCACCGCCGAGAGCACCACCCCCGCCACCACATAGCCGGTCAGGATGCGGGCCGGGGTAAGCTTTGTCAGGTCGATGAACAGCTGCCCCACCGCGCAGATGGCGCCGCCTATTAAAAATGCCCACAGATAGTTCATTTCAGCTCTCCTTTTCCGGCGCGGTCAACTCTACCAAATGCGCCACCGCCGGGATGCTCTCCTTCTGCAAAAAGGTGGTCTGGCTCATCAGCGCCCCGGTGGCGATGAACAGCACCCGGCGGCTGCCGCGGCGCAGCAGCTTTGGCAGGATATGCGCGCAGAGCACGGCGGCGCAGCAGCCCGCACCCGAACCGCCGCTTTTTACCCGCTGCTCCTCGGCATCGTAAAGCAGACAGCCACAGTCCGCGTGGTTTTTCAGCAGCAGACCCTCTGCCGCCAACAGCTCCCGCAGCATCTGACTGCCCACCAGCCCAAGGTCGCCGGTATAGATGCAGTCGAAATCCCGCAGCTCTGCATGGGTATCGGCAAGATAATGCAGCAGCGTGGCGGCGGCGGCCGGTGCCATGGCTGCGCCCATGTTGTTGATATCCTTGATGTTATAATCCTGCACCCGCCCAAAGGTGGCGGCGGCAATGCCCACCCCCTGCCCTGCCGGGCGCAGCAGGCAGCACCCGGCGGCGGTAGCCGTCCACTGGGCAGTAGGGGTGCGCACCGCGCCGTAGCTCAGCGGGGTGCGAAACTGACGCTCTGCCGCACAGAAATGACTGGAAGTCATGGCCAGCAGGTTCTGTGCCGCCCCGCTGCTGCACAGCGCCGCGCCCAGCGCCAGCGCCTCGGCCATGGTACTGCACGCACCGAACAGCCCCGCAAAGGGCACGCCCAGCTCCCGCAGCGCGTAGCCGGAGGCGGTGCACTGCGCCTGCAAATCCCCTGCCAGCGCAAGGTCTACCCGCTCGGCGGGCAGAGCCGCTTTTTGCAGGCAGCGCCGCGCTGCCCGCAGCTGCAACTGCTTTTCGGCAGCTTCCCAGCCGCGCTGTCCCAGCCGGTTGTCGGTGGTCAATTCGTCAAAGCCCGCCGCCAGCGGGCCCTCGCTCTCTTTTTTGCCGCCTGCCGCCGCCTGTGCGGCGATGACCGGCGGTGTATGGAACAACAGGGTATCGCCCCGGCGCTCTGTCATAAAAAATTTCTCCTTTCCTGCAAAAAATGCCCCGGAACGTGCTATACTGGTGCTGTGGCGCTGCAATATCCGGCGGGGCTGTTCCGTATTATAAGGCAGAAGCCCCCAGAAGCCACAGCACCGCACCGTATACCACCGCCGCCAGCGTGCCGTACACGATGACTGGCCCGGCGATGAGGAACATCTTGGCTCCCGTGCCCGGCACACGTCCCTCAGCCTTAAACTCGATGGCGGCGCTGACCACTGCGTTGGCAAAGCCGGTGATGGGCACCAGCGACCCCGCCCCGGCCTTTGCCGCCAGCTTCTGGTACCAGCCCAGCGTGGTCAGCACCGCCGACAGCAAAATCAAGGTGCAGCTGGTCAGGGTGCCCGCCGCTTCGGCGTCCGCGCCCTGCTGCAAAAACAGCTGCCGCAGCCCCTCGCCCAGCAGGCAGATGCCGCCGCCCACGCAGAACGCCCAAAGGCAGTCTGCCAAAAGCGGCGAGTGCGGCCCTGCCTTCTGCACCCGGCGTGCGTATTCCTGCGCTGTCATTTTCATCTTCCCGCGCCCCCTTTTGCGGATAGTCTGCCCGGGGCGGCGGGTGCTTATCCTTTTTTGTGAAAGAAGGTAGGTTCTATGTACTCTTCCCATCACCATAAACATCACGTCTGGCGTCTACTCTGCCTGACGGCGCTGGCCTGCTTTGCGGCGGGCGGTACTGCCTATGCCTGTACCCGCAAAGCTGCGGTGCCGCAGCTGCCGGAGCTGCCTGCCGAAAGCCTTGAACAGCCCGCTGAAAGCCTTGTGCAGTCTGCAAGCGCCCTGCCCGACGCCCCGGTGCAGCAGCCCGCCGAGAACGGCACACAGCAGAGCACCCTTTCCGCCGCACAGGCGCAGGCCATTCTGGATGACCCCCGCATGATTCTTGTGAGCCGTACCCACAAGATGCCGGAGGACTATCCCATCGAGACCAAGGAATGCGGCTCGGCCACCGCCATCAACAAGACTTTGCAGACCGAAGCCGCCGATGCTTTTCTCTCCATGCAGGCCGCTGCCGCCAAGGACGGGGTGGACGTTCGGATGCAGAGCGGCTACCGCAGCGTCAGCTACCAGAAAAAGCTGTACGACAACAAGACCCAGTACTACCGCAACAAGGGTCTGAGCGAAGCCGCCGCCCGGGAAAAGGCCGCTACCATCGTAAACCCGCCGGGCTGCTCGGAGCACAATTGCGGCCTTGCCGCCGACCTGAACAGCCCGGAGCATACCACCCTTGACACCGGCTTTGCCGACACTGCCGCCTTCCGCTGGCTGTGCGAGAATGCAGAGCAGTACGGCTTTATCCTGCGCTACCCCAAGGAAGCCGAAAGCGTGACCGGCATCACCTACGAGCCGTGGCACTGGCGCTATGTGGGCGCGGAAAACGCCGCCCTGCTCAACCAGAGCGGCCTGTGTCTGGAGGACGCGGTAGCCGTTTTGCAGCGCATTGCCGCCGGGGAGACCGTGACCGGTTAAAATCCAATGAAAACTGCCGGAAAACCCTGCGGGGTGCGTTGCAATTTACCTGCTGTTATGGTAAGATAAATACAGTCTGCCCGTGTGCGCGGCGCAGCCCCGCACCCCGACAAATGAATTCAACAAAAGAAGGAATATTTTATGATAAACCGCACAAAACTCTCTGTGATCGCCGTCAGTGCCGTGCTGGCCGCTGCCCTGACCGGCTGCGGCGGCAGCGCTTCTTCCGCGGCATCTTCTGTATCCAGCGCCGCTGCCTCTGTACCGGCTTCCAGCACTGCCTCTCCGGCAGCGGATACCGCTGAAAACGGCACTGCCGAGCTGGACAGCGCCGTGGAGACTCTGCTGGCTGCTGACCCCATCTCCAACCAGTTCGAGATCACTGCCATGAACATCGAGTACGACTTCGGACTGAAGGCTGAGGACGTTGCCGCCTACAAGGGCGTAAAGAGCAACGACAACGGCGATGCCGGTCTTGTGCTGGTGGTGGAAGCTGTTTCCGGCAAGGCACAGGACGTGGTGACCGCGCTGGAGAGCTACAAGCAGGATCAGGTGGCTTTCTACGGCAACTACGCCGAGTTTGCACAGGCACAGAGCAACGTGGAAAACGCCATCATCTCCTCCAAGGGCGACCGTGTGGTCATGGTGATTGCCTCCAACGAGTGCACCGCAGACCTGACCAGTGCTGTGGACAGCGCCCTGAACAGCTGAATCTGATCTTCTGAGCCGGTGCCATCTGCGGCATCGGCTTTTTTCAGTAGAAAGCCCTCCCGCACCCGGGATGGGAAAACCGTTATTGCCCGCAAAACTTGTAAAAAAGGAGGCTGACCCCTTGGTTTTCAGCACCATCATCTTCCTGTTCCGTTTTCTGCCCATCACGCTGGCGCTGTACTATCTTGCCCCCGCAAAACTGAAGAACACTGTGCTGTTTTTGTGCAGTCTGGTGTTCTACTGCTGGGGTGAGGTGCGCTTTTTCCCGGTCATGGTGGCGCTTATCCTCATCAACTACCTCAGCGGCCTTGCCATCGAGCACTTTGATGCAAAGCCCGCGCTGCGCCGCTTCTTTCTGCTGGTGGCGCTTGTCGGCAGCTTGGGGATGCTGTTCTACTTCAAGTACGCAAACTTTGTGCTGCGCAGCGCAAACGCCCTGCTGGGCACCGCCTTTGCCGAAATTCAGGGCATCGGCACTTTGCCGCTGGGCATCAGCTTCTACACCTTCCAGACCCTTTCCTACTCCATCGACGTCTACCGCCGGGATGTAAAGGCCGAGCGTAATATCATCGATTTCGGCGCTTACGTGGTCATGTTCCCGCAGCTCATCGCGGGGCCCATCGTCAAGTACCGGGACGTCTCCGACCAGCTGCACGTCTACAAGCATCGCTATAACCTCAAGCAGATCGAAGAGGGCATGACCCTGTTCACCTTCGGTCTTGCCAAAAAGGTGCTGCTGGCGGACGCCGTGGGCGCATTGTGGACGGACATCATCGGGGTAGCCGACAGCCCCTCCACCACCTTTGTGGGTCTGGCGAACGCCTCCACCCCGCTGGTGTGGCTGGGCATCATCGCATACAGTCTGCAGCTGTACTTCGATTTTTCCGGCTACTCCCTCATGGGCATCGGCATGGGCAAGATGCTGGGCTTCGACTTCCCCGCAAACTTCAACTACCCTTATATCTCCGCTTCCATCACCGAGTTCTGGCGGCGCTGGCACATGACCCTGTCCGGCTGGTTTAGGGAGTATGTGTATATCCCGCTGGGCGGCAACCGCAAGGGGCTTAAGCGGCAGATCCTGAACCTGTTCATCGTGGAGCTGCTCACCGGCATCTGGCACGGCGCGAACTGGAACTTTATCTGCTGGGGTCTTTACTACTTTGTGCTGCTGGCGGCCGAAAAGCTGTTTTTGCTGCCCTACCTGAAAAAGGGCAGGGTGTGGCCGCATTTCTACACCCTGTTCCTCGTGGTGGTAGGCTGGGCGATGTTCGTGGGCAACGACACTGGCGTGTCCTTCGGGCTGCTGTTCCAGAAACTGTTTATCCCCTCCGGCGGTGTGTCGCCGCTGTATTTCCTGCGGAATTACGGCGTGCTGCTGGCGGTAAGCGTGGTGTGCTGCACCCCGCTGATCGAAAAGCTGTGGGATGTGCTGCGCAAGAACGTAGTCACCCGCTGCGCCGCCATCCTGACGCTGCTGGTGGTCTCCACCGCCTATGTGGTGGGCAGCACCAACAGCCCGTTCCTGTACTTTAACTTTTAAGGAGGCGGGAAGATGTCCAAACACGAAAAAAAGACCTCCTCCCTTTTGCACTATCCGGTGCTGCTGGTGTTCAGCCTGTTCTTCATCGGGCTGTTCGCGCTGGATATGGTCACCCCGGACCGCAGTTACAGCGAGCTGGAGAACACCACCCTGAGCCAGCGCCCGGCGCTGACCCAGTTCACCGCCAAGGGACTGAACAACTACTTTACCGCCTACACCAAATACGTCAAGGATCAGGTAGCGGGGCGCGATCAGTGGATCAGCTTACAGAGCATGGTGGAGACCACCCTGCTGCAAAAGCAGCAGAACGGCGGCATCCTGCTGGGCAAAGAGCACATGATGTTCCCCCGCACCTATGGGCTCCTTTCCAGCGAGGAGCGCACCCTGCCCAAGAACACCGCAGCGCTCACCAGCCTGTGCCAGCGCTACCCGGGCAAGGTGAATGTGCTGGTGGCACCCGCTGCCAGCGATATCTACAAGGAGAACGTGCCCGCAAACGCCCCCCTGCTGGACGAGGACGGCTATCTTGACCAGCTTTCCGCTGCGGTGCAGGCGGCCGGCGGCAGCTTTGTGGATGTGCGCCAGACCCTTACCGCCCACAAGAGCGAGTATATTTACTACCGCACCGACCACCACTGGACGAGCCTTGGCGCCTACTACGCGTACAGCCAGCTGTGCGAGACCCTTGGCCTGACCCCCTTTGACACCGCCGCCCACGCCGCCCTGACTGCCGACGGCTTTTACGGCACCCACTACGCCAAGGCGCGCACATGGAACGCCGTGTCGGACGTGATCACCTACTACGACCTTGACAACACCCTGACCGTATGGAACGTGACGGCAGCAGGTCAGCCCACCGAAGGACAGACCACCGGCCTGTACGATACGGAGAAGCTTTCCGTCTATGATAAATATGCCATGTTCCTGCACGGCAACAACGGTTTAAGCCGGGTGCAGGGCAACGGCAGCGGGCGCATCCTTGTCATCAAGGACAGCTACGCCAACTGCTTTGTGCCCTACCTGACCGCCAACTACGCTGATATTGACGTGGTGGACTTCCGCAACTACAACTACGGCTTAGATCAGCTGATCGCTGATAACGGCTACGATCAGATCCTTGTGCTGTACAACTTTGACAGTTTCAAGAGCGACCCTTACCTCTACCGCGCCGGGGTAACGGGGTAAAACAACCAAATACCGAAATTATTGCAGTCTATTTTCACAAATTTGAAGTAAAAAATTCATGCGTCTCGCCAGTTTTTGCACAGATGCACCAAAAGCCCTTGATAAAATCCGACTACTGTTGTAGAATGGGCATATAGAGAACAATGCTCTATCGGCAATTGGATATAGACGCCGGGGAATCGGGATGCACTGCGGCATTTCCCTTTAAAAAGGAGTATTGAAGATGAACAAGATGAATTATCCCGCAGATTATGCGGTACTTTCCAACGAAGAAATGACCTATACCACCGGCGGCGGCGCTGTGGATGGTGCTGCCGGGATCGCTATGACTGCCGCAACCGTCGTAGGTACTGTGGTGCTGGCCTCCAGCTACATCTGGGGCATCAAGCAGGCACGCGCTTGGCTGCAGCAGGACGGCAACAAGGACGGCAACTTCTTTACCGTGATGGGCCGCGCCACCGATGCCCTTGCCGCCGACATGGGCAAATCTGCCAGCAACTTTGTGCGGGATGCCGTTTCCACCACTATGGTAGTGGCACTGGCTCCCCTGAGTGCTGTTCTGCTGATCGTGCGCTGAACTTTTTATTCAGAAAAAACGGTGCGGTTTGAATGCACCGTTTTGGATAGCTTTGTTTCAAAAGGAGTGTTATTATGGAAAAAATGATGATGCCCGCGTATTACAACGTCCTGTCCACTGAAGAGATGACCTACACCGAAGGCGGCGCTACCGCCACTATGACCGAGGCTCTGCTGTGCTGGCTGATCCCTCCGTACGGCTGGTTCAAAGGCGTGACCGCTGTCCGCGATTACCGCCGTAAGAACCCCAACACCTGGATGGAGAATGGTCTGGATGTTCTGGCTGCTGACATGAATAAGAGCACTGCCAACGCCATCCGTGATATCGCCTGCACCGCTTACATGATCAGCACCAGCGCTACCGGCGTCGGCCTGATCATCAACGCAGCAATCGTCCTACTCTGATTCATCTTCTCTCATAAGACCGGCTCGGAGTACACCAAAGAACAAAGCAGGCGTAGGTGCTGCCCGAAAGGGCAGCGCCTACGCTGTTTTTATTCTCTTTGTACTATCCTCCCTTCGCTTTTCACTCTTCCATTCTCTCCAAAAAAATGTTTTATCTATTGTTTCATCTGCCAATAGCCTCTCTTTACCCAATGTGATATACTTGTTATTAGGATATTGTTCATATTTTCGTTGGAGGTTTTACTTATGAAAAAAAGATTTGTAGCAGTTCTTCTTACCGCACTATTTAGTGTGCTGCTCCTGACTGGCTGCGGCGGCGGCGATTTTTTCATGACTGATACAGAGTTTACCAGAATGATCAACCGCGAACTCGCAGAAAGCGGAAATTCCATTCAGTTGACTTATGATTCCTCTTTGGGCTCAAAAGCAAAAACAGTGTTAAACGTTTATCTCGCAACCGGTGATGCCGATGCAGCTTTAAAAGCAAGCGGATTGGATGACAACCATTATTATATGATTGCTGCGGACTATCCGTTTGAAAGCTTTTCAAAGTCCGCAACCTATATTTCTTCCAAAGTTTTGTACTATCTGGTAAATGGTCGAGTTGGAAAACGTGTCGGTTATGCCACTATAACCTATAAAAACGGAAACACCCAAATCATTGCGCTTGTTGCCACTTATTAAAAAAATCCCTATCAAAACCAACGCGGAGGCGCTGCCCTTTCGGACAGCGCCTCCGCTGTTTTTGTGGTTTCAGACGCAAAAAACGGCGGCACGCTCCGATGGAACGTGCCGCCGTTTGGCTTTTTTATGCGTTGAACATATCCTTCAGCTTTTTGAAGAAGCCCTTACGCTTTTCGTAGTTTTCTTCTTTCAGCGTGCCCTCAAATTTCTTCAGGGCATCGCGCTGCGCCTTGTTCAGCTTTTTGGGGATCTCCACCTCGCACTTGACGTACATATCGCCGCGGCCACGGCCGTTCAGGTACTGGATGCCCTTGCCGCGCAGGCGGAAGGTGGTGCCGCTCTGGGTGCCCTCGGGCACGGTGTACTCCACCTTGCCGTCAATGGAGGGCACGGTCACGCTGTCACCCAGTACGGCCTGACTGTAGGTGATGGGCACGGTGACCCACACATCGTAGCCGTCGCGCTGGAACACCTCGCTGGGGCGCACGGTGACCATGACGATGACATCACCGGCGGGGCCGCCGTTGGTACCGGCATCGCCCATGCCGCGCAGTGCAAAGCTCTGGTCGTCGTCGATGCCCATGGGGATGGACACCTCCAGCGTCTTTTTGGTGGCTACCTTGCCGCTGCCATGGCAGACCTTGCAGGGGTTCTTTACCAGCTTGCCCTTGCCGCCGCAGCGGGAGCAGGGCTGCTGGGTCTGCATCACGCCAAAGGGGGTGCGCTGCTGGCGGATGACAAAGCCGCGTCCGCCGCAGTCCGGGCAGGTCTCGGGGCTGCTGCCGGCAGCGCAGCCGGAGCCATGGCACTCGGTACACTCCTGCTGGCGGGTGATGGTGATGTTCTTCTTGCAGCCGTGCACGGCCTCGTCAAAGCTCAGGGTGATGCGTACCCGGATGTCCTGTCCCTTGCGGGGGGCGTTGGGGTTTGCCTGACGGGACGAGCCGCCGAAGCCGCCAAAGCCGCCGCCGAAGATATCGCCAAAGATGTCGCCCAGATCCACACCGTCGCCGCCAAAACCGCCAAAGCCGCCGGGGCCGCCGCCGTTCTGTGCTGCGTAGGTGGGGTCAACCCCGGCAAAGCCGTACTGGTCGTACAGCTGGCGCTTCTTCGGGTCCGAAAGCACCTCGTTTGCCTCGTTGATCTCCTTGAACTTTGCCTCGGCGTCCTTATCGCCAGGGTTATAGTCCGGGTGGTACTTCATGGCAAGCTTGCGGTATGCCTTTTTGATCTCGGCATCGCTTGCGCCCTTGGATACCCCCAGCACTTCGTAATAATCACGCTTTTCCTGTGCCATATCCACTCACCTCTCCGGGAACGCCCTCCCCGGGTAACGCCCCGGTCGGTTCCTCACTCTATAAACCAGCAAGAGCCGCCCCGGCCTAAACCGGAGCGGCTTTTGCTCTATTGCGCGTATGCCCGCCGGTTTGGCCGGACACAGCGCTTTGTGTCAGACTTAGACTTCCTTGAAGTCGGCATCCACAACGCCGTCATCGTTGGGCTTTTCGTTGGCTGCGCCTGCGTCAGCACCGGGCTGTGCACCGGCGGCCTGCTGTGCGGCAGCGGCTGCCTGATACATCTTCTCGAACACCTGGCTCAGGGCTTCCTGCTTTGCCTTGATGTCGTCCACGTTGCCGGACTGGACAGCGGTCCGCAGGTCGGCCAGCTTTGCCTCGGCATCGCTCTTCACGTCTGCGGGCAGCTTGTCGCCGTTCTCCTTCAGCATCTTCTCGGTCTGGAACACCATCTGGTCGGCACCGTTGCGGATATCGACCTCTTCACGCTTCTTCTTATCGTCGGCAGCAAACTGCTCAGCTTCCTTCACAGCCTTGTCGATGTCCTCCTTGGACATATTGGTGGAAGCGGTGATGGTGATGTTCTGCTCCTTGCCGGTGCCCAGATCCTTAGCGCTGACCTTCACGATGCCGTTGGCATCGATATCGAAGGTGACTTCGATCTGAGGCACGCCACGGGGAGCCGGAGCAATGCCATCCAGATGGAACACACCCAGACTCTTGTTGTCGCGGGCAAACTCACGCTCGCCCTGCAGCACGTTGACCTCAACAGAGGGCTGGTTGTCGGCTGCGGTGGAGAACACCTGGCTCTTGTGGGTGGGGATGGTGGTGTTGCGGTCGATGATCTTGGTGCACACGCCGCCCAAGGTCTCAATGCCGAGGCTCAGCGGGGTGACATCCAGCAGCAGCAGACCCTTCTTCTCGCCGTTCAGAACGCCGCCCTGAATAGCAGCACCGACAGCCACGCACTCATCGGGGTTGATGCCCTTGAAGGGCTCGCAGTTCAGTTCCTTCTTCACTGCATCGTAGACAGCGGGGATACGGGTGGAGCCACCGACCATCAGGACCTTCTTCAGGTCGGAAGCGCGCAGACCTGCATCCTGCAGAGCCTTGCGCACGGGGGTCATGGTGCGGTCAACCAGATCAGCGGTCAGCTCGTTGAACTTTGCGCGGGTCAGGGTCATATCCAAGTGCTTGGGGCCGGTAGCATCGGCGGTGATGAAGGGCAGGTTGATCTGGCTGCTCATTGCGCTGGACAGCTCGATCTTAGCCTTCTCGGCAGCTTCCTTCAAACGCTGTGCAGCCATCTTGTCCTTGCGCAGGTCGATGCCGTTCTCGGTCTGGAAGGCGTCTGCCATCCAGTCGATGATGCGCTGGTCGAAGTCATCGCCGCCCAGATGGGTATCGCCGTTGGTGGCCAGAACCTCGGTAACGCCGTCGCCCATCTCGATGATGGACACATCGAAGGTGCCGCCGCCCAGATCGTAGACCATGATCTTCTGGTCGTCCTCTTTATCCACACCGTAAGCCAGAGCAGCTGCGGTGGGCTCGTTGATGATACGGCGGACGTTCAGGCCGGCAATGGTGCCTGCGTCCTTGGTGGCCTGACGCTGGCTGTCGTTGAAGTAGGCAGGCACAGTGATGACAGCCTCGGTGACGGTCTCGCCCAGATAAGCCTCGGCGTCAGCCTTCAGCTTCTGCAGGATCATAGCGCTGACCTGCTGGGGAGTGTACTCCTTGCCGTTCAGGGTCACCTTATGGTCGGTGCCCATCTGACGCTTGATGGAAGAAACGGTGTTGTCGGGGTTGGTGATAGCCTGACGCTTTGCAACCTGACCTACCAGACGGTCGCCGGTCTTGGTGAAGCCGACAACGGACGGGGTGGTGCGGGCGCCCTCAGAGTTGGCGATAACAACGGGCTCGCCGCCCTCCATAACAGCCACGCAGCTGTTGGTAGTACCAAGGTCGATACCAATAATCTTACTCATAATGAAGTCTCCTCTCGAAAGAACAAATCTTGTTTATATGATGCTTATGATGATGTCAAGCGGATGTTATTGCAAACTCCCTTGCGGGAGGTTCGGCTTATTTATTCGGCCACCACAACGGTTGCATGGCGGATGATCTTGTCGCCCAGCTTGTAACCCTTCTGGAAAACGGTGATCACCGTGCCGCTCTCCTGCCCGTCCGGGGCGGGGATCTGCTGCACAGCATTCATAAAGTTGGGGTCAAAGGGCTTGCCCAGAACCTCGATCTCCTCCACATGGAGGGCTTTCAGTGCCTTTGCGGCCTTATCCAGCGTCATGACCACGCCCTTTTTGTAGTTCTCGTCAGTGGTGGGGGCGTTGGCTGCCATATCCAGCGTATCCAGAATGGGGATGATCTTTTCCACTGCATGGGAAACACCGTCGCCAAACTTCTGGTCGGCCTCGCGGGTGGAGCGCTTGCGGTAGTTGTCGTACTCGGCAGCCATGCGCAGCAGCTGATCCTTGGCCTGTGCGGCGTTCTTTTCCGCTGCATCCAGCTTAGCCTTAACGGCTTCCATCTCCCGGGCCTTCTTGTTGAACCAGCCGCCGTCCTTCTTCTTGTCCTCTTCGGCAGCTGCTTCGGCGGCAGCCTGTTCGGGCGCTGCGGCAGCGGTCTTTTCCTCGGGGGCAGTTTCCGGCTGCTCGGTCTCGGGCACCGTGTTCTTTGCTTCTTCGCTCATTCCAGATCCTCCTTATAGATCACAGTCCGCCGCGGTACGGTAGCCTGCGGGGTGTCTTTTCGTTTACCGCTCATGCCCTCGCCCAGCTGGTCTGCAAACTCATGCAGCAGGGGCATCAGCTTCTGGAAGGGCATCCGGGTGGGGCCGATCAGGGCAATGGAGCCCCACAGCCCGCCGCCTACCAGATACCGGTCGCTCACGATGCACAGCCCGGGGATCTGCGGTTCCAGATCCTCGCCCAGCAGCACGCTTTCGCTGCGGTTTTCCGGGGGTGCGATCAGGCTTGCGGCCTGTTCCTCGTCGTTCAGCAGGGTAAGGATATCACCCACCCGACCGTCCAGCTGCGGCCAGTCCAGCAGGTACTGCTCGCCGCCCAGAAATACATGGGGCTTTACGCTGTCCTGCAAAATTGCGGCTGCGGCGCTGACCACCGGCACAAGCTCCGGTGCGATCTGGCTGCACAGCTCGCTGAGCATCCGGGTGGAAAGATCCACCGGTGCCACAAAGGTAAGGTTGCGGTTGAGCAGCGCCGCAAGGGCGGCTGCATTTTCCCGGGAAAGCCCGGTGCGTACCCGCGCCACCCGGGTGCGGACGTAACCGGCGGTGGTCACAGCCAGCACGGCGGCTGCGCTGCGGCCCACCTGCACCACCTCGTAATGGGCGATGCACAGATCCTCGGCGCAGGGGGTGCTGACGGCGGCGGTGCAGCCGCTGATGGCGGCCAGCGCCTTGGCAGCGCCCTGTGCCAGCTTTTCCGGCTCATGGTCAAGGCTGGCGAACACCGCATCCACCCGGGCGCGGGTAACGCGGTCCAGCGGCTGATCGTCGGTAAGCAGATTGTCCAGATAATACCGGTAGCCCTTGGCGCTGGGCACACGCCCCGCGCTGGTGTGGGGCTGCTCCAGCAAGCCCAGCTTTGTCAGCGCCGCCATCTCGTTGCGCAGCGTTGCGCTGGACACTGCCATGTCAAAGTAGTTTGCCAGCACGCTGCTGCCCACCGGCTCGCCCTCAAGGCCATACAGCGCCACGATCGCCTGCAAGACCCGTTGCTTGCGTGCATCCATCGTCATAGCGCCTGCCTCCTTTTTGTATCGCTTTTGTTTGTTTAGCACTCCTTGTTCCTGAGTGCTAAGACCATTATAATCGTTTTTGCCCTGCTGTCAAGCCCTTTGCAAAAATGTTTATAAAGATTCATAATTCTGTCATAAAGGAGGTTTCCCCCTCAGGTAAGCGGGCTCGCCCTCTCCGTCTGCTCCCGCTGGTCGCATCCACCTCTCCCAAAGGGAGAGGCAAGAGCACTGCCGGAAGCTTCCTCTTTGTACCTAATACTTTAGCATCGAGGTTGACGGCTTGGCTCTCCCTGAGAGGAAAGACTTCCCCCGCTCCGGGGGAAGATGTCGCGCAGCGACAAAAGGGGGAATCTGGCGCGGGAGCGCCTGAGAGGGTTCCCTCCCGTGAAAAAGTAGTTCCGAAACGCCCGCAGGCGTTTCGGAACTACCAATAAAAATATTCTTTCCGCTATTTATGCGCAAAGCAGCGCGGTACGCATTCCAAATCGTCCCGCCTTACTCCTCCATCTGCTTTGCCAGAAAGGCCGCTGCCACCGCCACCGCCTTGCACTGGGCGTCCTCCGGGCAGGCGGTGCGGTCCTCGGTCAGTAAGCCCACCGCGCCGGTCACATCCCCGCCCGCCAGCACCGGTGCGGCGCACAGCAGCACCCGGGGTGCGCCCTCACAAGGCAGCAGGGTTCTTTCCGGGTTGCCGGGGCTTTGGTAGGGCTTGCGGGCTTCCATCAGCTTTTCCAGCGGCTGGCTGATGCTGCGGTCGGTCAGCTCCCGCCGCCCGCTGCCGCTGACTGCTAGAATGCGGTCCCTGTCGCACACAAAGGCGGTCAGCGCAAACTGGCGGCTGAGCACCTCTGCCAGCTGAGCGGCAAGGGTGTTCACCTCGCCCATGGGCGAGTACTTTTTAAAGATCACTTCCCCGTCGCCGGTGGTAAAGATCTCCAGCGGGTCGCCCCGCCGGATGCGCTGGGTGCGGCGGATCTCCTTGGGGATCACCACCCTGCCAAGTTCGTCGATGCGGCGCACGATACCGGTTGCTTTCATTTATAGTGTCCTCCTTTTGGTTTCCTTTGTATGTAGTATCTGTCAGCGGCGGCAAATTATACCGGCTGCGGATTTTTTTGCTTTGCCCGCTGCATTGCGTTCCGGGCGGGGTTCTGCTACAATAAATAGGAATAAACCCAAAGAAAGCAGGTGTCCGCATGGCACACATCCTTATTCTGGGCGGCGGTGCCGCCGGACTGGCCGCTGCGCTGGCGGCTGCACAGGCCGCGCCCGCTGTCCGCGTCACGGTGCTGGAGCGCAACCCCAAGGTGGGCAAAAAGCTGCTGGCTACCGGCAACGGCCGCTGCAATCTGGACAACACCGCCATCGCGCCGGAAAAATACTTCACCGCCGACCCCGCCGCGCTGCGGCCTTTGCTGGCGGCGGTGGATGCCGCCGCGCCGCTGGCGTGGTTTGAGCAGCTGGGGCTGTACACCCGCACCGATGAGGCCGGGCGGGTGTACCCCTATTCCAATCAGGCGGCAGACGTGCTGGCGCTGCTGGAGCTGCATTTGCAGCGGCACACCGTACAGCTGCGCCCCGGCTGCACGGTAAGCACCCTGCGCCAGAGCAAGGGCGGCTACGCCGTGCAGTTTACGAACGCCGAGGGCGGCACCGAAAACCTGCGGGCGGATGCCGTCATCTGCGCCATGGGCGGTGCTGCCGGGCCGCAGTTCGGCACGGACGGCTTCGGCACCCGCTTTGCCGCCGACTGCGGCGGGCAGATGCGCCCGCTCTACCCCTGCCTGACCGCCCTGCAATGCGCAAGGCCGAACAAGAGCCTTGCGGGCATCCGCGCCAAAGCCGCCGCCCGTCTGCTGGACGGCGACCGGGTGCTGGCAGAAGAGATGGGCGAGGTGCAGTTTACCGACTACGGGCTTTCCGGCATCTGCATCATGCAGCTGTCCGGTCTGCTTGCGCCTGGGCGCAGACCGAGAGACCCTGTCGTGGAACTCGACCTCTTCCCCGCCCTGCCGGAGGCAGAACTTGCAGCCCTGTTTGCGGCGCGGGTACCGCTGCTTGCCGAGGACACGGCGGCAGCGTTCTGGCTGGGGCTTTTGCACGGCAAGCTTGGCAGGGCGGTCTGGGCTGCCGCTGCCCTGCAGGACGCCGCACCCCGCGCCCTGCCCGCAGACAGCTGGCAGAAGCTTGCCCACGCCGCCAAGCACTGGCGGTTCGAGGGGCTTACCCCCTGCGGCTGGCGGCAGGCGCAGACCACCGGCGGCGGCCTTGCCCTGACCGAGGTGGAGCCCACCTTCCAGTTTAAGGGCTGTCCGGGGCTGTACTTCGTGGGTGAAACGCTGGACTGTGCCGGCAGCTGCGGCGGCTTCAACCTGCACTGGGCGTTCGGCAGCGGCCTTGCCGCCGGGCGGGACGCCGCAAAGCACCTCCGCAGCGGCCGGTAATAAAGAAAAAGGGACTCTGAAATGCCCGCAAGCGTTTCAGAGTCCCTTTTATAATGTTATTCAGGCAGCTTTGTTCTCGCCCTTGGAAAGCAGCTTTGCACGCTCCAGTGCGGGGCGCAGTGCCAGATACAGCACCACGGCGCAGGCGGTGGAAGCCACACTGTTCACAAAGGTGACACCGCCAGCGATCTTGGTCAGTGCCTGTGCCACGGTGTAGTCCTGACCAAAGATGTACACGTTGCGGAAGTAGCCAAGGAAGGGGTCGGTGAACACGTTCAGCAACAGGCCGGAACCCGCAGAGACGATCACCTTGACCAGATACCCGGCACTGTGACGATCCTGATCCCGCAGCTTGAACACCTTATGTGCCACGGCACCGCAGGTGATGCCAATGATGAACTTGAGCACAAAGGTGGTAATGGCGTAGCCCGGGTCACCGGCAAGGATATCTGCCAGCGCCAGACCGATGGCGCCCGCCAGACCGCCGGACACGCCGTCCAGCAGCAGCGCCGTCAGGGCGGTAAAGGTGTTGCCCAGATGGAACGAGGAGCCGCCGTAGAACGGGATACGGAAGAACAGGTAAGCCACAAGGCTCAGCGCAGCCATCACGCCGGTAAGCGCCAGCTCGTGCACCGTAAAGCGGCGCTTGTACAGCACACTGAAAAACAGGATCAGGATAACGACGACTGCCAGCAGCAGCCACATTGCAGTAGTAGACATGATACTTTCCCTCCAATCACGCCGATAACCCCACAAAACTACTTGACATTTGGGTGTTCGGCGGGTATGCTCCTATTATACGCAGAACTGACCCTATGAAAATACCCAGAACAAAGTTTTTTTATGGGGTCAGTTTAACGAAATGCCTACACGGGAGGGACATTCTATGGTACATCTGACCACGGCGCTGGACCCGGCCTCGGCGGTGCCGCTGTACGAACAGCTTTACCGCAGCCTTGCCGCCGAGATGCGGGCGGGCACCCTGACGGCGGGCACCCGGATGCCCGGCAAGCGGCGGCTGGCGGCGGAGCTGTCGGTGTCGGTGAACACGGTGGACACCGCCTACCAGATGCTGGCGGCAGAGGGCTACCTGACCGCCCGGGAGCGCAGCGGTTTTACGGTGCAGGAGTATCTTGCCCTGCCGCAGGGGACGCAGCCGCCCGCCGCGCCCTCTGCGCCGGTGGCAGCGCCCCCCGCCGATGCTGCCCCGCCGGTGCAGTTCGACCTGTCCACCCGGGGCGTGGACCCGGGGCTGTTCCCCTTCCGCACATGGGCGCGGCTGCAAAAGGAGCTGCTCTACTCCGCGCCGGAACTGCTCACCCCCGGGGACGCCCGGGGAGATGCCGCCCTGCGGCAGGCGCTGGCAGGGTATCTGGCCGAGTACCGGGGCGTGCAGTGCGACCCGGAGCAGCTGGTGGTGGGCGCAGGGCTGGAATATCTGCTGGGGCTGCTGGCGCCGCTTCTGCCCGGCCCTGCCGCTGTGGAGACCCCCGGATACCCCCGCGCCCGACAGGTGCTGGAAAACAACGGCGTGCCCTGCCGCTGCCTGCCGGTGGACGCGGACGGGCTGTCCCTTGCCGCCCTTTCCGCCAGCGATGCGGCGGTGTGCTACGTCACCCCCAGCCACCAGTTCCCCACCGGGGTCACCATGCCCGCCGGACGCCGGGCAGAGCTGCTGCACTGGGCAGCCCGCGCCCCGGGGCGGCGGTACATCATAGAGGACGACTACGACTCCGAGTTCCGTTTCGACACCCGCCCGCTGCCCAGTTTGCAGGGCATGGCGGGCGCAGACGGCCCGGTGGTGTACCTGTCCACCTGCTCCCGCAGCCTTGCCCCGGGCATCCGCATTGCCTACATGGTGCTGCCCCGGCAGCTGCTGGGCGCGTGGCAGGCTAAATACCGGCTCTACTCCGGCACGGTGGGACGGTTTGAGCAGCAGACGCTGGCACGCTTTATCACCGAGGGCTATTTCACCCGGCATTTAGCGCGGGAGCGCACCGCCTACAAAGCCCGGCGGGATGCGCTGGCGGCGGCGCTGCGCACCTCCTTTGCGCCGGAGGAGCTGACCCTTGCGGGCTTGCACACCGGGCTGCACCTGCTGGCGCAGCTGAAAGACCCGCCGCCGGACGCCGCCCTGCGGGCTGCTGCCCGGCAGTACGGAGTGCGCTGTTCCCTGCTGAGCGACTACGACCTGACCGGCACGGCGCACTCTGCCGCCGGGACGCTGGTGCTGGGTTACGGCTCGCTGCCGGACGCAGACTGCGCCGCCGCCGGGGAGAGGTTGAAAAAACTCTGCACCGCCGCCCGGGAAGCATCGGACACCGTATAGTGCCCGCCTGACCAGTCCCCGGGCAGGGCGTCGGCGGTGATGTCCACCGGCTCGGCACTGGTGGCTAAAAATTCCAGCGTGCGCTCCAGTGTAGCAAGGTCTACGGCGGTCAGGCTGGTCAGCAGGCTGCTGCTCACCTCCCGCAGCCCCTGCGGTAAAGTGGTGGGCAGCAGCTCCAGCGCCTGCCGGAAAAAGGCATCCCACACCGCCGCCCGGGCGGCGGCGCTGCGCCGGGGCGAAAGAGAGGTGTCGGCATCCAGCGCCGTCAAAAAGCTGTGGGCGTCGGCGGCAGAAATGCCCTGCACCCCGGTGCCTTTGCCGTACCGCGCCAGCTGCTCCGGGGTGAGCGCCCCGGTAAAGCCCACCCGCACCGCGCCGTACCGCGCCGCCAGCTTTGTCAGCACCGCCGGGGCGATGGCAAGATAGTCGGTATCCTCCGGCAGGGCGAACACCTCGCCCAGCGCTTCCCGGCAGCGGGCGGGGCCTGCGGCGGCGTAACAATCCGCAAGGGGGACGTTTTTGCCCCCGAAGGGCACTTCCAGCGCGGCAGGCACCGCCAACAGATGGATGCAGTTCTGCCCGGCGTTCAGGTAGGCCAGCACAAAGCCCGGAGTCTCGTCTGCCACGCACAGCAGCACGGTGCACTGGTCTGTGGCTTTGGGCAGACGGATGGGTACTCCGCTCTGGCTTTTTGCGGCCTGCCGTAGACTGCTGCGCAGCTGGGCGCGGCTGAGCAGCACTGTGCCGCCCACCAACGGCAGCAGCACCAGCAGGGCGGCGCACAGCGCCGCCCAGAAGGGACGCCAGCCGCTGCGTTTTGCGTGTTTCATGGCTCTGCCTCCTTTTTGTGCATAAAGCATGACCCACCGGGCGACCCTTTATGCAGAAAGGCAGGGATGCAGTATGGATCAAACAGAAAACCCCAACAAAAAAGACCGCGAGGAGCAGGAGGACTTCTGGCTGACACTGGAGCCCCTTCCCGTCCCCGACCCCGAAAAGCCCTCCGCACCGCATGAGGATTAAGGCTGCTGCATAAAATGCGGTAAAAGGGGGGATGGGATGCCAGAACGGTTCATGCGGGGAATCGAGGCCGTGAACGGCATCGTGTGGGGGCCGGTGGGGCTGGGGCTGCTCTTCGGCACCGGGCTGCTGCTGACGGTGCGCACCGGGGGCTTTCAGCTGCGGCGGTGGGGCTACTGGATGCGGCACACCCTCGGTGCCATCCTGACCGACCGGAGCGTCACCGCCCATACCGCCCGCGAGGAACAGGCCATCAGCCAGTTCCAGAGCCTGTGCACCGCGCTGGCGTCCACCATCGGCACCGGCAACCTTGTGGGGGTGGCTACCGCCATCCTCTCCGGCGGGGCGGGGGCGGTGTTCTGGATGTGGGTCATGGCGCTGCTGGGCATGATGACCAGCTACGCCGAGAATGTGCTGGGCATCTACTACCGCCGCAAAGACCCGGCGGGCGGCTGGCGCGGCGGGCCGATGTACTACCTGCGGGACGGCCTTGGCGGAAAACCGGGGCGGGTGCTGGCGGTGCTGTTTGCCGCGTTCTGCGCGCTGGCAAGCTTTGGCATCGGCAACCTGAGCCAGCTCAATTCCATCGCGGGCAACCTGAAAGCGGCCTTTGGCGTGCCGGAGAGTGTCACCGGCGCGGTGCTGGCGGCAGTATCGGCGGTCATCCTGCTGGGCGGGCTGAAGCGGGTGGCTGCTGTGGCGGAAAGGCTTGTCCCCGCCATGGCGCTGCTGTACATCGTGGGTGCGCTCACCGTGGTGGGGGTGCATATCACCGCCGTCCCGGCGGCGCTTGCCGCCATCCTGAAAGGCGCATTCGGGCTGCGTGCCGCCGGCGGGGGCATCGTAGGCTACGGGCTGTCCCGGGCGGTCACATGGGGCTTTAAGCGGGGCGCTTTTTCCAACGAGGCAGGGCTTGGCTCCTCGGTGATGGTGCACGCGGCTTCCAACGTAAAGGAGCCGGTGCAGCAAGGGATGTGGGGCATTTTTGAGGTGTTTGCGGACACCATGGTGGTGTGCACTCTGACGGCACTGGTAGTACTGACCTCCGGTTTTGTGGATCTGGACACCGGGCGCATCGCCGCCGGGGTGGCGGGCAGTGCACTGGTGGGGCAGGCCTTTGACGCCGTGTTCGGCACGCTGGGGTCAAAGCTCATTGCGGTGTGCGTGCTGCTGTTCGCCTATTCCACTGCGCTGGGCTGGAGCTGCTACGGCTGCAAGGCCGTGGAATATCTCTTCGGCGCGGGGGCGGGTGCAGGCTACCGGGTGCTGTTCGTGGCGCTGATGCCGCTGGGCGCGGTGATGCGGCTGGACCTTGCATGGACGCTTTCCGACACCTTCAACGGCCTGATGATGCTGCCAAACCTCATCGGCGTAATTGCGCTGTCCGGCACGGTGGTGCGCATCACCCAAAACTACCTTGCCCGCAAACTGCACGGCAGCCCCGCGCCGCCGCTGTGGTCGGCGGGTGAGACGATTTAAAATCATCAGCCCCGCCCCTTGTCCCGGGGCGGGGTTTGTGCTATGCTAGGGGGTACAAGCGATTTTTTGCGCTGAGAGGAGGAACCCCATGGCCGCCGTAAAAACACGGAATACCGCTACCCTTATGACCGAGGGCAGCATTGTAAAAAGCCTGCTGCTGTTTGCCCTGCCACTGATCTTCGGCAACCTGCTGCAGCAGATGTACAACACCGCCGACAGCATCATCGTGGGCAATTTTGTGGGCAGCAACGCCCTTGCCGCCGTGGGCTCCAGCGGGTCGCCCATCTACCTGCTCATCGGCTTCAGTCAGGGACTTGCCGTGGGTGCGGGCGTGGTGGTGTCGCAGTATCTGGGCGCGGGCGACCACAAGGAGACCCGCGAGGCGGTGCACACCGCCCTTGCCATTGCGGTGGTCATGGGGCTTTTGCTGACCGTGGGCGGCGTTGCCTGCGGGCGCGCTTTGCTGGTAGCCATGAACACCCCCGCCGAGGTGCTGGCCGATGCCGTGACCTATATCCGCATCTACTTTGGCGGGGTGCTGTTCAGCGTGGTGTATAACATGACCGCCGGCATCCTGAACGCCGCCGGCAACTCCCGGCGCTCGCTGGTGTATCTGGCATGGGCGTCGGTGACCAACATCGTGCTGGACCTTGTGTTCATCGTAGGGCTGCGGATGGGGGTGGCGGGCGCTGCCATCGCCACCGACCTGAGCCAGCTGGTTTCCTGCGTGCTGAGCCTGCGCTTTTTGATGAAAAGTGAGGATGCCTGCCGGGTGGAGCTTTCCGCCATCCGGCTGCACCGCAAAATGGCAGGCCGCATCATCCGGGTGGGTCTGCCCACCGGCATCCAGAATATGGTCATCTCCTTTTCCAACGTGCTGGTGCAGGCCAGTGTGAACAGCTACGGTGCCGCCGCCATGGCGGGCTTTGCCGCCTACATGAAGATCGACGGCTTCAACATTCTGCCGGTGAGCAGCATCAGCATGGCTGCCACCACCTTTGTGGGGCAGAACTACGGTGCGGGGCGTCTGGACCGGGTAAAGCGTTCGGTGTGGGTCACCCTTGCCATCGGGATCATCTACACCCTTTGCACCGGCGCTGCCCTGCTGGCCGGGCAGGATGCCATTCTGCACCTGTTCACCGCCGACGAGGCCGTGGTCACCTACGGCAAGCTTGCCATGCGGTGGTTCTGCCCGTTCTACTTCCTGCTCAGCATCCTGCACGGCCTTGCCGGTGCCGTGCGCGGCACGGGTGCCAGTGTCCCGCCCATGGTGGTGCTGCTGGTCTCGCTGTGCCTGTTCCGGGTGGTGTGGATCCAGTTTCTGCTGCCCTTCTTCTCCGGCATCGAGGGCGTGTTCATCCTCTACCCCGTCAGCTGGGGTCTGGGCGCAGTGCTCATGATCCTGTATGCGTGGAAGGGCAAGTGGATGGAGTATCATACATAACATTTTTACAAACAAAGACCCGCCGCATTGAAGGAGATGCGGCGGGTCTTTATTTTTCAGGTACTCCTGTCAGGGCAGCTTACCATGCAAAGCCCACAGAGTCCATGTCGATCTTCTTTTCCATCAGTCCCAGACGGCTCTCGATGAAGTTGACAGCCATATCCGGCCACTGGGCGATCTGGGTGTAGTAGTCCACATAGCCCTTGGTGCCAGTGCCCAGACCAACACCGTGGGGGGCATCGGGTGCCAGATAGAAGCTGAAATCCTTGAAGGTATTCGCGCACTCCGGCAGGGAGGGCAGCATCATCGCGCTCAGGCCGTCTTTCTGACCCACAACACCAAAGACCGGAGGCAGATTGGGGTTCTTCGTGAAGTCCAGCCCGGTGACGAACAGACCGTAGATGGGAATCGCCACGTTCAGGTCGGCACTCTCATAGTCCACAGCATCACAGACATAGCTGGGATAGACCTTATCCGGGGTATTGGCAGTACCAAACTGGTCAGCCACCACCTGCATCACATTCATGCCGCCGGCAGAGAAGCCCACCGCGATCATGATATCCGTCTTGCCGATATTCTTTGCAGAGGCGTTGTGACGGATGTAGCGGATAGCGCGGGCCAGATCCAACTGCTGATCCACAGCGGCGTAGGGGTTGACGCGGCGCTGCAACACAAAGGCATTGTAGCCATTCTTGTTGAAGAACTCGGCCACCGGGTAGCCTTCCACCACGTTGTTGCGGTGGGTGCTGCCGCCGCCGGCAATAACGATGACATTGCCCTTTACCTTGCCTTGATTCCGCAGCATATATGGGTTCAGGAAGGGACGGAAGCCCTCGTTATCGTAGCAATTTTCCCAGTTGGTGGGCAGCGGAGACTCCACGGCCATCTGGTCGCCCCAGATCTCCCAAACAGTGCTCTTGGGGTCCTTGATCTTACGCAGCGCCTTGCGGGCATTGGTCAGGGCAACACACATCTCGTAGTGGGAGGCGTTGATGCCGGGCGCAGGTGCACCGTCCACCTTCTCGTACTGCGCACGGGACAGCTTGTGGAACAGCACATAGAACTTATCAAAATCGCCCTTGAAAGCAGCCGGATAAAAGGCTACCTCGCGGGAGAGGCGGAGTTCCTCTGCCACCATGGCCTGCACCTCGGCATCGGTATGCACACCAGCGTTCTCGGCAAAGGATGCGGGTGCCATGCCCGCTACTGCGCCCACGGTCACGGCAGAAGCGGCGGAAAGCTTCATAAAGTCTCTTCTGTTCATCATCATTTCTCCTTTTAAATGCAGACGGCTCATTTGTGCAGAGCAAAGCCGCCCAAAGCTGTGCAGCAAACGCCCTGCTGCCGGGCCCGATGGACATTCCAGCTGTATCACGCCATCGAAATCTGTACAAATCCTACCACAATATCATGCTCCTGTAAATAGATTTTGTTATTTTTGGGCGAAATTGATATATTAGTATTCCAGTTCTTGTGAAAATCAACAAGCATGGGAATGGGCACAAAAAAGGACTGCCGTGCGCTGCACGACAGTCCTTTTTCTGATAATTACAGCTTTTCAAACACCAGAAAGCGGAAGGCGATGGTGGTGGTGAGCTGCGGCAGAGCCGCAAGGCGGGCGGCACCGTCGCGGGGCGTTTTCCAGTAGTAGGGGGTCATGGCAAACAGCGCTTCCAGCTGGGCGGCGGGCACGGTGATGGTGCCCTGCACCTCCCGTTCGTCGATGGCACGGAAGCCCGGGTACTCCACCTGCTGCACCGGGTTTTTGTAGGGCTTTTCGTAGAGCACCGCCTTCATCTGGTACAGATGCTCTGCCCCCGGCACAACGTAGATCATGCGCCCGCCCGGGCGCAGCACCCGGCTGAACTCCTCCTGCGCAAAGGGCGAAAAGCAGTTCAGCAGCACATCTGCCCAGCCGGTGCGCACCGGCTGGCTGAAGCTGGAAGCCACCGCGTACTGCGCAGTGGGCAGCGCCTTTGCGGCCAAGCGCACTGCGGGCTTTGCGATATCGAACCCGGCTAGACACAGCGGCTTTTCTGCCGCCGCGAACTGCTGCGCGATGCAGCGGTCGTACCAGCCCTCGCCGCAGCCTGCGTCCAGCAGATGCAGCGGGGCGTCCTTCGCGGCGGGTACGCCGTGGGCAAGGCACAGCTCTCCCAGCGCCTGCCCGAAGATGCCGTAGTATCCGGCGTTCAGGAAAGCGCGGCGGGCGGCTACCATCTCCTTGCTGTCCCCGGGGGCTTTGGTGCGCATGCTCTGCACCGGCAAAAGATGCCAGTAGCCCTCCCGGGCACGGTCAAAGCAGTGGCCTTTTTCACATTTCAGATCATTTTCCCCTTGCAGCGCACCGCCGCACAGGGGGCACTGCCACGGGGCAAAGGCTTCGTTCCGGCTCATACTTCTTCGCTGTGATCCTCAATAGGTGCGGTGGCACCGCCGTGGGCGTCCATATACTCCTCAAAGCTGGTGTACTTCTGCTGGGGCGGGCGGCGGCTGATGAGCATCAGCCCCGGGTCCTCGTCCCGGGCGGCGGCATTGCGGCCGCGGCGGGCAGGCTCGGCCTTGGGGGCGCGGGGTGCGCTGCCGGGGCGGCTCTGGTTCCCGGCATTGCCGCGCTCATTGCGGGCAGGGCGGGCATTATTGTTCTGGGCTGCTGGGCGGGCATTGCGCTGCTCGCTGCGGTCCGTCCGGTCATTGCGGCGGCTGCCGCTGCGGCTTGCGTTCTGGTTGTTCTGGGACTCCTGTGCGCTGCGGATGGCAGGTGCTGCCGGGGCGGCAGGGGTCTTGCGTGCCGGGCGCAGCGGAGTAGCCTCCGGGGCGCTGACAAAATGGGGGTCAAACTTGGGCTGGGCGTTGCTACCCCGGGCGGGGGCTGCATTCTCGCGGCGTGCGCGGGGGGCTGCTGCCTCCTTGGGGACGTTTGCGCCCCGGTTGTTGGCGCGGCGGTCGTTGCGGGCCCCGCGCTTTGCGTTGCTGTCTTGCATCAGTGTTTCCTCTTTTTTCGGTTTTGCAGGCACCGCGTTCTTTGCGGCCTTCGGCTCCTGCTTCGGCGCGGGCGCAGCTGCCTTTGCGGCTTTTGCGGGCGCAGTTTCGGCCTGTTTTTTCGGCGCTTCGGCCGGTTTATCCGTTTCGGGGCGGGGCTTTTTGCCGCGCACGGGCAGCACCGGGCGCACCGGGGCGGGCACGCCGTCCCACGGATGACCGGATACCACCGGGATCTTGCGGCGGTTCAGCTTTTCGATGCCTGCCAGATACTCCTGCTCCTCCGGGGCGCAGAAGCTGACGGCGGTGCCGTCCGCACCGGCGCGGGCGGTGCGCCCGATGCGGTGCACATAGGTCTCCGGCACCTCGGGCAGGTCGTAGTTGAACACATGGGAAAGCTCGCTGATATCAATGCCGCGTGCGGCGATATCAGTCGCCACCAACACCTTGGTCTTGCCGGACTTGAAATCCTCCAGCGCGGTCACGCGGGCGGTCTGGCTCTTGTTGCCGTGGATGGCGGCGGCGGGGATGCCCTGCTTGGTCAGGTCTTTTGCGATCTTATCCGCGCCGTGCTTGGTGCGGCTGAACACCAGTGCGTTGACCACCGGCGGCTGCAAATTTTTGATGAGCCACGGCAGCAAAAGCTTTTTGTTGCCCTTTTCCACATAGTAAAGGCTCTGCTGGATGCGGTCCACGGTGCTGGACACCGGATCCACCTTGACAAAGGCAGGCTCATGCAGGATACCGGCAGCCAGCTGCTCGATCTCGGCGGGCATGGTGGCGCTGAACATCAGGTTCTGGCGCTGGGCGGGCAGCTTTGCAATGACCTTTTTCACGTCATGGACAAAGCCCATGTCCAGCATCCGGTCGGCCTCGTCCAGCACAAAGATCTCCAAAGCGGACAGGTCGATAAAGCCCTGCCCGATCAGGTCGTTCAGCCGTCCCGGGCAGGCGATGAGGATGTCCACGCCCTTTTTCAGCGCTTCCACCTGCGGTGCCTGTCCCACGCCGCCAAAGATGACGGTGCTGCGCAGCTTCAGGTACTTGCCATAGGCTTCAAAGCTTTCGCCGATCTGCAAGGCCAGCTCCCGGGTGGGGGTCAGGATCAGCGCGCGGACAGCGCCCTTGCGGCGGGGTGCGTTGGCGGTGAGCCGGTCCAGCATGGGCAGCGCAAAAGCCGCCGTCTTGCCGGTACCGGTCTGGGCGCAGCCCATCAGATCCCGGCCAGCCAGCACCGGCGGGATGGCCGCCGCCTGAATGGGCGAGGGGGTCTCGTAGCCCGCTTCCTGCACAGCGCGCAGCAGCGGGGCGGACAGATTCAGTTCTTTAAATGTCATGGTTCTCCTATTATTCTGTGATCTTCCGGCACTCGATGTAGTAGCGCTTTTCCTCCGCGTGTCCCATGCTGAAGGTCTTGCGTGGCAGCACGCCGCCCATCACAACGCCGCGGAACAGATCGCTCTTGGCGAAGGGCGGCATCAAAAACGCCACCGCGCCCTGCTTGCACAAAGCGCGCACAGCCGGTTCGTCATGCACGTAGTCCACCTTTGCCTCCGGGTGGCGTGCGATATAGTCCGAAATAAAATCGTCGATGGTGCCCACGGTCAGCGGCTCGGTGGGGTCCTCAAAGCTGAGCACATTGGCCATGTGGGGACCCGCCAGCGTAAAGGGCTGCTTTTTGCTGCCGCCAAAGCAGCAGCCTGCCATGTTGGAATCGCTCCATGTGATGAGGCTCAGCAGCACGGTGGCACAATCCACGTTGAACAGTACCCGGTGGATGGGTTCGATCTCAATGGCCGGGGAGTGCACGTTGCACACCTCTGCCAAGCACCAGCGGGCGGGGTGATTTTCTGCCTGCTCCGGGGTCAGGGTCTTTTTCAGCTCCTCCCAGCAGGCCTTTGCGGTAGCCAGCGAGTGGTTGCCGTCGCCCACGGCCAGCGTCAGCGGGTCGCGGCGGGTGGCATCGGGGTATTTCTTGTCAAATTCCTCCTGACTGCCCAGCACGGTCAGCGCGTTTTCGATCTGCGCGATGAGGGCGGGGTCCTCCACCGCCCAGCCTGCCACATGACCGCCGCCCAGCATCAGCTCGCCCTCGTATACCTTGGGCAGGCTGTCCTTGTGGGCGGCAATGGGCTCGATGAGGGTACAGTCCGGGTCATCCGCCAGCATCATGATGTGGGGCGTTTCCAGCGCAGCGCCGGTGCGCACCTTCATGCGGGGCGGGATGCGGCTTTCCACGGTGCACTCACTGGGGCGCACGGTGCATTTTTCGCCGCGGCGGTAGCTATAAGCTTCCAAGTCCACACGCCCCACAAGACCCTGCCGTACCCGGCCGCTCTGCTCGGTGCGCTCTACATAGATAAAGCCGTCCACCGCCCGGGTGAGCACGTTCTGGGCGTAATCCTGCATGGTGGCGTGGATCTTTTCCACCCGCGCGTCGGCGTCTCCGTCCTCCAGATACACCTCCGGCAGGATCAGGTTCAGGGTGCTGGGCGCACCCGCAGCGGTCTCTTCTGCCCGCTGCCAGTAGCTGCGGTCACTGGTGAACTGATCACAGGCGATGCAGCCCCACTGTTCCAGCGGCACCTGCTCCGAAGGCAGCAGAATGTGTGCGGGTGCAAAACAGGTAGTCGGTTTCATAGTCGTTTCCTCCCCTCTCGATAAAAGCCGCTTCTCAGCGGAATGTGGCGGTGTCGCGCACTACAACGTGCTGCACACCGGCATCGGCAGCGGCCTGCTCCAGCGCAGCGCGGCTGTCGGCGTCCAGTGCGGTGCTGCTGGTGACCAGCAGATTTTCCATACCAAGGGACACGCCGGTGGTGCCAAGGGCATCGGTGGCGGCGGTGCACAGGGCGTCCGGGTAGCTGACCCACAGGGTCACGCTGCCTGCAAAGCGGGTCTGCCATGCGGCGATATCGGCGGTCAGCTGGGCGGCGCGTCCTTCCCGGCTCTTGCCGCCGGAAGCGCCGAAGTCCTGCTTGCGGGTGATGATGTTGGGGAACTGCACCCCGGTAAGCACCACCTGTTCGTAGCCCATGCCCTGCACCTCTTCAATGAGGTCGCCGATATACTGCACCGCGCTTGCGGCAAAGGGGTTCATCCACGCCTTGCCGCCCTTGGCTGCGCTGACGTTATCCAGCCAAAGGCTGTTTCCATCGTAGTGCACGCCCATGCTGCGGTCGGTGTACACCGACACCGGGTCGGTAAAGGCGGCAAGCTGTGCCGCCGGGATGATGCCCTCCTCCCGCAGGATAGCGGCGATGTTCGCCGCATCCACCGGGTTCTCGGTAATGCTCTGGGCGGCATTTGCCACCCCGGAAGCGTAGTACACCGTGCCAGCGGCGTCCTTCAGGGTGACAAGGGCGTAGTCTGCGCCCTGCTGCTTCAGCTGCCGGGCGGCGGCGCGGATGGCAGCTTCATCGGTCAGGGCGGTCACGTCCAGCTCTGCCCAGCTGCCGCCGGTGATGGCCTTGCCGTCCAGCGGTTTTTCCTCCTCCGGCTCCGGTTTAGACGCTGCCTGCGAAGCGGCGGCGCTGCTTGCTGCCGCAGAGGAAGCGGCTGCCTCGGCGCGGGAAGCGCTTTCGGCCTCCAAGTCCCGGTCCTTGACCACGGTATACCATGTGTGGGTGGCCCAATCCAGCACATGGGGTGCGGCGAACCATGCGGCTGCCAGCACTGCCACCACCAGCACCGCAATGCCGATGCCGTGCTTGACGCGCGTTTCCCGGCTGTAAAAGCTGCGGTGATAATGCTTGACCTTCTGACGTTTATACTTAGCCATGGTATCCTTTCCTCCCTGTCTGCGTTACAGGATGACGGAGTGTCCGGTAAAGCCATAGATTGCCAGCGCCAGCACACCGATATACACCAGCGTGATGGGCAGGCCGCGGAATGCTTTGGGGATTGCTTTGCTGCGCAGGCGGTGGCGCGCCTCGGTGACCAGCAGCACCGCCAGCACATAGCCAAGGCCGCTGCCGAGGCCAAAGCCAAGGCTTTCGCCAAGGGTAAAGGTCTGGGTGCGCTCCACCAGCACCGTGCCCAACACGCCGCTGTTCAGCGCAGCCAGCGGCACGATGCGTAGCAGCTGACTGCGGCGGGGCAGGCTGCGCAGCAGCCACAGCACCAGATGCTCTGCCAGACACACCACGGCGATGCTGGCGATATACACCAGCGGGCGCAACTGGGCGCGGTTATCCAGCGGGGCGATGAACCCACCGGCAACAAACGCCACGGGTGCTACCAGAATCTGTGTAATGCACAGCATCATGCCGAACAACGCGCTGCTGGTGCGGTCGTCCCCCACCAGCTGCACCATGCGGGACACGCCCAGTGCACGGGTAAACACAGCGTTCTGTGCAAAAATAGCCAGCAGTGCATAGCTGAAAAACACTGCCGAGCTGCTTACAACTTCCTTCACGGTTCGCGGTCCACCTCCTTCTGATGGTGCACGGTCAGGGTATCCCGCGCTTCCTTTTGCAGATATTCCTTGCGCTTTGCAGCGGCAGCGCGCCAGATGGCGCACAGGATGCCCAGCACGATAAAGCCACCCGCCGGCATCTTGGCCAGCGGCAGCAACGCCCAGCGCCCCACCGGGGCACCGAACACGGTGCCAAGGCTGAGCCATTCGCGCACCATGCCGATCACGAACAGCAGCAGCACATAGCCCACGGTGATGCGCACGCCCTTGGAAACCGCCTTGTGCACCGTCTCCTGCACGCGGCCAAAACGGTAGGTCAGAAGCGGCTCCACCACCAGCATGGGCAGATAGATGCCAAGGTTCAAAAGACCCGTGCCGAACACAAAGTTCAGGATGGGGTATGCTGCCAGATACACCACGGCGGCGCTGGCTGCGTACAAAAGTGCACGCGGCAGCAGCTTTTTTTGCAGCTGCTCCGGGGAGGGTTCCTCGTCCCGCAGGGGCACAAGGCGGCTGAGCAGGCAGGCCAGCACGCGGGAAGGCACCAGCAGCAGCGCCACCGCCGCTGCCAGCATCAGGCTGTTCTGCCCGGTGGTAGCCACGACCACCAGCGGTGCCAGACCCATGCCCTGCATGACCACCGGGTTATTCAGGAACACGCGGTCATGATGGGCAAACTTTTCGGGGTCCTGCAAAATCAGTTCCGCAGTACGCTTTTTCATTCCGCAGCCTCCTTTCGTTCGGACGGCAGACGGTGCAGCAGACGGTACAGCCGCTCCTCGGTGCGGTCAATGAGCGCGGACACGCTGTTGACGGCCAGCAGCGCAAAGCAAACGCCGGTCTCGTACACGCCGAAATAGCGGAAGCCCATGGTGGCGATGCCCACCAGTGCGCCGTACAGGATGCGCCCAAGCCGGTGGTGGGCGCAGGTGTAGGGCTCGTTGAGCAGGAACACCGCACAGAACAGCATTGCGCCGGTGTGCAGCTCGTCCCGGACACCCTGCAAGCGGGGCATCAGGCTGCTGAAGAGGGTGCTGTCTGCCAGACCTACCTGACGCGGGAAGAAGAAGGCGATGAGCCCGCAGGTGACCAGAAAGCTTACAGATGCGGCGATATGCACATCCTTCTGGGCCCACAGCACAAGGCCGCATGCCAGAATGACCAGCGCTGCGCCGGTGCCCATGGGGGCGGCAAACTCGCCCAGCGCGATGGCAAGGGAGTTCAGGTTCAGGATGCCGCCGCTGCGCAGGGTATCCTCGATGGTGCTGCTCACCGGCACGGCGGAAGCGTTCCACAGGGGCAGCGGCGTATAGGGCTGCGGGTAGCGCACTACCTGCTCCGGCCACGATACCGCCGCCACGGCGTAGCCCACGGCAGCGGGGTTAAAGGGGTAGCTGCCGTAGCCGCCAAAGACCTCCTTGCCGATCAAGACACCCGCCAGCACCGCCACCACCAGCACATAGATGTCCACGGTGGCGGGCATGAGCAGGGCGATGATCAGACTGAAGCTCTCGTTGGAGAGATCTCTGTTTGTGTACACCCGATGGCGCAGCAACGCCACCAGACGGTCGCACAGGTTGCCGGTAAGCAGGGCGACGCCGCACAGCAGCAGCGGACGTGCACCGTAGAAGTAGCAGGCCATGCACAGCAGCGGCACACACAGCCAGAAAACGTGCTTATAATACCGCCCGGTCTTTTGCAGCTGCCGCTCCTGTTCTTGGATCAAAGCTTCATCCATATACAGGCCTCCTTACAGGCTTGCCAGTGCGCCCACAGCCGCAGCGGGGTCGGCAGCGCCGAACACGGCACTGCCCGCCACCAGCACATCGGCACCGGCTTCCACGCACAGGGGTGCGGTGGCGGCATCCACGCCGCCGTCCACCTCCAGCAGGTAGGAAAGGCCGCGTGCTTCCCGCTCGGCCTTGAGCCAGCTGAGCTTGTCCAGCGCCGAGGGCATGAACTTCTGCCCGCCGAAGCCGGGCTCCACGCTCATCACCAGCACCAGATCCAGCTGATCCAGCCACGGTGCCAGTGCCTCGGCAGGGGTGCCGGGCTTGATGGTCAGTCCCACCTTGCAGCCCAGCGCACGCACGGCATCAATGGTGGTCTGAATATCATCTTCGCACTCCAGATGGAAGTTATACAGGGTCGCACCGGCCTTGATGAAAGGCTCGGCGTATTGCAGCGGGTGGCTGATCATCAGATGCACGTCGTAAAAGGCATCCGGCAGCGCCTTGTGCAGGCTTTTGAGCACCGGCACGCCAAAGCTGATATTGGGCACAAAATGCCCGTCCATCACGTCATAGTGCAGCATCTGTGCGCCGGCGTCCAGCACCATGCGGCAGTCTGCACCCAGCTTGCCAAAATCAGCAGAAAGAATCGAAGGACTTACGATGGCCATAATATTTCATTACGCTCCGTTATTTTTAGCAGTTTTTATCCCATGCGTTGCGCGTTTTGCGGGGTTTTGCCGGGCAAAAAACACGCGGGCATGGTTATCTTTTAGTTTACATGAAAACGGCCAAAAAATCAAACCCGCAGCCGTTTTTTTCACCGAAAAGTCGTAAATAGAGCAAAATGTCCATAAGGCAGACTCGCCCTCTCAGTCACCTTCGGTGGCAGCTCTCCCAAAGGGAGAGCCAAGAGCACTGCCGGAAGCTTCCTCATTGCACCTAATGCTTTAGTGGCAAGATTAACGGCGTGCGCCCTCTCAGTCAAGCCCTGTCGGGCTTGCCAGCTCTCCCAAAGGGAGAGCCAAGAGCGCTGCCGGGAACTTCCTCATTACACCTAATACTTTAGCAACGGGCTTTACGGCTTGGCTCCCCCTTTGGGGGAGCTGGCGCGGGAGCGCCTGAGAGGGCGGGAGCGCCCGCAAGCTTTGCGCGTTAGCCGGAAACTTTACCGCCATGCCAAAGGCCCCATCTCAGAGGACGACTTCCCCCGGCCGGGGGAAGATGTCGCGCAGCGACAAAAAGGGGAATCTGTCGAGCGAATGCGAGACTGGGGAGTTCCCCCCAACGTCAAAGCAGCCAGACCGCCCGGGCGGGGCAGTCTGGCTGCGGGGTCTTATTCTACCGGCTTCATGCTGGCGGGGTCCTCTACTGCGCCGGGCTGACCGGCGGCGTCCGGCAGGCGCTTCATGCCGCCGGGGTTGGGGGAACAGGTGGGCAGGGTGAACACAAAGCGGCACCACTCGCCCTGCCGGCTCTCCACGCGGATCTGCCCGCTAGCCAGATTGACCAGCACCTTGCAGATGTTCAGCCCAAGGCCGGAGCCGCGGGCGTGCAGACCGCGGGAGCGGTCCTCCTTGTAGAACCGCTCGAACACATAGGGCAGCGCCTCCGGGCTGATGCCCTGCCCGGAGTTCCAGATGGAGATCTCGGCTTCGGGGCCAAGCTTTTCCACGCTGAAGCGGATGATGCCGCCCGCCGGAGTGAACTTGATGGCGTTGTCCAGCAGATTATACGCCACCTGATGGATCAGGTCGGGGTCGGCGTAGACCAACACCTTTTCGTCCATGGTCAGGCCTTCCAGCTCGATCATGCCGTCATTGATGCGCTGTTCTGCCGCCAGCGCCACGCCGGTCAGGGTCTCCCAGATATTGAACATCCGGGCATTCACCTGATACTCTCCGCTTTCCAGCTTGGAGAGATCCAGCATATTCTGGATGAGCCGTGCCAGACGCCCGGTCTCCTCGCTGACCAGCTGCAAATAGTGGTTCTGCATCTCGGGCGGGATAGTGCCGTCCAGAATGCCGTCCACAAAGCCCTTGATGGTGGTCATGGGGGTGCGCAGCTCGTGGGCGATGTTGCCCATGAACTGTCCCCGGGAGTTATCGTTGGACTGGATGTTCTCTGCCATCTGGTTGAAGGTGCGGGCAAGGTCTGCCACCTCGCCGTCACCCTCCACGCCCTCCACGCGGACGGAGAGGTCGCCGCCGCCAAAGCGCTGAGCGGCATCGGTCACCTTTTGCAGCGGGTCGGTGAGCTGACGCATCAACAGGCGGGTCAGCACGCTGGCGCACAGCAGCATCACGCAGGCAGACATGAGGAAGTTCGACCAGAACTGCTGCTTGAAGTCGGTAAGCTGCGCGCCGGAGGAGCACAAAAACAGCCAGCCGCAGACCGGACTCTGCGCATCCGTGGTCTGCACCACCGAGATATAGCTTTTTTCGGTCAGTGCGCCGCCCAAGTCGCCGAAAGCGTGGTAGTGCCGGGCATCCGGGTCAGCCACTGCGTTGGCGCGCTGGCAGATATCCAGCGGCACAGTGCCGGTGGTAAGCTTTGCCGGGTCGGAAGCGATGAGCACATTGCCCTGTCCGTCCGTGAAGAACAGATAGGCTTCTGCGCTCTCGCCGATGATCTCCAGTTTGGTGTTCAAAGCATCCAGTTCTGCACCCTGCGGCATGGTCCCGCTGTTTACCAGATACTCCGCGGTGCGCTTGGCAACGTTTACCACCTGATCCAGCGTTTCGTAGCGATCCTTCGCAAAATAACTCTTGAACAGCACCCACTCCGAGCAGCCCATCAGCACGATGCCCAGCACCATCAGGGTGGACACCATGGAGAAAAAGGCCGTGGAGATACTTTTACGCATTACTGACGCACCTCGAACTTATAACCCACGCCCCAGACGGTTTTCAGCTCCCACTTATCGGAAGCACCGGCCAGCTTTTCGCGCAGGCGCTTGACGTGGACATCAATAGTGCGGCTGTCGCCGTAGTACTCAAAGCCCCACACCTCGTCCAGCAGCTGGTCGCGGGTATACACGCGGTTGGGGTGGGATGCCAGACAGTTGAGCAGCTCCAGCTCCTTGGGGGGAGCTTCCACCACCTTGCCCTTGACCCGCAGCTCGTAGCTGTTCATATCCAGACGGAGGTTGTCGAACTCGATGACGCCCTCGGTGCTCTCGGCGGCAGCGGAGGTAGTCTGGCAGCGGCGCAGCACCGCCTTGATGCGTGCCACCACCTCTTTTGCGTCAAAAGGCTTTACCATGTAATCGTCTGCACCCAGTTCCAGGCCCAGCACCTTGTCAAAGGTCTCGCCCTTGGCGGTAAGCATCATCACCGGGGTGTTGCCCGCCTTGCGGATGCGGCGGCAGACCTCAAGGCCGTCCATGCGGGGCATCATCACGTCCAGCAGCACCATGTCCGGCTTGACCGCGTTGAACTTTTCCAGTCCTTCTTCGCCATCGTTCGCCACCGTGACCTGATAGCCCTCCTTGGTCAGGTACAGCCGCAGCAGCTCGCAGATGTTGGCATCGTCGTCCACCACAAGGATCTTTTCGTTTGCCATAAGTGTTTTCCTCCCCTTTTATGCAGGTTTTTGTTGTATTTGCAGCCCTTCCGGGCATTTTGGCAGTCTCTTACCCTTCTATTATACGGAACAGTTATGACAAAATAAAGAAGGAAGTGTAGTTTTTTTCACATTTCTGCCTAGGGTGCACCTTACGCAGCCGCGCTATCGGCAAGAAACATTCACAATGGAACCTCCGAAATTTGATTTCTTGCCGATAGGCCATCCCGGATTATTTCAGGATTCCTTATTCAAGATAGCCCCGCCCCCTTGCGCTGGCGGGGTTCATCGCGTATAATGGTAGATGTATCGTTATGCCAAAAAACGTGTAAGGAGCGTATTTTATATGAAGTTAGGTATCGTCGGCCTGCCCAACGTGGGCAAGTCCACTCTGTTCAACGCCATCACCTCCACCAAGAATGCGGAGGCTGCAAACTATCCCTTCTGCACCATCGAGCCGAACTCCGGCATCGTGGCGGTGCCGGACAAGCGGCTGGACAAGCTGGCCGAGATCTGGCAGACCAACAAAAAGACCCCCGCCATCGTGGAGTTCGTGGACATTGCCGGCCTTGTGAAGGGCGCAAGTCAGGGTGCCGGCCTTGGCAACAAGTTCCTTGGCCATATCCGCGAGTGCGACGCCATTGTGCATGTTGTGCGCTGCTTTGATGATGACAACATCATCCATGTGGTGGAGGACGTGACCAAGGCCGAGGCTGTGGACCCCATTGCCGACATTGAGGCCATCGACTACGAGCTGATTCTCTCCGACCTTGAGGTGGTGCAGAACCGCGCAGGCCGCATGGCAAAGGCTGCCAAGAGCGGCAACAATAAGGGCGCTGCCGCCGAGGCCGCATGGCTGCAAAAGCTTGCCGACCATCTGAGCACCGGCAAGCCCGCCCGCAGCTTCGATTTTGACCCCGCCGACACCGAGCAGCAGACCGTGCTGCACGAGATGGGTCTGCTGAGCGCAAAGCCGGTGCTGTACGCCTGCAACGTGGGCGAGGATGACCTGATGGAGGGCATCGAGAACAACAAGTACGTCCCGCTGGTGGCTGCCCGCGCCAAGGAGGAGGACGCCCGCTACATCCCCATCTGCGCCAAGACCGAGGAGGATATCGCAGATTACAGCCCCGAGGAAAAGAAGGCGTTTCTGGCCGAGATGGGCATCGAGGCCAGCGGTCTGGACAACCTCATCACCGCCAGCTACGACCTGCTGGGTCTGATCTCCTTCCTGACCGACGGCAAGAAGGAGTGCCGCGCATGGACCATCCGCAAGGGCACCAAGGCTCCGCAGGCTGCCGGTAAGATCCACAGTGACTTCGAGCGCGGCTTCATCCGCGCCAGCGTCATCGGCTATAACGATCTGGAAGCCAACAACTTCGACTACGCCGCCGTCAAGGCCAAGGGCTTACAGCGCACCGAGGGCAAGGAGTACGTTGTGCACGATGGCGATGTCATCGAGTTCCTGTTTAATGTTTAAAGGAGTCCACCATGATCTTTGGTATTATGGGCGCTATGCCCGATGAAGTAGACCAGCTGTGTGCAAAGCTGGAAAATGTCACCGTTGAGCCCTACGGCGGCGTGGAGTACCACAAGGGTACGCTGGCCGGCAAGCAGGTGGTGGTGTGCTGCGCCGGTATGGGCAAGGCCAACGCCGCCGCCACCACGCAGGTGCTCATCACCAAGTTCGGCGCGGAGAAGATCATCTTCTCCGGCATTGCCGGCAACATGACCAGCAAGATCGGCATCGGCGATGTGGTCATCGGCAAAACGGTGCTGTACCACGACGCCCAGCTGGATATGATCTGCCAGAACCCGCCATTCCTGAAGGAATACACCGGCGACCCGGAACTGATCGCCGCCGCCGAAGCCGCCTGCGCCGAAGCCGGGGTAAAGGCACTGGTGGGCAAGATCGCCACCGGCGACCTGTTCGTGGGTGACAGCGAGACGAAAGCCGCCATTGAAGCCAAGTGCGCCCCGGACTGCGTGGAGATGGAGGGTGCTGCGGTAAGCCAGATCGCCGCCAAGAACGGCGTGCCCTGCGTCATCCTGCGCGCCATGAGCGACAACGCCGACGAGGACGGCCACGAAGTATTGGTGGTAAAGAAGTTCAGCATCGGCGAGTATGTCGCCACCGCCACCAAGATCGTGGCAGCAATGGTGGAAAAGCTGTAAAAGCGGCGGGTCTGCCGCGCACGGCAAATATAAGCTTGCATTTCGGGAGTCCTGAAAACGCCTGCGGGCGTTTCAGGGCTCTTTTTTGTGAACAGGTCAGCAGCCTTGTATTCTGCCGCACAAAGGCGTATACTGGGGCAAAAAGGAGGCATTTGCCATGTGGTTCGTTTATGCGCTGGGGTCTGCGGTGTTCGCTGCCCTTACCTCGATTCTGGCTAAAATCGGCATTGAGGGGGTCAACTCCACCCTTGCCACCGCTATCCGCACAGTGGTAGTGCTGCTGATGAGCTGGGGCATGGTGTTCCTCACCGGCACTCAGACCGGCATTGCGGATATCTCCCGCCGCAGCTGGCTGTTTCTGGTGCTGTCCGGCCTTGCCACCGGCGCAAGCTGGCTGTGCTACTACCATGCCTTGCAGGTGGGTGCAGCGTCCAAGGTAGTGCCCATTGATAAGCTCAGCGTGGTCGTCACCCTTGCGCTGGCCTTTGTGGTGCTGCACGAGCCCTTTACCGCCAAAAGTCTCATCGGCTGTGCCCTCATCACCGCCGGCACACTGTTTATGGTGCTGTAACGATTGGGAATGCGCTCCGCGTTGCTTTGCGCATCAATAGCGGAATTTTATTTTTATATGGGGCTGTTGCAAAATAGCTCCAACGAAAAAATGAGATAGACTTCCCCGAAAGGGGTTGCCTATCTCATTTTTTGT
>CAKTCK010000017.1 GCA_934539245.1 uncultured Faecalibacterium sp.
GGCCGCGAGGGCCGCGCCTACGACCGCGACCTGCTGAAGAACGCCTTCAGCCGCTCCGGTTTCACCTCTGGCTATCTGGACGGAAAAATCGACGGTACCATGTTCGGTGTGCGCAGCGAGGCCGACGCCGAACTGACCAAAAAGACCCTGCCCATGCTGCGCGAGCTTTACCGCCGCGAACGCTCCCGCGTGCCGGTGCAGATGAAGCTGGAGATCGAGGAGGGCGGCGAAAAGCTGACTGTCACCGATGCCGACGGCAACAAGGCCTTTGCCTATGGAGACGCCGAGCCGCAGCCCGCCCGCACCGACCCCACCGAGAGTTTGAACCGCAGCTTGGCAAAGACTGGCGGCACGCCCTTTATGGCAGAGAAGATCACGGTGGAAATGGACGGCGGGCCGTGGTTCATCCCCGGCAGTGCCGTGAACGAGCTGCGCCGGGAAGCACTGGATGCCCTGCTCAAAAAGCGGGAGGTGCTGCGCCCCTGGCCTACCACCGAGGAACACGTCACCGCCCTGCCGCAGCGCGCTCTGCCGCCCCGCCGCACCCTGCGCGCCCGGTTCGAGCGCTGGGATCAGGTGCCGGAGCGGGCACTTGACGGGGTGGAGTATCTCATCCTGCCCATTGCGCAGGCCGACCGTGTGCCCCGGGAGTGGCGGGCAAAGACCCTTCTGGAACTGCCCCGGGTCATGTTCGGTGCGCTGGAACAGGATACCGCCCGCCGCATTGCAGCCACGCAGGATGCGGGCTTTGCCGGGTACGAGGTCAGCAACATCGCCCATCTGCGCCTGTGCCGCGGGCTGCCCATGACCGGCGGCTTTGGGTTGAACATCACCAACAATGTGGCGGCGCAGTTCTATGCAGAGCAGGGGCTTTCCGGCCTGCTCATTCTGCCGGAGGTGAAAGACAGCGATATTGCGTCCATTGCGCCCACCCGGAACGGGAAGCCGGTGCCCACGGGGGTGATGATCTACGGCCATATGCCGCTGATGCTCACCCGCGCCTGCCCGCTGCAGAACATCCACGACTGTGCCCACTGCGATAAGACCGGCGTGCTGACCGACCGCAAGGCCAAAAAGTTCCCGGTGCGGTGCGGCCTTGGGGTGCGCACTATCTATAACCCGGTGCCCATCTACATGGGGGATAAGCCCGGCGCACTGGCAGTAGACTACGGCGTGGCCTACTTTACGCTGGAATCCCGCGAGGAAGCAGCGCAGATTTTGGAAATGATCCGCACCCACACCCCCTTTGAGGGCGATTTTACCCGCGGCCTGTATTTTAAAGGAACCAACTGACAGGAAAGCACCGGCATTGCCCTAAGCCTTGCCTGTGAAAAAAACAGAAAAACGAAACGAGGTCATACGATGGAACCCATCACTGTAAAATATAAGGTACTGGATGCCCGGGCAAAGGTGCCCGCCTATGCCACCCCCGGCGCAGCTGCCGCTGACCTGTGCGCCGTGCTGGACGCACCGCTGACCGTTGCCCCCATGCAGCGGGTGCTGGTGCCCACCGGCCTTGCTATCGAGCTGCCCGGTGCCCACAGTGTAGCGCTGGTGTACGCCCGCAGCGGCCTGTCCATCAAGCACGGTCTGTGCATGGCTAACGGCGTGGGCGTGGTGGACAGCGATTACCGCGGCGAGCTGAAGGTGCCCATGGTCAATCTGGGTGCCGAGGCTTATACCATTCAGCCCGGCGAGCGGGTGGCGCAGCTGTGCATCGCCCCGGTGTACACCGCCGCCTTTGTGCCCGCCGAGGAGCTGGGCGACACCCAGCGCGGCGTGGGCGGTTTTGGCTCTACCGGCCGATAAGGAAGGGACGCGGTAAAAATGAAGGAAAACGAGCTGATTTTGGCTTCCGGCAGCCCCCGCAGACGGGAGTTGCTCTCCCTGTACACAACGGATTTCACGGTCTGTGTCAGCGATTTTGACGAGAGCGCCGTCACCGCCCCCACCCCGGCGCAGCTGGTGGAGCAGCTGGCCATCGGCAAGTGCCTTGCGGTGGCAAGGCAGCACCCGGATGCCGTAGTCATCGGCTGCGACACCGTGGTGGACGTAGACGGCACCGTGTTCGGCAAGCCCCATGACGCAGAGGATGCCAAGCGGATGCTGCGCGCGCTCTCCGGCAAGACCCATCAGGTGCACACCGGCGTGTGCATTGCAAAAGGGGACAGGGCAGAGCATTTTGTGGACAGCTGCAAGGTGACCTTTTTCCCGCTGGGAGAGGAAGAAATTGAACTTTACACCGCCACCCCGGAACCCTACGATAAGGCCGGTGCCTATGCCATTCAGGGGCGCGCAGCCCTGTGGCTGGACCGCATTGAGGGCGACTACTACACCATTATGGGGCTGCCGGTCAGCCGCACCGTACAGCTGCTGGCGCATTTTTTGTGAGAAAAATGGAAAAATGATAGAAAACTTGCCGAAACGCTTGAGAAATGAAGCACTTGCGGCTATAATAGAACCGTGTTATTCTGCGCAGGAGGGTCTGTTTACAGCAGACTGTCCGGCATTCTGGGATAGATTTAAGGAACGATCGTAAGGAGATTTGGAACAATGAGTTTTCTGTCAAAGGACGTTGGCATTGATCTGGGTACTGCCAATACTCTGGTCTACATGAAGGGCAAGGGCATCATCATGCGCGAGCCCTCGGTCGTGGCGGTGGACACCAAGACCGACGAGGTGCGCTGCGTGGGCGGCGAGGCAAAGGCTGTCATCGGCCGAACCCCCGGCAGCATCGTGGCAGTGCGCCCCCTGAAGGACGGCGTCATCGCCGATTTCGACATCACCGCCAATATGCTGGAGAATTTCCTCAAAAAGGCCTGCGGAAACAGCATGTTCTCCCGTCCCCGGGTGGTCATCTGCATCCCCTCCGGCGTTACCGAGGTGGAGCGCCGCGCTGTGCGCGAAGCTACCCTGAAGGCCGGTGCCCGTCAGGTGTCTGTCATTGAGGAGCCCATGGCTGCTGCCATCGGTGCTGGCCTGCCCATCAGCGAGCCCACCGGCAGCATGATCGTGGATATCGGCGGCGGCACGGCTGAAATTGCCGTCATCTCTCTGGGCGGCATCGTGGCCTCCCGCAGCGTGCGCATGGCCGGTGATATGTTCGATCAGGCCATCATCGCCTTCATCAAGCGCAAGTACAACCTGCTCATCGGTGAACGTACCGCCGAGCAGATCAAGATCGAGATCGGCTCTGCCTATGTGCTGGACCCGGAGCTGACCATGGAGATCAAGGGCCGCAACCTTGTGGACGGTCTGCCCAAGAACATCGTGGTGCACTCTGAGGATGTGCGCGGCGCTCTGCTGGAGTGTCTGGTCAAGATCACCACCGCCATCAAGGAGACGCTGGAGCGCACCCCGCCGGAGCTGAGCGCAGATATCATCGACCGCGGTATCACCCTGACCGGTGGCGGCGCTCTGCTGCGCGGTCTGGATCAGCTGATCCAGAGCGAGACCGGCATTGATGTGCATATTGCGGAGGACCCGCTGGATTGCGTGGCCAAGGGTGCCGGTGCGGTGCTGGATCATGTGGACGTGCTGCATGATGTGCTGGACACCGATGGAGGACATATGTAAGAGCAGCTCTCTGCGGAGAGTGCTGCTCAGAATGCGGAAAAGTTTCAGACACAGCAGCTGTGCGTTTTTCCGCTGCAAACACTGCATCTTGCGCGGATGGCACGGCTGTCCGCGCTTTTTTCATGCAAAGGCCTGCGGTAGGGCGCGGGCATCCCGACAGGAGGGAAGGACCCTTTGAAAGATTTTTTTGAAACCTGGAAATTCAAGATCCTTGTGGCCGTGGCGGTATTTCTGGTGGGCATCATGGCCTACGCCGGTGCCAACGGCCGCCTGACCGCTGCCCCGCAGGAGCTGCTGGGTGTGATCCTGACCCCCTTCCAGAAGGCGGCGGCTGTGGTCAGCGGCGGCGTGGGTGCGGTGTGGGAAAAATACACCAGCATCGACGAGGTGATGGAGCAGAACGAGCAGCTGGAAGCGGAAAACGCCGAGCTGCGCCAGCAGATGGTGGACTACGACCGCATCAAGGCCGAGAATGAGGCCTACAAGGCGCTGGCTAACATTCAGGAAAAGAATAGCAATGCCACCTATGTGTCCGGCTTTGTCATCGGCCGCGACCCGCTGGATGAGTTCGGCGGCTTCACATTGGACAAGGGCACTGCAGACGGTGTAGCAGTGAACGATGCCGTCATCAGCGACCGCGGCTATCTGCTGGGCATGGTAGTGGAGGCCGACCCGACCAGCTGCAAGGTGATGACCATCCTGCACCCCAGCTTCAACGCGGCGGGTGTGGTCTCCCGCACCCGGGAAAACGGCATTCTGAACGGCAATACCGCCTATGCGGCGGACGGCCTGTGCACCCTGACCAATCTGGAGCGCAGCACCGAGACCCGTGCGGGCGATCAGGTCATCACCACCGGTCTGGGCGGGGTGTTCCCGCCGGATCTTCTGGTGGGTACGGTGCAGGATGTGGTGCCGGAGGCCAGCGGCAAATCCTCCATTGCGGTGGTGCGCCCTGGTGCCGATCCCCGCACCGCCAAGCACGTTTTTATCATTACTGCGTACTAAGGGGGGCACACTGCTATGGAATCTCGCCGCAAGCGCAGCCGCAGCCAGCTGCTGAAGTGGGGCTGCTATGTGTTGGCGCTGTTTGTGTGCGCCGCGTTGCAGACCACGCCCGGGCTTTTTCAGCTGGGGCAGGCAAAGCCGCTGCTGGTGCTGCCGCTGTGTCTGGCGGTGGCAGTATTTGAAGGGGAGTTTGCCGGGGCGCTGCTGGGCACGGTGGGCGGCCTTTTGTGGGACTACGCCGCCGGGCGCACGGTGGGTATGCTGGCGCTGGAACTGCTGCTGCTCTGCTTTGGGGTATCGGTGCTGGTGCAGCTGTATCTGCAGGTGAACCCCGGCAACTTTGCCGCCGTAAGCACCGTAACGGCACTGCTGGTGCTCTCGCTGGACTGGCTGTTTTTCTACTATATGCCGGGCTATACCGGCGCTGCGCTGCGGTACATCACCTTTGTACTGCCCAGCGCAGTGCTGACCATCCCGGCGGCGCTGCTGGCCTTCTGGCTGGTGCAGCGCATCCATGACGGGTTCAGGATCGACAACGGTGTGGTCTGACCCGTAAAAGGAGAACCAGATGAACGAAAATGAACGCAAGGTCGTGGTGCGGCGGATGCTGCTGCTCATTGCAGTGGCCTGCATCATCATGGGGCTGTACACCTTCCGGCTGATCTTTCTGCAGCTGGTCAACGGGGACAGCTTCAAGGCAAAGGCCACCAACACCACGGATTATAAGTTCACGGTCACCGCCGCGCGCGGCAATATCGTGGACAGCACCGGCAAGCGCATTGCCACCACCAGCACCGGCTATAATGTGGTGCTGAACAAGCTGCAGATGGGGGATCAGGATCTGGACACCATGCTGCAGCAGATCGTGGAGCTTTTGCGCCAGAACGATGAAAAATGGCTGGACACCCTGCTCATCAGCGAGCCGGATGCCGCCGGGAACTATACCTTTACGGACAGCGCCGACAGCACCAGCGACCAGAAAACGCTGGCAGACATGAAGGAGACGCTGGGCCTGCAGCAGTACGCCACCGCCAACGATGTGATGGAGATGCTGGTGGAGAAGAACCATCTGGAAAGCTTTTCTCTGCCGTGGCAGCGGGTGCTGGCGGGTATCCATTACGAGATGGACCGGCAGGCCTTTTCCAACGTGAACAACTTCGTTATGGCTGAAAACGTCAGTCAGGTGACGGTGGCTACCATCAAGGAGCACTCCCTCACGCTGCCGGGCGTGGAGATCGTGGAGACCAGCACCCGCAGCTATGAGCAGGGCGATATCCTCCCCGCTGTGCTGGGGCGTGTGGGCAAGATCACCGCCGAAAAGTGGAAGGTGACCGACGAAAACGGTCAGGTGACCTATCCGCTCAAGGAAAAAGGCTATAACATGAACGATGTGATCGGCATCTCCGGCCTTGAGTCCGTGTACGAGGACGAGCTGCGCGGCAAGGACGGCGTGGAGACCATCACCCGCAATTCGGACGGCGTGATCGTGGACACCAAGATCACCACCGTGCCGGAGCCGGGGCATACTGTGCAGCTGACCATCAACAGCGACTTTCAACGGGCGGTGGACAAGGCCCTTGCCAACAATATCGACATGATCAACCGGGTGTACAACACCGGCGATATGAAAGCCGCCGCCTGTGCTGCGGTGGTGCTGGACGTAAAGGACGGCAGCGTGCTGGCGGCTGCAAACTACCCCAGCTTTGACCAGAACCTGTACGCCACCAACTATTCCGAGTACAGCGCTGACCCCAGTCTGCCCCTGTTCAACCGGGCGCTGCAAGGCCTGTACACTCCCGGCTCCACCTTTAAACCTGCGGTGGCAGTGGCGGCGCTGGACAGCGGCCTGATCAACCAGTACTCCACCGTCAACTGCACTGGCGTGTACACCTATTATAAGGACTACCACCCCCGCTGCACCCGCCACGGCCACAGCGGCAACATTGACGTGGTCACTGCCATCAAGTGGAGCTGCAACATCTTCTTCTACGACGTGGGCCGCCGCCTGACCAGTGACGTCTACGATGCCTACGCCTACAAGCTGGGTCTTGGGCAGCGCACCGGCGTGGAGGTAAACGAGGTCGTGGGACGGCTGACCAAAAAGACAGACAAAAACTACACTTCCTCGCTGGATATTCAGGCCGCTATCGGGCAGGGCAACACGGTGGTAAGCCCCATCCAGCTGGCTACCTACGCCGCCACGCTGGCCAATAACGGCGTGCGCTACCGCACCCACTTTGTCAAGGCCATTCTGGATACCAACACCGGCGAGGTGCTCAGCGAGACCCAGCCGGAGGTGATGGATATCATCGAGGGCAACGGTAACACCTTTGATTTGGTGCGGCAGGGCATGACACTGGTGCCCAGCACCATCAGCGGTAAGATCTCCAGCTACCCCATTGCCATCGCCTGTAAGACCGGCACCCCCCAGCGCAGCGAGACCTACGCCTCGGGCAAGCACTACCTGAATGCCATGATGATCGCCTATCTCCCGGCAGACGACCCGGAGATCGCCATCGGCATTACGGTGGAGTACGGCGGCTACGGTGCCCGCACCGGTGATCTGGTGGTGGATATCGCCAACGCCTACTTTGCCATGAAGGACGGCACGCTGGAGGTAGACCCCTATGTGGACCCGCGTACTGTGGCGCAGGAGGATGCCGCAGCATCGGATACCGCTGCCCAGACCGCCCCGGATGCTGCGAATGATGCACAGACCGCTGCCGCCGCCGCAGAACCGCAGCAGACGACCGCGCCCGCAGGGGTGACGGAGGAAGAAAACAACGATGCAATGCTTGCGCAGTAAAGCGCAGCTGCGTGCAAAGAAGTGAACTTGAACGAAAATTTGAATATTGTGTCCAAAAACCTGTTGTAAATGAGTTGCGTTTGTGATATCATGTATAACAAAGGTAATTTATCAAGTGTTTTATATACAAATGTTTCAATAGAGGAGAGATCTACAGATGACGATTGCCCTGATCGCGCATGACTCCAAAAAGGAGCTGATGGTTCAGTTCTGCACGGCGTACTGCCGTATTCTGAGCCAGCATAAATTGGTGGCGACCGGCACTACCGGCAAACTGATTTCCGAGGCCACCGGCCTGCAGGTACAGCGTTTTCTGGCCGGGGTGCAGGGCGGCGACCAGCAGATCGCGTCCCGCATTGCCTGCAACGAGATCGACCTGCTGCTGTTCTTCCGCGACCCCATCAATGCCAAGCCCAGCGAGCCGAATGAGATGACCTTGCTGCGCCTGTGCGATGTGCACAACATCCCCATGGCCACTAACATTGCCACCGCTGAGGTGCTGATCCACGGCTTGGAGCGCGGAGATCTGGACTGGCGCGATATCGTGCACCCGCAGAACTAAAGTATGCAAAAAGAAGCGCTGCATCGTACAGATGCGGCGCTTCTTTTTGCGTAGAAAGCAACTGAATCAGACCGTACCGCTTACCTTGAAATCCTGTGCCATCTCCTGCACGTCAGCGGCGGTAAACTCGCCCAAGGGCAGCAGCAGACGGGCAAGGGTGTCCTGCGACAGTGCCGCCAGCGCGGCGCTCTCGTCCAGTGCAGCGTCTACGGCGGGGCAGACTGCGTGCACGCCGTCGCTGCCAAGCTCCACCCGGGCGTGGTGCCCGGTGGCAATGTACTGGATGCCCAGCTTGTCGGCAGCGGTCAGCAGGGCGGCAAACCGGGCGTCGTTGCCGCTGCCCAGCACGGCGGCGGGCTGGTCTGCCAGGGCCTCCGCCTTCAGCACGATGCACTCAATGCCGAGCGCCTCGGCAGCCTGCCGTGCGGCTGCGGCCCATGCGCTCTGGTCAGCAGCCAGCTGCACCACAGCCCCGGCTACGCCAAAGCCCTGCTGCTGCAAAATGCGCACTGCAACGCCGCAATCCACGGTGCCGTCCATGCTGACAAGCACCTTGTCCTGTGTTTCGTAGGTGTCGAACCCGTTGCCGGGCAAAAATGCGTCGCTCATGTTCCTTGCCTCCCGCCATGTGCTTTGCTTTGTGCTACGGCCAGCTGGTCGCAGCGTTCGTTTTCCGGGTGGCCTGCGTGGCCCTTTACCCAGACGTAGGTGATCTTGTGCCGTGCCTCCTGCTCCAGTGCCTGCGCCCATAAGTCCGGGTTCAGGGCAGGGGAGCCGTCAGCCTTTTTCCAGCCCCGGCGCTTCCAGCCCTTGGCCCAGCCCTTTTCCAGCCCGTTGATCACATACTGGCTGTCAGAGCACAGCCGCACCTCGCAGGGCTCCTTGAGCTGGCGCAGCGCCTCGATAAAGGCCGTCAGCTCCATGCGGTTGTTGGTGGTGCTGGCGTCGCCGCCGCTCAGTTCCTTTTCGTACACCTTGCCGTCAAAGCGGTAGCGCAGCACCGCACCCCAGCCGCCCGGGCCGGGGTTTCCGCTGCAAGCGCCGTCTGTGTACACCTCTACCTGTTTCATGGGGTTCTCCTTATAGAATAGAATACCTTTATTTAGCGCTATTTTGCCCGGGATGTCAAGAGCCAATGTATACACCGGCCCAGTTTTGCCAAACCTTGGAATTGACAAAACCGGTGCGAGATACTATACTTAGCGTAACAAAATGCGTATAGGGGTGCACCAAAGGCGTGCGCCCGGCTGTTCCGGCAGAAACGCCACAGTCGCATCGAACAGATGGACTTACATGGCCAAGAACCTCTTGCGGAACCAACAGCGCTGCTGCAAAAAGCACGCTGAACGATAAATTCTATACGATGCATCAACCGGAAGCCGATGCAGTTTCAGGTGCTTCCCCTGTGCAAGGTGTGGCTGCTCTCCCCGACGGGGTGCGGTCTGACCTGCAATTGAATCTGGAGGTAAAGAATGGCTCAAGCAAAAGAAAATAACCCCGCACCCCGCGCAAATGCTCCGGCAGCGCCCAAGGCAGCCGCTGCAAACGGCACTGCTCCCGCAGGGGAAAAGCGTACCCGTCCCACCACCCGCCGCCCCTACTATAACCGCCGCCCGCGCCGTGCGCAGCAGCCCAAGGAGGCAGCGACCCCCATCCATATTTACCCGCTGGGCGGTCTGGGCGAGGTCGGCAAGAACATGACCGTCTACGAGTGCAACGGTGATATGATCATCGTGGATTGTGGCCTGGTGTTCCCGGACAGTGAGATGTTCGGCGTGGACATGGTCATCCCGGACTTCACCTTTGTGGTGCAGAACAAGGATAAGATCAAGGGTCTGCTCATCACCCACGGCCACGAGGACCACATTGGCAGCATTCCCTACCTGCTGCAAAAGCTCAGCCTGCCGGTGTACGGCACCCGCTTGACCTGCGGTCTGATCAAAAACAAGCTGGAGGAGTTCGGCCTTGCCGGCAAGACCAAGTTTGTGGAGATCGTGCCCCGGCAGAAGATCAAGCTGGGCTGCTTTACCGTGGAGCCCATCCATGTGAACCACTCCATCCCGGATGCCGTGGCTTTTGCTATCGACAGCCCCGCCGGTACCATCATCCAGACCGGCGACTTTAAGATCGACTACACCCCGCTGGCCTGCGGCGTGACCGACCTGTCCACCCTGTCCGAGTACGGGCAGCGCGGTGTGCTGGCTTTGCTGAGCGACTCCACCAACGCGGAGCGCCCGGGCTTTACCGCCACCGAGCAGAAGGTGGCCGCCGGTGTGCGCAGCCTGTTTGCCCGCGCCCGCAATAAGCGCATTATCATTGCGACCTTTGCCTCCAACATCTACCGCGTGCAGCAGATCATTGATCTGGCCGTGGAGGATGGCCGCAAGGTGGCCTTCAGCGGACGCAGCATGGTCAACAACACCGCCATGGCGCAGGAGCTGGGCTATATGCACATCCCGGAGGGGACTCTGATCAGCGTAGACGAGCTGAACCAGTACCCGCCGGAGCAGGTGGTGCTGGTGACTACCGGCAGTCAGGGCGAGCCTCTGAGCGCGCTGAGCCGTATGGCCTCCTGCAGCCATCGTCAGGTGCGGGTAGGCCCCGGCGACTTCATCATCATCTCCGCCAACCCCATCCCCGGCAACGAAAAGAGCGTGACCAAGATCGTCAACGGTCTGCTGCTGCTGGGCGCAGAGGTCATCTACGAGAGCATGTACGATGTGCACGTTTCCGGTCACGCCTGTCAGGAGGAGCAGAAGCTGATGCTCACCCTGACCAAGCCTAAGTACTTCCTGCCCGTGCACGGCGAGTATAAGCAGCTGAAAAAGCACGCCCTCACTGCTGCAAGTCTGGGCATTCCCACCAGCAATATCCTGATCGCCGAAAACGGCTCCAACGTTATCCTCTCGCAGGACGAGATGAAGCTGGGCGAGCCGGTGACCGCCGGTGCCGTTATGGTGGACGGCCTTGGCGTGGGCGATGTGGGCAACGTGGTGCTGCGGGACCGCAAGCACCTCTCCGAGGACGGTCTTGTTATCATCGTGGCTACCGTGGACAGCAAGACCGGCAAGGTGCTGGCCGGGCCGGATCTGGTAAGCCGGGGCTTCGTGTATGTGCGCGAGAACGAGAGCCTGATGGACGGTGCCCAGAGCATTGTGGAAAATGCACTGGAACGCTGTGTGGACGAGCACGTCCGGGACTGGAACAGCGTAAAGACCCGTGTGCGTGAGGCGCTGAGCAGTTATATCTACCGGCGCACCAAGCGCAGCCCGATGATCCTACCGATCCTGATGGAGGTCTGACCCGGGCGCACCGCAAGGCGGTGCAGCGTCTGAGGAGGCAAAAAAACCAATGAAACGTAAACCAAGATGGACACTGAAAATGCTCACGGCCAGTCTGGCGGTGCTGTGCGGCCTTTTGCTGCTGGCGCTGCTGGTGCAGCGCCCCATGGCATGGCCGCTGCTGGCTGTGCTGGTGGTGCTGTGGGGCATAGGGGCGACCCTGTTCCGTTGCAAGCTGCGCAGCTGGGTGGTGCGCTGGACAAGCGGTACCACCTTTGAAAAATCCAAGGTGCAGTTCAGTCTGGAGCCCCTTTCCCAGCCTGCGGCGCTGCTTTCCGGCGAGACGGTGCTGTGGTACAACAGCCAGTTCCGCACCCGTCTGCTGGGCGGGCAGGATGTGCTGGCCAGCCGGGTGCAGAAGCTGCTGCCCGGGCTGGATCTGCAATTGTGCCGCAAGCGTGAGGGACAGCTGCTGACCCTTGCCGACGGCTACTGGAGCGTGCACAGCTCCACCGTGCCCGGCGAAGCCGAAAGCATGACCCTGCTGGTGCTGAACGAGGAGACCGAGCTGCGCCGCATCGAGGCAGAGTACAAGGCCAGCCGTCCGGGGTATCTTGCCTTTCAGCTGGACGGCTACGACGATGTGTTCGGGGATCTGATGGACAGCGAGCGCGCCCGCCTGCTGGAGGGCGTCAACCGCATTCTGGAGGATATGATCGGGCGCGGCAGCGGCTTTCTGCGCCGGGTAGGCAGCGGCGGCCGCTACATCGCCGTGGTGGAGGAGCGCCAGCTGGAGCAGTTCTCCAACCGTGGTTACGATGTGCTGGATAAGATCCGCGCACTGGACCCCGGCGTGAGTCTTTCAATGTCCATTGGTATCGGACGCGGCGCACGCACCCTGCGGGAAGCGCAGGATATGGCAGAGCACGCGCTGGATATGGCGCAGGGACGCGGCGGTGATCAGGCCGCTGAGATGACGCTGGACGGCTTTACCTTCTACGGCGGCGTGAGCCACGGCGTGGAAAAGCGCAGCAAGGTGCGCAGCCGCCTTGTGGCCGACCAGCTGGTCAAGCTGATCAAGGAAGCCGACCATGTGGTCATCATGGGTCACCGCATGAGCGATCTGGATGCTATCGGCGCAGCCGAGGGCGTGCTGCGCATTTGTAAAATATGCGATGTGCCGGCGGTCATCGCCGTCCGGCGGGACGCCACGCTGGCGGCCAGTCTGATCGATGCGCTGTGCAAGGCGGGGCAGAAGGATGACTTCATCGACCCCAAGGACGCCCTGCCCATCATCTCCAAGCGTACCCTGTGCATCGTGGTGGATACATATCAGGTGGGTCTTGTGGAAAGCAAGGACATTCTGGAAAAATGCGGCAAGGTGGCCGTTATTGATCACCACCGCAAGGGCGTGGGATACATCGAAAATCCGGCGCTGGTCTGTCACGAGCCCTATTCCTCCTCGGCCAGCGAGCTGGTCACCGAGCTGTTGCAGTATGTGGGCGAGCGGGACGACAAGCCCAACCGTATAGAGGCCGAAGGTCTGCTTGCCGGTATCCTGCTGGATACGCAGGACTTTACCCTGCACACCGGTGTGCGCACCTTTGAAGCCGCTGCTGCCCTGCGCCGCTACGGCGCAGAGACCGAGCGGGTGCGCCGGCTGTTCGATGTGACCATGGTGGAGTACAACGCCAAGGCCGATCTGGTGGAAAAGGCGCAGATGTACAAAAACTGTGCCATCTCCATCGGCGGCGAGATCGCCCCGGAAGCCCGGGTCGCCATTGCGCAGGCCGCCAACGACCTGCTGCGCATTCAGGGCGTGGACGCCAGCTTTGTGGCAGTGCAGGTGGGCAACGGGGTGAATGTCTCTGCCCGCAGCATGGGGGCCGTGAATGTGCAGGTGATCATGGAGTCGCTGGGCGGCGGCGGTCATCAGACCATGGCAGCAGCCCAGCTGAAGCATATCACCCCGCAGGCGGCACGCAGCCGCATTCAGGACGCTATCGACCAATATTTTCTCTCCCAGAAAAAGACTACGCCGGAAACATGACCGGCAAAAGGGGAATAAAACATGAAACAGTATGATTATCTTATCGTTGGTGCCGGTCTGTTCGGTGCCGTGTTTGCCCACGAAGCCAAAAAGGCGGGCAAAAAGTGTCTGGTCATCGATAAGCGCGACCATATCGCGGGCAATATCTACACCGAGAATGTGGAGGGCATCAATGTGCACCGCTACGGCGCGCATATCTTCCACACCAACAACAAGGCTGTGTGGCAGTATGTGAACCAGTTTGCAGAGTTCAACCGCTACACCAATAGCCCGGTGGCTAACTACCACGGTCAGATCTACAACCTGCCCTTCAACATGAACACCTTTAACAAGATGTGGGGCGTTGTGACCCCTGCCGAGGCTAAGGCCAAGATCGAGGAGCAGAAGGCCGCTGCGGGCATCACCGACCCGCAGAATCTCGAAGAGCAGGCCATCAGCCTTGTGGGCACCGATATCTACGAAAAGCTCATTAAGGGCTACACCGGTAAGCAGTGGGGACGCCCCTGCACCGAGCTGCCCGCCTTTATCATCAAGCGTCTGCCGGTGCGCTTTACCTACGACGACAACTACTTCAACGCCCTGTATCAGGGCATCCCCAATGGTGGCTACACCGCCATGGTTGAAAAGATGCTGGCTGATACCGAGGTGCGTCTGAACGTGGATTATCTGGCCGACAAGGCTGCGCTGGACGCACTGGCTGAGAAGGTGGTCTACACCGGCCCGGTGGATGCCTACTTCGGCTACCGTCTGGGTGCTTTGCAGTACCGCAGCGTTCGCTTTGAGACCGAGGTGCTGGACACCGATAACTATCAGGGCAACGCGGTGGTCAACTACACCGATGCCGAGACCCCCTACACCCGCATCATCGAGCACAAGCACTTCGAGTTCGGAACCCAGCCCAAGACCGTCATCAGCCGGGAGTACAGCGCCGAGTGGAAAAAGGGCGACGAGCCCTATTATCCCGTCAATGACGAGAAGAACGGCGCGCTGTATGCACAGTACAAGGCACTGGCTGATGCCGAGCCGGGCGTGATCTTCGGCGGCCGTCTGGGCGAGTACAAGTACTACGATATGGATAAGGTCATCGAGGTGGCGCTGGACGTCGCCGCAAAGGAACTGGCATAAACGGTTTTTAATGGCCGACGCGTTCGCTTTGGCCATCTTCAGAGGAAAAATTTTTTGGTAAAAATGTGTTTATCGCGGCCTGCAGGCCGCGATAAACACGAAAAAAGAAAAAATTCCTTGTAGAATGTCCAGAGCGCAGCGGAGGACATTTGAAATGCTGCCCCGCTTCCTCTTGCCCAAAAACGACAAATGCGCTATACTATTACTATAAGACTGCACCGGTTTTCCGGTGAGAAGTGAGGGATACTATCATGAAAGTGATTCTGAAGCAGGATATCAAGGGCATCGGCAAGAAGGACGAGATCCACGAGGTCTCCGACGGCTACGCCCGCAACTACCTGTTCCCGCGCAAGCTGGCCGCTGTGGCGGATGCCAGCGCTGTGAACATGGCGCGCGGCAAGGAGGCCGCAGCCGATTTCCACGAAGCCGAGAATGTGGCAGCTGCCAAGGCTCTGGCTGCCAAGATCGAAGGCAAGACCGTGACCATCAAGGCCAAGGGCGGCGCATCCGGCCGTCTGCACGGCAAGGTGACTGGCAAGGAAGTTGCCGAGGCACTGGCTGCGCTGGCAGGTGCACCCATCGACAAAAAGAAGATCGAGCTGGAGACCAAGGACATCAAGGATGCCGGCGTGTTCAACGGCAAAGTCCGTCTGTACGTTGGCGTCGTGGCTTCCTTCAAGATCCAGGTGGAAGTGGAACAGGCCTGATCTGTGTGCCGTTTGCGCCCCCTCACAGCAGGGGGCGCTTTTTGGCTTTACAGGATGCTTTGGATTTTGGATAAGGACAAACTACTATGCCGAACGAACGACGTTATTCCAATGAACTGAATCTGGAGAGCGTGGGCATCAATCTGCCCTACAATATGCAGGCGGAGCAGAGCGTGCTGGGCGCAGTGCTGCTCAAGCCCGACACCCTGACCGATCTGGTGGAGATCATCAAGCCGGAAATGTTCTACACCCGGCAGAACGCCCAGATCTGGACCGAGATGCTGCGCCTGTTTACCAACGACCAGACCATTGATTTTGTCACCCTGCTGGATGCGGTGGTGTCCGATGGCGTGTTCCCCAGCGCAGATGAGGCCAAGATCTACCTGACCGGTCTGGCAGAAACGGTGCCCAGCATCTCCAACGTAAAGGCCTATGCCCAGATCGTGCAGGAAAAATATCTGGTGCGCCAGCTGATGGGGGTTGCCAAAGACATTTTGCAGGACGCCGGGGACGAGCCGGACGCTGACCTTCTGCTGGAAAACGCCGAGCAGCGCATCTACGAGATCCGCTCCGGCCGCGATTCCAGCGCCCTGACCCCTCTTTCGTCCAGCATGGTGGAAACGCTGACCAACCTGCAAAAGATCAGCGGCCCGGATGCGGATAAGTACAAGGGCATCCCCACCGGTTTCCGTCTGCTGGATACCGTGCTTACCGGCCTTGGCCGCGGCGATCTGGTCATTTTGGCAGCCCGTCCCGGTATGGGCAAGACCAGCTTTGCGCTGAACATCGCCACCCGCGTGGCTATGCAGCAAAAGGTGCCGGTGGCCATCTTCAGCCTGGAAATGACCAAGGAGCAGCTGACCAACCGTATCCTCTCGTCAGAGGCCGGCATCGACAGTCAGGCCTTCCGTACCGGCGCACTGCGCGCTGAGGACTGGGAGTATCTGGCACTGGCTACGGAAAAACTGCACGATGCACCGATCTATATGGACGACACCTCCGGCATTACCATCACCGAGATGAAGGCGAAGATCCGCCGGGTGAATCAGGACCCTGCCCGCCCCAACGTGGGTCTGATCGTCATCGACTATTTGCAGCTGATGACCACCGGCCAGCGCAGCGAGAACCGTGTGCAGGAGATCAGTTCCATCACCCGAAACCTGAAGATCATGGCCAAGGAACTGAACGTGCCCATCATCGCACTGAGCCAGCTGTCCCGTGCAGTGGAAAAGCAGGGCAACAACTCCAGCCACCGCCCGCAGCTTTCGGACCTGCGCGACTCCGGTTCCATCGAGCAGGACGCCGACTGTGTTCTGTTTTTGTACCGCGATTCCTACTACGCCAGCCAGAACCCGGACGGTGCCGAGGTGGATGCCGATACCGCCGAGTGCATCGTGGCAAAGAACCGTCACGGCGAGACCAGCACCGTGCCGCTGGGCTGGGATGGTGCCCACACCCGCTTTATGGATGTGGACTTCAAGCGCTGATGGATGCCGCGATTCTTGCCCGGGTGGAGGATTTTTGCACCCGGGAGAGGCTTTTGCAGCCCGGCGTATCGCTGCGGCTGGCGGCGGCAGTCTCCGGCGGGGCGGACAGCATGGCGCTGCTGCTTTTGCTGCGGCAGTTGCAGCCGAGATTTGGCTATACGCTCTCGGCCTGCCATGTGAACCACGGTCTGCGCGGGCAGAGCGCCGACAGGGACGAGGCCTTTGTGCGGGCGGAATGCGCCCGCTTGGGCGTGCCGCTGCGGGTGTTCCATGCGGCGGAGCTGGCTCCGCCCCCGGCGCATGCCGGGGAGGACTGGGCGCGCCGTCTGCGCTACACGGCCTTTGCGCAGCTGCAAGGGCAGGGGATAGATGCCATCGCCACGGCCCATACTGCGAATGACCAGGCTGAGACCCTGCTGCTGCGGCTGGCACGCGGCACCGGGCTGCACGGTGCGGGCGGCATCCGGCCAAGGCGTGGGTGCTACCTGCGCCCGCTGCTTTGCCTGAGCCGTGCCGAGACCGAGGCCGTCTGCCGGGCGGCGGGGCAGCCGTGGGTCACCGATGAGACCAACGACACGGATGCCTACGCCCGCAACCGGCTGCGCCACAGCGCCCTGCCTGCGCTGGAAAGCACCAACGCGGCGGCGGTGCAGAATCTGGCGCGGTTCTGTGAAAAGGCCGCGCGGGCAGACGCCTACCTTGCTGCCGGGGCTGCAAAGCTTCTGGCGGCGGCACGCCTGCCCGGCGCTGAACCGGCGTGGCGGCTGGCACCTTTGCAGATGGCAGACCCGCTGCTGCTGGAAACTGCACTGCACAGCCTTGTGGCTCCGGTGCGGGATGCAGAGGAAAAGTATGTGCAGCTGCTGTGTGCCGTGGTACGGCAGGGCAGCGGTGCAGTACAGCTGACCGGGCAGGTGCGCTTTTGCGCCGGAAACGGCTGTCTGCGGCAGGAAATACTGCCGCAAGCGCGGCCCAGTCAGACGGAGAGAGCGCCGCAGCAAGTGCCTTTTTTGCCCGAAAAACAGCCGGAATTCCGGCTGCGCGGGGGCTGGAAGGGGAAAGCGGAGCTGTTAACAGCCGATTTTGAAGAAAAAATACAAGTCGTTCATAAAAAGGACTTAAAAAATCGGGCGGATTATGCTAGAATAACTACGTTGTACACTGATCTTGTTCTGCGCGCCCGACAGCCGGGAGACCGCTTCCGGCCTGTGGGGCGGGGCTTGAGCAAGCCGCTGCGAAAGTGGATGAACGAGGCCGGTGTCCCGAACGACCTGCGGGATACGCTGCCGCTGCTTGCCAGCGGAAGCGAAATTTTATGGGTGTGTGGGGAAGGCTTTGCCGATGGCCTTGCACCGGACGCGGAAAGCAGATGGGTCCTGCACTTGAATGCAGAGATCGAAACATAGGAGGAAAAAACAAATGAGTATGCACGATGATGTCAAGACCGTTCTGGTCAGCGAAGAGCAGCTGAAGGCCAAGGTGGCAGAGCTGGGCGCTCAGATCAGCCGGGACTATGCCGGTAAAAATCTGGTGCTGGTGTCCATCCTCAAGGGCTCGGTGGTCTTTATGGCCGACCTGATGCGGGCTGTGAGCATCCCCTGCAATATCGACTTTATGGTGGTCTCCAGCTACGGCGGCAGCAACACCACCACCAGCGGTCTGGTCAAGATCATCAAGGATCTGGATGGCGACCTGTCCGGCAAGGATGTGCTGATCGTGGAGGACATTCTGGATACCGGCGTCACCCTGTCCAACCTTGTGCCCATGCTCAAGATGCGCAACCCGAACTCCGTTAAGATCTGCACCATCCTGGATAAGCCCAGCCGCCGCAAGGCCGACATCCAGCCGGATTACGAGGGCTTTCAGGTGCCGGACGAGTTTGTGGTGGGCTATGGCCTCGACTATGATGAAAAGTACCGCAACCTGCCCTATGTCGGCGTGCTGAAGCCTGAGGTCTACACGAAGTAAAGTGTCCATTATAAAAATCCAGAACTGGAGTTGATTTTTTTGCAACCGAAGAAACCCCGTTTCAATCCGCTGGTGATCGCCATTGCGCTGGCAGCCGTGCTGATGGTGTGGTCGGTGCTGGGAGGCACCGGCAGCAGTACCAGCGGCTCCTCCATGGCATATTCCACAGTGGTACACTATTTTGAGAGCAATCAGGTCACCAAATTCTCGCTGGATCTGAATACCGGCGTGATCACCATGACCCTGAAGGAGGGCGCACAGGAGCTGCCCAACGCTGCCGAGCAGACCACCACCCAGTCTACGGGCGGGCTGCTTTCCGGACTGCTGTCCTCCTCTTCCTCTGCCCCCACCGGGGTAAAGAAGAACGAGGACGGCACCGAGACGGTCAGCTATAAGCTGCCCTACGCCCGGATGTTCGTGGATCATGTGTCGGACTACATCGCCCAGTACGATGCAGCCAACCCTGATGCGCCCATGGTGTACGACTATGTACCCGCCAAGGAGACCATCCCCTGGATGGAGATCCTGTTCTATCTGGCTATGCTGGGCTGCACCGGCTTCTTGCTGTTCTCCATGATGCGCGGCGGCGCCGGTGGCGGCGGCATCATGAATGTAGGCAAGGCCAGAGTGAAGGACGAGCACGAGAACAAAAAGACTGCTACCTTTGCCGATGTGGCCGGTGAGGACGAGGAAAAAGAGGAGCTCAAGGAAGTTGTGGAGTTCCTTAAGAGCCCGGATAAGTTCAATACGCTGGGTGCCCGCATCCCCCATGGTGTGCTGCTGGTAGGCCCTCCGGGTACCGGTAAGACCCTGCTGGCGCGTGCCTGTGCAGGCGAGGCCGGAGTGCCTTTCTACTCCATCTCCGGCTCTGACTTTGTGGAGATGTACGTCGGCGTGGGTGCATCCCGCGTGCGCGATCTGTTCGATAAGGCCAAAAAGTCCATGCCCTGCATCATCTTTATTGACGAGATCGATGCTGTGGGTCGTCAGCGCGGCGCAGGTCTGGGCGGCGGTCACGATGAGCGCGAGCAGACTTTGAACCAGCTGCTGGTGGAGATGGACGGCTTTGAAGCCAACGATGGCATCATCGTCATGGCTGCCACCAACCGTGCTGACATTCTGGATAAGGCGCTGCTGCGCCCCGGCCGCTTCGACCGACAGGTCTATGTGGGTCTGCCGGACGTCAAGGGACGCGAAGAGATTTTAAAGGTGCACACCCGCAACAAGCCCCTTGCACCGGACGTCTCCCTGAAGGTCATTGCCCAGCGCACCGCCGGTTTTGCCGGTGCAGACCTTGAGAACCTTGTCAACGAGGCTGCGCTGCTGGCAGCCCGCCGCAACCGCAAGGCCATTACCATGGAGGATATCGAGGAAGCTTCCATGAAGGTGATGGCTGGCCCCGAGAAGAAGAGCCGCGTGGTCACCCCGGAGGAGAAAAAGCTCACCGCTTACCACGAGGCCGGTCACGCAGTGGCAGGCTTCTACTGCAAACATCATCCCCGCGTGCACGAGATCACCATCATCCCGCGCGGTCAGGCTGGCGGCTACACCATGTATCTGCCCGAGAAAGATCGCAGCTATGTGACCAAGGGCGAGATGTTTGAGGACATCGTGTCCAGCCTGGGCGGCCGCGTAGCCGAGCAGCTGATCCTGGAGGATATCTCCACCGGTGCCTCCAACGACCTGCAGCAGGCCACCAATATCGCCCGCCAGATGATCACCCGCTACGGCTTCTCCGAGCGTCTGGGCCCTGTGGTCTACGGTACCTCGCAGGAGGAGACCTTCCTTGGCCGCGATTTTGGTCAGGGCAAGGGTTACAGCGAGACCACCGCTGCCGAGATTGACAGCGAGACCCGTGATATCATCGACGAGGCCTACGAGACCTGCCGCCGCACCCTGACTGAGCACATCGACCAGCTCCATGCGCTGGCAAAGGCTCTGATGGAGCGCGAAAAGCTCAACGAGGAGCAGTTCAACACCATTATGGCCGGCGGCACCCTGCCTCTCTGCGAGGATGCAAAGCCCGAGCAGGCACAGCCCGACCAGACCGTGCAGCCTGCCCCGGTGCAGCCCGCAGAGCCTGCGGAGACTGCTGAGCGTGCCGAACCTGCCGAGCAGGCCGATCCTGCCCAGCCGGAAGTGCCGCAGCCGGATGCCCCGGAGCAGCAGGACTAAGCGTTTTTTAGGAAAGGAGCGAGCATCGTGGAGGAAAATTTTAACCCGGTCGCCCAGACCCGTGCAAACTACTATACTCCCGGCAGCCCGGTGCAGTTTGTCTGCGTAGAGCTGCTCAAGGGGGACGTCAGCGGCGAGCACGCTGTCTGCCTGACCTTCAAGAATATTTCCCGCGTGACTCTGACCGCACTGGAGATCCACTTCAAGTGCAAGGGCGTGGACGGTGTGATCCTGTGCGAGGATAAGTTCGAGTATCGGGATCTGCAGGTAAAGCCCGGCGAGCTGTTCGGGCAGGACGATGCCGTGTTCATTACGGCAAAGGCCATCACCAGCGTGGATGTTTCGCTGTGCAATGTGTACAACGGCAAGCGTGTGGTGCATCTGGACGGTATCAAGCGTGTGCGCCTGCCCGCACCCCGCCGTCTGGCCCCGGAGCTGCAAAAGGCGCTGGAAGCACGCATGAACCGCACCGGGCTCAAGTATCAGCTGCAGGTGTTTGAGAATGGCTGGTACTGCGCCTGTGGTGCCTTCCACCCCACCGAGGAGGACACCGTTTACTGCTCGGAGTGCGGCTGTGACCGCATTCTGCTGCAGAACGCGCTGAACACCCTGTTGCAGCCCGCCGACCCGGCAGATGAGATGGAAACGCCTCTCGACGCCCCGGTAGCGCCCGCTGCGGTGGAGGAGCCTACCCGCATCGTGGGTGCAGCCCCTGCCGCCCCGGCAGCGCCCGTAGAGGAGCCCACCCGGATCATGGGCGCAACGGCTTACCAGCCGAAGGCTGCTCCCGTCCAGCCCATCTCGGAGCCTACCCGGGTGCTGGACGCCTCTGCCCGCGCACCGATTTCCGGCGCAGCTGCGGCAGACGAAGGCACCCGTGTGATGCCCGCCGCTGCCCGCCGTCCGGCCCAGGCTTCGGTGCGTCAGCCCGCGCCTGTGGAAGAGGACGAGGAGTACGAGGACAGCCGGGACAGCGTGGCAGAAGCGCTGATCCGCTGGGTGCCGCCCATCACGGCCATCCTGTGCGCAGCCATTGCGCTGTGCGGCTTTGTGTACTACCAGTTCGTACTGTAAAATAAACTATCCCGGCGGAGGGGGCAGCGTGCCTTCTCCGCCTTTTGTGTGCATTGCACAGAAAGGAAAATGCCATGCCGGAACAAGCTTTACAGGTGGCTTTTGAGATCAAGACCGCCTGCGATGAGATCAGCCGCCGCCTGCTGCGCTGGCACTGGGAGCGCAAGCCCGGGGCGCACAGTCTGGATGCGCTGCTGGAGCATATTGCCGCCCGCAAGCAGGAAAGCCCGGACTACTACGACCGTATGCCGGACCTTACCGGCAAGACCAGTTGGCAGCAGCTGGATACTACCCTGTGTATGAGGGTGCTGCTGGACCCGGAGACTGATGCCGCCCGCCCGCTGGACCTGCTGGGCAACACGGCGCACCCCTCTGCCGCCCGCCATGCCTGCAACGCCATCCGCACCGCCCGCAATGAAGCTGCCCATGCGGCAGTTGCAGAGGACGGCGCACAGGCGGCGCTGCTGTTCAATGAAGCCATCGAGGCTTTGGAGGAGGGCTACGCCGGTACCGCCTTTAAGGAAAACGAGCTGGCGCAGTATTACCGCGAGGCGGAGGACTACCTGAGCCGGTGCAGCGAGGGCAAGCCCCTCAAGGCGCGCCAAAGCAGCCCGCAGAACACACAGCAGGGGAAAGCTGCCGCCCGTAGCAAGCCCCGCAGCACAAAAAGCACTGCCGGTCGGCAGAGCACAGCTACCCGCAGCCGCAGCACCGGTGCAAAACAGAGCTGCAGCACGGCGTCCCGCGGCAAAAAGCAGCAGACTGGCGGCGAGAGCAGGGTGGCACTGGTCATTATTCTGGCGGCGCTGGTGCTGGGGCTTATCGCACGCGCCATCAGCATGGGACTGCTATAAGCACAACGTTTTTTGCAAATCTGGTGGTAAATCGGAAAGCAAAGACAGCTGTGTTGTGCAAAACAACCAAAAAAGCAGCGGATAGCCCCGCAGAAAAACGGTCATTGCACCTCTTGCGGGAAATGTGAAACAGATTTATAATAAGCATGAAAACGTTTACACATTGCCACCGGAGAGGGAACGGAGAAAAACCCCATGACCATCAGTGATATTGCAAAGCTGGCAGGCGTTTCCAATGCTGCGGTCAGCCGCTATTTGAACGGCGGCCCTCTCAGCGAGCAGAAGCGCGCCGTGATACAAGCCGTAGTGGAAAAGACAGGTTACAGCCCGGATACTGCCGCCCAGACCCTGCGCACCGGCAAGGTGCGTCAGGTGGGGGTCATCGTGCCCAGCATCAGCTCCCAGTCGGTGGGGCAGATCATCAGCGGCATTGCATCCGAGCTGGGCGCAAGCCGCTACCTGATGCTGCTGGCGAACACCGAGCTGGACGGGCAGATGGAGCTGGAATATCTTGCGGCGTTGCAGCGCAACCACGTGGCTGGTATCATTTTGCTGGGCTATGATTCCAGCCCGCAGCTGTGCAAGGCGCTGAAGGAGTGCCGTGTGCCTGTGGTGGTAACGGGGCAGCGCTTTGCAGATCTGCCCTGCGTTTATAATGATGACCGCTCTGCCGCCCGCGACCTGACCCGGAAGATGCTGGAGCATGGCCGCAGAAATATCGTGTACATCGGCGGCAGTGAGCAGGACCTCGCCACCGGCATAGCCCGCCGTCAGGGTGTGCAGGATGCACTGCGGGAGGCCGGACTAAACGCGGACGGTCTGCCCCGCGCCTGCTGCGCCGCCTTTTCCATGGAAGAGGGGCACCGCTGCATGGAGGAGCTGCTGGCGCGCTGTCCGCAGCTGGACGGTGTGGTCTGCGTGACCGATACCGTGGCCTTTGGCGCTTTGCAGGTGCTCCGCGCTGCCGGGCGCAGGGTAGGGGAGGATGTCGGCCTTGCCGGTATCGGAGATAACTGGGCGGGCAAGGTGGTGCAGCCGGGACTGACTACCATCCGTTTTTACCAAAAGCAGGTAGGGCAGGAAGCTGCCCGGATGCTGTTGCAAAGCTTAGAACACACCGGACCGGACGCTGCACCGGTACGCCAGACCACGCTGGGCTATACGCTGGTAGAGCGCGGCTCGCTGTAAAAAAGAGGAACAAATGAAACAAAAACTGATCTTTTTAGATATCGACGGCACCCTGTTGCCCCCGGGCGAGATGCTGATCCCCCAAAGCACGGTGGAGGCGCTGCGCAAAGCACACGCCAACGGCCACAAGCTGTTTTTGTGCACCGGGCGCAATCTGCGCATGACCCAGCCGCTTCTGGACTACGGCTTTGACGGCGCGGTGTGCAGCGCCGGTGGTTATGTATTTTGCGGGGATAAGGTGCTGGTAGATCTGCCCATGGAGCCGCAGCTGGCACAGGATGTGCGCAGCGCCATGGAGCGCCACGGCGTAGAGTGCACGCTGGAAGCGCGGGATGCCACCTACGGCAGCCTGAAGATGATTGAGCGCTGGAGCTTCACCCACCGGGATGCAGGCCCCCTGAACAGCGAAGCTGCCCGCTGGCGCAAGGCCATGGAGGATGGCATGACCATCAGCCCGTTGGCTGATTACAAGGGCGAGCCGCTGTATAAGATCGTATATATTGCGGAGCGCAGCGAGGACTTGGACGAGGCAAAGCGCCTGTACGAGGACAGATTCGTGTTCTGCGAGAGCAAGCTGGACGGTCTGGACGGCGGCTATGTGAACGGCGAGCTCATCAACCGCAGATTTGACAAAGGGCGCGGCATCAAGGCGGTATGTGACTATCTGGGTGTGCCCCTGCAGGACAGCATCGGCTTTGGCGACAGTGACAACGACCTGCAAATGACCGATGTGGTCGGCATCAGTGTCTGTATGGCCAACGGCTCTGCAAGCCTGAAGCAACGCTGCGACCGCATTGCCCCCTCGGTGTACGAGGACGGCATCGCCAAGGAGTTTGCAGCCTTGGGGCTGATTTGAGATCTCTTTTTGTGAAAACAGGGCAGGGGAACGTCCGTAGATGTTCCCCTGCCCTAAAATTTTAAATAAATCTTCCGCTGAAAATATCCAGAGCGAAGCGGAGGATATTCAAAATCGTCTCACAACAAAAAAAGGAGCACCGCACAAAAATACTGTGCGGTGCTCCTTTTGGTTCATAGATCAGTAGTGCAGATCCTCTGCGGTCAGCGCTTCCAGCACAGGCAGCATGGCAGCGGCTTCAGCTTTGGCGGCGGGCAGATCCATATCGCGGTAGTTGCCGCACTCCACCTCGCTGGCACCGGGCACAGCGCCCTCAAAGCCAGCCATAAAGCGGTAGGCATCCACTGTCAGCTGCAATGCCTGCGCAGGGGTCAGTCCCCGGGTAAGCAGATAAAAGCCGGTGCGGCAGCCCATGGGGCCAACATAGATCACCCCGTCCTTCACGGCGCTGTTGCGCGCGTAGGTGGCAAACAGATGCTCCAGCGTGTGGGCGGCAGCAGTGGTCAGGTAATCGCCCTGATTGGGCTTTTTCATGCGGATGTCCCAGGTGAGCACATCGCCGTCCTGACGGCTCAGGTACATTCCGCGCTCCAGCCGGGTGTGATCCACGCAAAAGCTTGCGATACGTTCCATACTACGGTTCTCCTTTTATGTCTTAGCCCTGCAGGCGCTGCACACTGCCGTGTGCGCAGTCCACAGCCACCATCAGACCATCGCGGATGTGGCTGGTAGCACCGGCAGCACCCACAACGGTGGGCTTCAGCAGTGCCTTGCCGGCAATGGCGGCGTGGCTGTTCAGGCCGGGCTCCTCTACCACCAGAGCGGCGGCATCGCGCACAAAGCTCAGCATCTCGTTGCTGGTGGAAGGCACTACCAGCACCATGCCGGGCTTGAACTTGGCGCGCACCTCGTCCATGGTGCGGCAGACGCAGGCCTTGCCGCTGGCAACATCGTTGTTCTCGGGGCCGACACCCACGCCGGTAGCCAGACAGTTGCCCACCATGTGGATCTTGATCATGTTGGTGGTGCCGGAAACGCCCACGGGCACGCCTGCGGTCACAACAGCCAGTTCGCCGTTGTGCAGGTAGCCGTTCTCCTTGGCCAGAGCAGTGGACATCTCGATCAGCTCATCGGTGCTGTGTGCCAGAGACATCATCAGCGGGGTGATGCCCCAGCTCAGGGACAGCTGACGCTGCACCTGCTCGCGCATGACGCAGGCAATGATGGGCTGCTGCGGGCGGTACTTGCTCAGCAGGCGGGCAGTAGTGCCGGACTCGGACACGGTAACGATGGCAGCGGCGTTCACGTCCCGTGCAGTCAGGCAGGCAGCATGGGCGGTAGCGTCAGAGACGCTGATCTTGCCGGGGTTGGAATCCATCGTGCGGCCGCGCAGATGGAAGCCCTCCTGCTCGGTGCGCTCGGCAATAGCGGACATGGTCTTGAGCGCCTCCACGGGGTAGGCACCGGCAGCGGTCTCACCGGACAGCATGATAGCAGAGGTGCCGTCGTAGATGGCGTTTGCCACGTCCGAGATCTCGGCGCGGGTGGGGCGGGGGTTCACCATCATGCTGTCCAGCATCTGAGTAGCGGTGACGATGGGCTTACCGAAGGAGAAGGAGCGGTCGATGATGGTCTTCTGGATGCCGGGCAGCTCGGTGAAGTCGATCTCCACGCCCAGATCACCACGGGCGACCATCACGGCATCGGCAGCAGCCAGAATGCTGTCGATGTTGTTCACGCCCTCGCGGTTCTCGATCTTTGCAATGATGCGGATGTTGGAATCGTACTGGTTCAGCAGGTTGCGGATCTCGTACACGTCCTGTGCGGTACGCACAAAGGAGGCGGCGATGAAATCGTAGCCCTGCTGGATGCCGAAGATAATGTCATCCTTATCGCGCTGGCTCATATACGGCATGGACAGGTGCACGCCGGGCACGTTGACGCCCTTCTTGTTCTTGATTTTGCCGTTGTTCAGCACGGTGCAGACGATGTTGGTGTCGTTCACGGTCTGGATCTGCAGCTTGATCAGGCCGTCGTCCAGCATGATGGTGCCGTTCGGCTCCACGTCCATGGGCAAATCCTTGTAGGTGATGGAGCAGATCTCGTTGGTGCCCTCCACATCGCGGGTGGTCAGGGTAAAGGTCTGGCCTGCAACCAGATTCTCAACGCCGTTCTTGAAGTCCTTCAGGCGAATCTCGGGACCCTTGGTGTCCAGCAGTGCAGCCACGGGCTTGCCCAGCTCCTCGCGCAGAGCCTTCAGCTTTTCAAAGCGGCCCAGATGCTCCTCGTGGGAACCGTGGGAAAAATTGAAACGGGCCACGTTCATGCCGTTGGCGATCAGATCGCGCAGTACGCCTTCCTTATCGGTGGAAGGGCCAAGGGTGCAAATAATTTTCGTCTTTCTCATGCAATATACCTCCGTCAACTCTCTCTTACTTATATCCGGCACAGCATCCCTGCAGGCTGCTGTGTATGACCAAGGGAAACAAAAAGCTCCCGGTACAGCGGGTCGGTTTATGTGGTAAAGCGGAAAACACAAAACTCTACCACCTATTATTATAATCGTTCCTGTGCAAGAGAGCAAGAGGAATTTTTGCTTGAATACAAGTTTTTGCATCTGTTTATGTTTGTGGGAGAGATTGTGGAAAACTTAACGATGCGCCGCAGCTTTCCGCGGACTGTCTGACAGGGGAAAACTGCTGCAAAACGTAAAAACTGATAAGACTGCACAAGGCTGCTTCCTCTTGCATCCGAGGGGCTTTTTGCTTATAATAAGGGTAATAAAGTAGGACTGTTCCGGGACGCGTCCCGGAGAAATGGAGTGACCATTATGGAAAAACGTGTTTTTCTGATCGTGCTGGACAGCTTTGGCATCGGCGCAGAGCCGGATGCCGCTGCCTTCGGCGATGCAGGCACCAATACCTTGGGTGCCATTGCGAACCACCCCAATTTCAACTGCCCCAACCTGCGTAAGCTGGGCTTGTTCAACATTGACGGCGTGACCGCAGGGGAAAAGACGGATGCCCCGGCGGCTGCCTTTGCCCGCCTGCAGGAGCAGAGCATGGGCAAGGATACCACCATCGGCCACTGGGAGATCGCCGGTGTGGTCAGCCCGGAGCCGCTGCCCACCTTCCCCGAGGGCTTCCCGGAGGAACTGATCCGGGAATATGAGCAAAAGACCGGCCACAAGGTGCTGTGCAACAAGCCCTATTCCGGCACGCAGGTGCTGAAGGACTACGGCGAACAGGCCATGCGGGAAAACGCCCTCATCGTGTACACCAGCGCCGACAGCGTTTTTCAGGTGGCCGCCAACGAGGAGCTGGTGCCGGTGCAGGAGCTGTACCGCTACTGCGAGATCGCCCGGGAAATGCTCAAGGGCAAGTACGGCGTGGGCCGCGTGATCGCCCGCCCCTTCCTTGGTAACAGCGCCGACACCTTCTACCGCACCACCAACCGCCACGACCTGAGCCTGAAACCGCCCCGCGCCACCATGCTGGATCTGCTGAAGGATGCCGGTAAGGACGTGATCGCCGTGGGCAAGATCTACGATATCTTTGACGGCGAAGGCGTGACCGAAAAGATCAAGACCACCGGCAACACCAATGGCATCGCCTTTACCAAGGCTTTGCAGACCCGGGATTTTGAAGGCCTTGCCTTCGTGAACTTGGTGGACTTTGATATGCTCTACGGCCACCGCCGCGATGTGGCAGGTTACGCTGCCGCTGCCACCGAGTTCGACCGTTTTCTGGCTGACTTCCTGCCGGGCATGCGGGAGGGCGACCTGCTCATGATCACCGCCGACCACGGCTGCGACCCCTCCTACACCAAGACCACCGACCATACCCGCGAGTATGTGCCGTATCTGGTCTGCGGCAAGGGTGTAAAGGCGGGTACGGATCTGGGCACGAAACTGTGCTTCGGCACCATCGCCAAGACCATCTGCGAGTATCTGGAGGTGGACGCTTCCACGCTGGATGGCAAGAGCGTATGGCAGGAGATCCGGGCATAAAACGCCCCAAAAGTTATAAGAACAGGAGCGTGAAACGATGCGTATTTATGATCTGATCGCAAAAAAGCGTGATGGCGGCACCCACACCCGGGAAGAACTGGAGGCCATTGTCAACGGCTTTGTCTGCGGGGATGTGACCGATTACCAGATGGCTGCATGGATGATGGCGGTGTACCTGCGCGGCATGACCAACGAAGAGACCGCCGAACTGACCGATGTGATGGCGCACAGCGGCGTGATGGTAGACCTTTCGCCCATTCCGGGCATCAAGGTGGACAAGCACTCCACCGGCGGCGTGGGCGATAAGACCACGCTGGTCATTGCGCCCATCGTGGCGGCCTGCGGGGTGAAAATTGCCAAAATGAGCGGCCGGGGCCTCGGCCACACCGGCGGCACTATCGACAAGATGGAAAGCGTGCCCGGCACAAAGACCGCCCTCTCGCAGGAGGAGTTCTTTGCACAGGTGAACCGAATCGGTCTGTCGGTCATCGGCCAGAGCGAGGGAATCGCCGTGGCAGATAAAAAGATGTACGCTCTGCGGGACGTTACCGCCACTGTCAGCTGCATCCCGCTCATCGCCTCCAGCATCATGTCCAAAAAGCTGGCCTCCGGCTCGGACGCCATTCTGCTGGATGTTACCACCGGCACCGGCGCCTTTATGAAAACTGTGGACCAGAGCATTGAGCTGGCGCAGCTGATGGTCGCCATCGGCACCCACCATGGCCGCCGGGTGGCCGCCATGATCACCGATATGGACACCCCGCTGGGGCACAACATCGGCAACAGTCTGGAGGTCATGGAGAGCATGGACGTGCTCAAGGGCCACGGCCCGGCAGACCTGACCGAGGTGTGTCTGCAATTGGCAGCCAACATGCTGGTGCTGGCAGGCAAGGGCGATGCCGCCTACTGCCGCGCCATGGCCGAGGCTGTCATTGCGGACGGCTCTGCCTTTGAAAAGTGCAAGGAAATGTTTGCAGCACAGGGCGGCGACATCCGGGTGCTGGACGATTACAGCCGGTTTGCACAGCCCGCCGCCAGCTACGAGCTGCTGGCGGAGCAGGACGGCTACATCACGGCCAACGATGCCGAAAAAATCGGTTCGGCCAGTGTGCTGCTGGGCGCAGGCCGCCAGAAAAAGGGCGATCCGCTGGACTTTGCTGCCGGTATCACCCTGCACAAAAAGCGCGGTGATTACGTCCATAAGGGCGAGAGCCTTGCCACCTTCTACGGCGCTGCGGATAAGTTTGAAGCCGCTGCCGCCGAATACCGCAGCGGCCTTGTGTATGGCGCGGAAAAGCCGGAGGAAGCCCCGCTGGTGTACGCCCTTGTCACCAAGGACGGCGTAGAGCGGTACTGAGATCTTTTACGCGGCGGGCGTTCCTTGAAATATAGTTTTATAGAAGCGAAAATGTAAAAAAGCTGGACACCTGTTTTTGCAGATGTTCAGCTTTTTGTGCGCATTTTAAGGTTTACTATGTGCAGATATCTGCCGCCACGGTATACACCGCATTGTAATGCAGGGTGTCCTCCTGCACGGTGCATTCCTCCCGGCGGGCGAAGATCTCAGCATCCGGGAAAGCTTCGTGCAGCGCCCGCAGCCCTTGCAGCCGCGCCAGCACAAGCGCCTGCGCCTCGGTGCGGTACATCGTCTCCTGCTGCTGCCCGTAATAGGTGGTCTCCTCCACCGCGCAGGGTAGGGGCAGACCGAAAACCTCTAATTGCAGATGCCGGGTGTGGCACAGCCCGTCCCCATCGGGCGCGGAGGACGGGAGCGCGGCAGAGTGCCCCGCAAAAAATAGCCGGTGATTTGTTGTATTTTTGCCGGTCAGCTGCGGCTGAGTCACCACCAGCGGAACGCTCTGGTCTGTCTGCCATTCCAGCTGCGCCACTACCGTGCCTGCCGCCGGGGCAAAGATCAGCGTGCCGTCCCGCTCGCTGCGCGCCGTGCCGATCAACCCCTGCCCGGCTTCCACAGTCTGCCCGGGGACTACCAGCATGGTGCCGCTGGTAAGGTTTGTACGCAGCACCGTCCCGTTGCACCTTGCCCGCAGCCCGTGCAGGGTACCTGCGGCGATCTCAGGCCGGGCGCGGGCAGGGGCGGCTTCCACCGCAAGCCGCCCTTTTTCAAAATTGAGGCTTGCCCACGAGAACTCGCCGCTTTCCAGCAGGGCATATTCTCCGGCGCGCAGCAGCTCCTCGCTTACGGCAGTGCCGGGCTGTAAACCGCAGCTGCACAGCACCGCACCCGCCCGCGCCTGCTGCCCGGTGGTCAGGCTGCCGTAGTCCACCGCCCATACCAGCCCTTGCAGCCAGACCAGCACCAGCCCCCAAGCGGCCAGCCCTACCCACAGCCCCTTGCGCCGCAGCAGCGGACGCAGCAAAAAATACAGCCCCTGCCGTTTTTCCACCCGCAGCCGCACCCGCCTGTGCCGGGCAAGTGCGGCCAGCCGCCGGTACTGCCAAGCGGTGCAATGGGCGCAAAAGCCCCCGGGCAGGGAAGAAATACCATACAAATGCAGCCCTTGCCCGGCGGCATCGGTCAAAAGCGCCTCGGGGCTGCCGTTCCGGGCGGTAAAGCGCACCCCCGCCCAAAGGCTTGCAGCTTCCATGGCGGCCTCCTATTCATCGGAAAAATCGGTGCGCAAAAACTGTCCCTGCACCGTCAGCCGGGCGGCGGTCAGGGTGCAGATGCGCAGTCCGCTGCCGTATACCGTGAACCGGCCCTTCGCCAGCCGCAGGCACAGTTTGTTTTCATCAAAAAACAACACCGTGCAAAAGTGTTCTATTTCCATCCGGTCGCCGCTCAGGTATACGGCAGGGCGGCTGTAAAACCCGGGCGGCGGCTGTCGGAACAGCCCGCGCAGCCAGTCGCCCGGGGTGCGCCGGTCGTGGTGTGCTCTGGCCATCGCTGTCCCTCCCGTCCCGCGCTTTGTACATTGCACAGCCCATGCTTCCATATATATGGAGGGGGAGGGCGTGCTTATGAGTAAAAGCTGCAAACGGCTGTATCCGGGGCTTTTTCTGCTGGGTGCAGCCACGGCGGTGCTGGTATTTGCCGCACCGCAGACCTGTGCGGAAGCTTTGCGGCAGGGTCTTGTGCTCTGCGGCGGGCCGCTGCTGGTATCGCTGTTTCCGTTTCTGGTGGTGTCGGCGCTCATTATGCGCAGCGGCGCGGGCGAGGTGCTGGGCGTGCTGCTCTGGCCGGTGGTGCGCTGTATCGGTCTGCGCAGCCGCAGCGCGGGCAGTGTGCTGCTCATCGGCCTTGTGGGCGGCTTTGCCCCTGCTGCCGCCGCTGCTGCCGAGGCAGTCCGCAGCAGAGAGCTGACTCCGCAGGAGGCTTCGGCTCTGCTGCCCGCCTGCATCTGCTCCGGGCCGTCTTTTGTCATTTTGACGGTCGGGGAGCAGATGCTGGGCAGCCGCACTGTGGGTGTGTGCCTGTTTGCCGCACAGGTGCTGGCGGGCTGGCTGACGGCGGCACTGCTCTGCCGTGTCCGCGGCATACCGCAGCCTTTGCCCGCGCCGCCCGCTGCCGCGCAAGCAGAACCGCCACCTGCACTGGACAGTATCCTTGCGCAGGCAGCGGTGACCTACCTGAAATTATGCGGCTTTGTGCTGTATTTTCGGCTGCTGGCGGCAGGCTGCGGGCTGCTGCTGCCCGCAGCACTTGCGCCCTTTCCAGCCATGCTGCTGGAGGTGTGCTCCGGCTGCGACTACGCCGCCCGCACCGGTCTGTGGGCAAGCGGGCTGTGCTGCGCCGCGCTCAGCGTGCAGGGCACTTCGGTGCTGCTGCAAGTGCGCACCCTCTGCCCGCCGGAGGTCTCGTTCAAACCCTTATTGTGGGGCAGGGTGCTGCATCTGCCGCTTTCGCTGGCGCTGTTTTATCTTGGTCTGCCGCAAGACGCCGTGGAAAGTTTCAATACCCTGTGTGCCCGGGTGGTGCCCATGCAGCGGGTGCCGACAGACTGCGCTCTGCTGGTGTTCGCAGTGTGCTGCATCACGGCCTGCGAGGCCTGCCGTCTGACGGAGAAGCGGGCGCAAAACGCAACTCCAACAAACAAAAACTGCTCTGCGGCTTGCAAACCGTCGCAAAATGTGGTAACATAACTCTTGGTTATCATATTACCAAACGCAGCGACGGAGAGAGTAGGCGCTGTCTGCACGGCAAAGAGAGAAGCTTCACCGGCTGAAAGGGCTTCCATGTGTGGCAGGGGCTGAAGTTCGCTCCCGAGCGGTCTGCGCGAACGATGCAAAGGGCATCTACTAGCACAGGACGGTTGCGCCCCGTTACGGCGTTTGAGCGCCGTCTGCCTTTGTGCAGACGGAAACCGGGTGGTACCGCGGAGCAGAAATGGTTACAGCTTCGTCCCTTTTGTCTGAGCAGTCGGGCAGGGGACGGAGCTTTTTTGTTGTACTCCGCTCCATGAACACAAAGAATAAAGGAGAGAAAATCCATGCAAGCAATGATCGATGAGCTGGCCAAGCAGGCCGCTGAAAGCCTTGGTCAGGTGTCCAGCAAGGAGACGCTGGCTTCCTTCTGGCAGGAATACCTCAGCAAAAACGGCAAGATCCCTGCCCTGATGAAGAATCTGCGCACCGTTGCGCCGGAAGAGCGCCCCGCTATGGGCAAGATCATCAACGAACTCAAGCAGAAGGTTCAGGCAGATTACGATGCCGCTGCCGAGACCGTGAAGCAGGCAGAGCTTGCTGCCCGCAACGCCGCCGAGACGGTGGATATCACCCTGCCCGCTAAGACCCGCTCTGTGGGCGGTCTGCACCCGCTGACGCTGGTCACCAACCAGATCATTGACGTGTTCTCCGGCATGGGCTTTGCCGTGGCAGATGCCCCGGAGATCGAGGATGACGACCACAACTTCACCCGCCTGAACGTGCCCAAGGATCACCCCGCCCGTGATATGCAGGATACCTTCTATCTGTCCGATGAATTCCTGCTGCGCACCCAGACCTCCGGTGGCCAGATCCGCACCATGGACAGCCAGAAGCCGCCCATCAAGGTGCTGATCCCCGGCCGCGTGTTCCGCTCTGACTCGGACGCTACCCACAGCCCCATGTTCCACCAGATGGAAGGTCTGGTTGTGGATAAGGGCATCACGCTGGGCGATCTGCAGGGCGCACTGAACACCTTCGTGCAGAAGCTGTTCGGCGCCGACACCCGCACCCGCCTGCGTCCCTCCTACTTCCCGTTCACCGAGCCCAGCGTGGAGGTGGACGTGAGCTGCTTCGAGTGCCACGGCAAGGGCTGCCCCCTGTGCAAGCATACCGGCTGGATTGAGGTGCTGGGCGGCGGCGTTGTCAACCGTAAGGTGCTGGAAAACTGCAACATCGACCCGGACGAGTACTCCGGCTTCGCCTTCGGCATCGGCATCGAGCGTATTGCCATGCTGAAGTACGGCATCAACAACATTGGTCTGATGTTCGAGAATAATCTGCAGTTCCTCAAGCAGTTCCACGAATAAGAGGGGAGAGAACAAACAATGAAAGTACCTTTCAGTTGGTTAAAAGAATTCGTTGATATCGATGTCACCGCACAGGAACTGGAGGAGAAGCTGTTCTCCTGCGGTTTCGAGGTGGAAGAGCTCATCCCGCTGGATGCCGGCATCAGCAAGGTGGTCGTCGGCAAGATCGTGGAGATGGAAAAGCAGGAGGGCACCCACCTGACCAAGTGTGTGGTGGACTGCGGCGCTTACGGCCACGAGATCCGCATCAGCACCGGTGCCGCCAACATGAAGCTGGGCGATTGCGTGCCCACCGCACTGGATGGCTCCACCCTGCCCGGCGGCATCACCATCAAGGCCCGCAAGATGCAGGGTGTGGAGTCCAACGGTATGCTGTGCTCCGGCGCAGAGCTGGGTCTGAACGATGACCTGTTCCCGGGCTCTGAGGTCTACGGCCTGCTCATCCTGCCAGAGGATTCTGTCCCCGGCACCGACATCGCCCCTGTGGTGGGTCTGGATGACTACATCTTTGATATCTCCATCACCGCCAACCGCCCGGACTGCCAGTCCGTTCTGGGTATTGCCCGCGAGGTAGCTGCCGTTCTGGGCAAGCCCCTGCACATGCCCGCCATGGACTACAAGGCCGTCTGCGAGCCGGACGCTCCCATCACCGTCAAGGTGGAAGCACCGGAGCTGTGCCCCCGCTATATGGCACACTATGTCCGCAACATCCGCATGGGCGAGTCTCCCCGCTGGATGAAGCGCCATCTGGCGCTGTGCGGCCTGCGCTCCATCAGCAACGTGGTGGATATCACCAACCACACCCTGCTGGAGATGGGTCAGCCCATGCACGCCTTTGACCTGAACAAGGTCGCCGGTCGCACCATTGATGTGCGCCGCGCTCACGAGGGCGAAAAGATCGTCACGCTGGATGAGAAGGAATTCACCCTGAACCCCAACAATCTGGTCATCTGCGATGCCGAAAAGCCGGTGGCACTGGCCGGTATCATGGGCGGCGCAAATTCCGGCATGGACGATAACACCACCAGCCTGCTGTTCGAGTGCGCTACCTTTGCCCGCGACAGCGTGCGTAAGACCAGCCGTGCACTGGGTCAGAACAGCGATTCCTCTGCCCGCTACGAAAAGGGCGTGGATCGCTACTCTCCGCAGCTGGGTCTGGCACGCGCTCTGCACTTGATCCAGCAGCTGGATTGCGGTGATATCACCACGCTGGAATACGACCTGACCGATGGCCGCCTGCTGGAGCGCAAGCACATCGTCACCACCCCGGCCAAGATCTGCGGCGTGCTGGGCATCACCGTGCCCGACCAGACCATGATCGACATCCTGCAGCGTCTGGAGTTCACCGTGGACGTGCAGGCCGATGGCAGCTGGGATGTGTCCGCCCCCCTGTACCGCGATGACGTGGAAAGCTTCCCGGATCTGGCCGAGGAGGTCATCCGTGAGTACGGCTACGACCATATCGTGCCCACCTTCCTGAACACTGCCTCCGTCACCAACGGCGGCCTGAACTACGACCAGAAGCAGCAGCTCAAGACCAAGCGTCTGCTGGCTGCACAGGGCTTCTACGAGGCCTCCACGCTGGCTTTCTACTCCAACGCCGAGCTGGATATGCTGCATATCGCCGCCGAGGACGAAGCCCGCAAGGCTATCCGCATCCTGAACCCCATCAGCGAGAACCTGTCCATCATGCGCACTCTGCTGACCCCCTCCATGCTGAACGTCATCGTGGACAACCTGAAAAAGGGCAACGCCGAAGGCCGCCTGTTCGAGATGGCACCGGTCTACCTGGCCAAGGAACTGCCCATCAATGAGCACCCCCACGAGCGTCAGACCCTCTGCCTCGGTGCTTTTGGCCCCGAGGAGGACTTCTTCACCGTCAAGGGCGCACTGGAAGCGCTGGCAGCCGGTTTTGGCCTGACTTTTGATTATCAGCGCGAGACCACCGCATGGCTGCACCCCGGCATCAGTGCCGCCGTGTATTGCAACGGCAAGCGACTGGGCGTGTTCGGCAAGCTTGCCAACGAGATCAACGCCGAGCTGGAGATCGCCAAGGAGCAGAAGGACAGCCAGAACATCTATCTGGGCGAGCTGGACTATGAGGCTCTGATGTCCTGCGTAGAGGGCGAGCTGCGCTATAAGCCTCTCAGCCCCTATGCACCGGTCAAGCGCGATCTGGCTCTGGTCTGCGGCGAGACCGTGTCCTGCGGTGAGATCGAGGAGACTATCCGCAAGGCCAGCCCGCTGGTCAGCGAGGTCAAGCTGTTCGATATCTATCGCGGCGCAAATCTGGGCGAAGGCAAAAAGAGCATGGCCTTCAGCCTGTCTTTGTCTGACCCCAAGAAGGAAGTCTCCGCTGAGGAAGTGGAGCGCGTGGTCAAGAAGATCCTCGGCAACCTGAAGTTCAAACTGGGTATCGAGATCCGCTAAACGCATATTATATAAGTAATTATATATAGACCCAAGGCCGTCTGTGCAGTGCATGGACGGCCTTTTTGTATGGGGAAGAGGGAATAAATACAATATAAGTGAAGTAAACTCAATTTTCTTTTAAAAAAGATGTCAAAAAGTGTTGACAATCGTCGGGGTGTGTGGTATTATACTTGAGCGCCAAGCGCTGAGACAAAAGAATGACTT
>CAKTCK010000018.1 GCA_934539245.1 uncultured Faecalibacterium sp.
TTCTGGGCGGCTTCTGCCACGCCGGAACCGGTGCCGGTGTGTGCGGCAGAGAAGGTGTAGCCATCGCCGCTCTTGGTAGCGTACTTCAGGCCGTTGGTGTTCTTGTCCACCGCAGCCGTCAGGGTGTAGGCGGTCAGGTTCTTTTCAGAGTAGCCGCCCACCAGCTGACCGCCGTTTTCCACGACGGTGTACTTGGAGCAGAAATCGGCAAGGTCGCTGGTGGCTACGCGCACCGGCACATACTTGGTGCCCAGCACCTCGTAGTGATCCATCTGCACGGTAGAGCCGTCTGCCTTGGTAATAGTGCCGCGGTTCCAGCCTACGGTGGTGCCATCGGCCAGATAGATGGTCTTGCCATCGTCCGACCAGTGAGAAACGGTGTAGGTGCTGCCGTCCTTGGCGTAGATGACAGCAGTGCTCTGGAAGCTGCCGCGGTGCAGGCCGTGGTTGACGGTGGCGCGAGAAACTGCATCAAATGCGCCAAGGTCGTGCTCCTCGTGGCTGTCCAGCTGCGCAGAGGCGGCAGTGCTGCCGGCAGCATACACCTTCTCGTTTGCCCAGTACTCGTCCCAAGTCAGGGCAGCGTAAAGGTAGGTGTACTTATTGCCCAGCAGAAAATCGAAAAAGCCGTTTTCCTCCTCGGCGGGGGCTGCTGCAAAGGCGGTAGCGGTCAGCAGGCTGAACGCCATAGCCGCCGACAGCAGCAGGGAAAGAAATTTCTTTGTTCTCATGAAAAATGCTCCTTTCATCGCAATGGCAGGGGATAGGTGTCATGCAGTTAGCTTTACCTAACATTGCGCGCAAAGAAAAACCTGCGGGGCAAGGCCCCTCAGATGGTTAGGGTGAGCTAATTGACGAAACTTAAAATAACACGCATACAGAATGTTGTCAAGAAAAAACAGGGATGTTTATGGAAGCTAATTTTTCGGTAGAAGAAGCCGCCTGCACCTGCTATGCTGCAAAGCCCTTGACCTTTTTGCCGGAGCGCAGGATACTTTTTGCATGGCTAGCTATAAATAACCGCAAGGGGGACTACATGATGCAAGACACATTCTGGAGGATGTTTTACCATACAGAATCGTGATTGTGCTGTAAACTTTTTTGGATTTATGTTCAACCATACAAATTTTATGAAAATTGAGAGAGGCTGTAACAAATTGGCGCTGAAAGCGTTATTATAATAGAAAAATTCCTTTTCTAGGTGCGTGTAAGACATAGGGGAGGACAGAGTATGAAAATCAAAGAAAGTCCATCTATCATTCTGGCGTTTCATGGGATGCTTGGCCGCAAGAAGCAGACCGGCCTGTTGCTGCTTTTGCTGACACTGGTTTTCTCGTTCCTGACGGCGGCGGTGATCTACTCGGTCAGCTCTGCACAGGTATTGCAGGACACCCGCTGCGAACTATACGGCGCGTGGCAGTATCTGCGTTTGTCGGATACTGCTGCGGACGCTGCACAGGCACAAAACACCTTGCCCGCATCCGCACAGGTCAGCACAGTGATCCAAAACGGAATCGTTCTCGGCGCAGACGATGGCGTGGCGGGCGGGATCGGAACGGTAGACGATACCTTTGCACAGCTGGGACGTATCGTGCCGATCAGCGGTGATTTCCCCACGCAGTCCGATGAAATCGCCATGACGACGACACTGTTGGATGCGCTGGGCTGCTCCTATGACGTAGGGCAGACGGTCACGCTGAAGGTCGCTGCCAATGATTACGACCCGCTGGCAGGCTCCGGCGCAGTGATGGAAAAAGCCTATACCCTGTGCGGTGTTTTGCCTGCCTATGATGTTTATTGGAATTTGAACGGCAATCTGACCGTCAGCGGCATTGTGACAGAGCTGCTTACCTTGGACGGGCAGAAATTCCAGACGTTTTATTACCTGAATGCAGCCGCACCCGTGACCGCTTCAACCGACCCTGCTTTAGTGGCAAACGAGTATGCCTACCCGCAGGAGGATACCGTCTCGTCCTCCCTGCGCTTTTTGCTGGCCGCAGCGATTCTGGTCAGCTTTTTTGCAGTGGCGCAGTATTTCCTGATCGTTCTGCACAAGCGTGTACATACCATCAATACCTTCCTGACGCTGGGGGCTAAAAATCGGGATCTCCGGCTCATGTGCCTGTGGGAGGCGCTTTTTGCCGGGCTTGCAGCAGTTGCTGCTGGGTTTGCACTGGGCTGCGGTGCTGCGGCAGTCGGTCTGGGGCTGCAGAAGCACCTTTCGTTCTTTGCAGTCCCCGTTGCCTCTCTTGTGCCGCTGGCGGTGCTGTTTCTGCTCTCCGTACTGCTGGGCGCACTTTTGCCTGCGGTGCTGGTTCGCCCGCAGACTGCAAAACCCAAAGAGAAGCCTGCAAAAAAATTTCGCTTGGCACAGCTGCCGCTTGCACCGCAGATCGGTGTCGGCTGCGCGGTATTGCTGATCGCCGTCAGCTGTCTGTATGTCGGCTGGCGTGTCATGCTGCCGTATGATCTGGATGCACCGTATGCCTGTCTGTCCATCAAGATGAACGGAACCTCCGGGATGCCGTTTTCTCTGAAAGAGGATCTCGCTGCATTGCCCGGTGTGGAAGAGGTTTCCGCTGCAATTGATCTGACCGATACCTATACCGTGACATCAGACAAGATCCAGTCCAGCCAGATGCTTGCCGATATCTGGGTCAAGGACAACGGCGACATCCCGAGTTTTTTAATGCAAAATGCCTCAAAAGGAACACTAAATACGACAGTCTGTGCTTTGCCGGATGATGAACTGCGCCGCATTGCCGCAGATGCCGGCGTTTCGGACGAGGAAATAGAGACGCTGCTGGCAGGGGATTCTGTTTTGACCCTGTGGAGAGATTGCTATTATGACCCCGCTGCGGATGAATATTATCAGGGCTTCCAACCGGATGGCAGTACGTTGGTTGAACCGGTTTTTGCGGCCGGAGACAAGTTGAGTATCCAATACCGGCATTATACCGGGCAGGATGAAGCCGGGAATGAGGTCTACCGGACGTATACAGCCCAGCTGCCCATTGCCGGGGTCGTAAAGTCTGCAAGCAATTACACACTGCTGACAACAGACCGGATTCTTTTCAGCGGCACGATTTTTGTCAGTACGGCTCTTTACCATAAAATGTTTGAGAGCGCAGGCAGCTACTTTATGGAAAAGGAAGGATACAGCAGCCTGAACGTGAAACTGTCCGCTGACAGCAATTTCTCTTTGCGGCGGTCTATTTCCTCCATTGCGACGCGCAGGAATGGTATCCTGCGTGCAGATAACTACGACCTGATCAGCCAGAGCTACACCGAGGGCACACAGAGCGCTTTCCTTGTCGGCATCCTTGCGGTATTCGGAGTCCTTCTGGGGTGTGCGCTGCTGGTGGTTTTGAATCTTTCGGCTTATGAAGTCCAGCAGCAGCGGCTGTCGCTTCTCCTGACGCTGGGCGTTTCCCCGAAAAAACTGGTGCTGTCCTATGCAAAGCTGCTGCTCCCGGTCATCGTTGGGACAACGCTGCTTGTGAACATCGTTGTCTATGCGGCAGTTTCGCGTATCGTTCCGATCCAGAGCATTCTCGACCTGATCCGTATCCATACAAGCGGGCGGGTGTATGAATTCCATAAACCTGTGGGAAGTCAGATCCTGGTCAGCATTCTGCTGATGGTGTTCTGGCTGTCCGCAGCGTTGCTGCCGATCTTCTCCTTTATTCGTAAAAAAGCATCCAAGGGGGACATCTTATGAAAGATAAAATTCTGGAAGCAGTGCAGATCTCCAAAACCTACGGGGAAGGAGAAAGCGCTGTTCACGCCCTCAGAAATAGCGACCTGACCCTTGAAAACGGTACATTTGCGTCCATCATCGGTTCCAGCGGCAGCGGAAAGTCCACGCTCCTGAAAATTCTGGGAGGACTTTTGCCACCCACCACCGGTAAGGTGCTGCTGGATGGTCAGGACATTTATGCAATGAATGCGGAGCAGCTGGCACAGGTGCGGCGGCAAAAGATCGGCTTTATTTTTCAGGATTTCCGCCTGTTCCCGGAGTACACGGTGCAGGATAATATTCTAATCCCGTTTTATCTGGACCATAGAGCACCGGATGAACAGATGCTCCATAAGCTGACCGAAATCTTGGGTATTGCGGGCAAGCTGCATTCCCGCCCCGCACAGCTCTCTGGCGGACAGCAGCAGCGTGTGGCAATCGCTCGTGCACTCATCGCAAAACCGCGTATCGTTTTTGCCGATGAACCAACCGGAAATCTGGATACGCGGACGGGTGAGGATACGATGCGGCTGCTGATGGAATGTGCTGCGGAGTTTGGACAAACGCTTATCGTTGTTACGCATAACCCGGAAATTGCGCAGAAGGCGCAGCAACTCATTCGGATCGAGGATGGGCAAATTCTGAAAGGAGAAGCGCAACATGAAAAAAGGAATTTGGATACGCAATAAAATCGTCCCCTACTACTTGAAAGGAGCAAAGCTTGCATTGGCCATGTTGCTAACTGAAAAAACATTGTCGGCATCCCAGATTGCAACGGCTATTTCGAAAAAAGGGATAAAATGTAACCGGAAAGAACTTGGAAAAATGCTGGCAAGTCTGGAGCGGATGGGGGTGATCACTCTGTTAGATGGAATCTATTCGTGCAACTCCAAGAAGTTGAAAAACTGTCAAATTCCATATTCTGAGGATCAGTTGATCGATTTGATTGGCATGACGCAGGGCACCGTAAACGGCAAAGCTTTTTATAGTGCAACACCGCCAATGAGCGTCAGTTCTCGTGGGAATAGCGGCGTATAAAGGCAGATCATTCAAATTGAAGATGGGCAGATTCTGAACACCGCAGACTGACCCTGCAGGACATGGAAGCCGCCGGAAGGTGAGTGAGAAAAAGACGATAAATAAAAAGGGAGTTTTGCCCGGATGCTTGTCCGTAGCAAAACTCCCTTTTTGCATTATTGCGGGGTTTCTTTTGTGCGCAGACGCCGACAGGCATCCTCTTTTACAAGCTCGATGACCACTGCTGTCAGAGGGATAAAGAAGATGATGCCGATGATGCCAAAAAGTTCTCCGCCGATCATGGCGGCAACAAGGGTGTAAAGCGGAGAAAGTCCCACAGACTTTCCCACCACACGGGGATAAATGAACTGGTTTTCAATAAACTGCACGGCAAGGTAAACGATCAGGCAGCGCACAGCCAGTACAGGGTCTACCAAAAGCACAAGGAACACGCTGACCACGCAGGAGATCAGCGCACCCACATAGGGAATGATGGCACAGATGGCAGTGAGCACCCCTACCAGACTGCCGTAGGGGATCTTGAAAACGGAAAATGCAAGAGCCATCAGAACGCCAAGGATCACCGCCTCGCTACATTGTCCTGTCAGAAAGTTTGCAAAGGATTGGCGGAACAGCCGACAGAACTTCAGCACCCCGGCGGCGTGGTCAGGCTTCAGATAGGCACACACCAGTGTGCGTGCGTGGTGGCTGAGGCTTTCCGTCCCAAGGGACATGTAGACAGAGATGATCAGCGCAAACGAGGCGGTCACCACGATATTCACCGTGGCAGATACAGCCCCTACCGCATTGACCAGCACTGTGTCAATGCTTGCGGTGACCTTGTGCAGCAGCTGCTCCCAGTTGATGCCCTCCAGCCAGTTCATCAGCCAGCTCATGTCGGTGTTCTGCGCGCTGAGATAGGCGGTCCAGCGGGGGATATTGGCCTCGATCTGTACATAGAGGCTCTGGAAGGACTGCACCAGCTCCGGGATCAGCAAAGTCAGGGCAAGCACCAGCACCAGAACAACGCCCAGCAGAGTGATGCAAAAGCTGAGAAGATGAATGGCATTCGCCGAGGGCTGCTTTTTTGCCTTGCGGAACAGGTTTTTCAGCCGCTTTTCCAGCCCGGTCATGGGCACGTTGATAAAAAGCGCCAGAATGCCGCCTGCCAGAATGGGCAGTACCAGATCTATGAGCTTTGCGGCAAAGGCCAGAACAGAAGAAAGCCGCAGCAATGCGGCAAAAAGCGTTACCCCTACCACGGTAACGAGCAGAGTTTGTTTCGTTTGTGGTTCCATGACAAGATCCTTTCCCGGAAGTATGTGACAGCAGGCTGCAAAGAGACCGCCTGCGGACTCTTTTTGTATTGTAATCAGAAGAAACAGGCTTGTCAAGACGACGCAAAATGGCTGCGGCTCTGAAAAATCAGATACAGCACGAACGGAACAAGGAAAACAAAAAGTTGTCACTCTGCCTGTATCTCTTCCACCAGCGGCAGATAGTCGGCACAGTATTTCCCGTACAGCGGATGCACCAGCTTCCGGAAGTTCTGCATTTCTTCTTCGGGCAGCGGCAGCGCAAAGCAGCCGCCTGCAAGGGCTGCCTTACGGGCGGCTGTTTCCTCCTGCGCCCAGAGCTGGCGTTCGTACTGCGCCGATGCCCGGGCGCACGCTTGCAGGGTCTGCCGGTATTCCTCCGGCAGTGCATCCCATGTGCGGCCGGAAGCCAGCTGCACCTCCGGTACGCGGCTGTGCTCATCGGCCATATAGTACCGCGCCACCTTGTAGTGCTCCATGGAATAGTAGGCCGGCCAGTTGTTTTCGGCGGCATCGATTTGCCCAGTCTCAAGCGCCGAGTACACGTCGCTGTACGCCGTGGTCTCCGGCACTGCACCCAGTAGGCGGATCATGTCGATCACGATCTGCGAATCCTGCACGCGGATGGTCTTGCCCTGCAGGTCGTTCAGGCTGCGCACCGGCTGACGGGCATAGAACGAGCGGGCGCCCGCGTCGTACCAGCTCAGGCCCACGCGCCCCTGTGCGGTAAAGTCCTGTAAAAACTCTGCCCCGATGCTGCCGTCCAGCACACGCCACATGTGGTCGGCATCCCGGTAGAGATACGGCAGCAGCAGCACGTTGAGCCGGGGCAGATCGTCCGTAGCCACCGAGAGCGACACACGCGCAAAATCCACGCCGCCAATGGCAAGCTGCTCCCACACCTGCTGCTCTGAGCCGTACTCGCCGTTCGCTTTGACCTGAATGACCACCTTACCCCCGGTCTGCTGCTGCACAAGGTCCGCAAAATACTGTGCGCCCTGTGTGGTGGGGTACCCGGCGGGCTGGTTGTCGGCATAGGTCAGCACATAGTCCGGTGTGGTCTGCGGTTTTGCGGCACAGCCTGCCAGCTGCAAGGCTGCAAAGCCCAGCCCGGCTAAAAAGGTCCGTCTGCGCATGATGTCTCCCTCCCTTTGCAGATAGTATAGCGCACAAGACTGCCTTTGTGCAAGAGACAAGAAAAGGCGGTGCCCGCCGCAAAGCAGGTACCGCCTTTTTTAGGAGAAGAAGGGAATGTCTCAGTTACATCAGGCCCATTGCCTGCGGCAGCGCGATAGACACTGCCGGGATAAAGGTGACCAGCAGCAGGCCGCCGATGATGGCCACATAGTACATAAGCATGTACGGCATGACCTTGGAAAGCGAGGTGCGGCCCACCTTGATGCCCACGAACAGGGCGTTGCCCACGGGCGGGGTGATATTGCCGATGCACAGGTTGTACACGAGGATCAGACCGAACTGGATGGTGCTCATGCCAAAGCTCTGGCAGATGGGCAAAAACAGCGGGGTGAAGATGAGGATGGCCGGAGTCACATCCATAAAGGTGCCGGACACCAGCAGGATCACGTTCATGATGAGCAGGATGATGTACTTATTGCTGGTCAGGCTCAGCAGGGCTGCTGCCACAGCATCCGGGATCTGCAAAAAGGCCATGACCCAGCCCAGAATGTTGGAAACACCCACAAGGAACACCACCATGCCGGACATCTTGGCAGAGTCCACGATGATCTTCCACAGGCTCTTCAGGTTGATGGAGCGGTAGCAGAAAGCAAGGATCAGAGCATAGACAACGGCAATGGCAGAGCCTTCGGTGGCAGAGAACACACCGCCGATGATGCCGCCGATGACCACGATGATCAGAGAGAGCGAAGGCAGAGCGCGCAGAGTGCATACGCCGAGGTTTTTCCAGTCAAACTTGCCGGGGGTACCTTTATAGCCCAGCTTGATTGCCAGCAGCACGCCCACCACGCAGCAGCACAGCGCCCAGATGATGCCGGGAATGTAACCCGCCATGAACAGCGCAGCCACAGAGGTGCCGCCGGATGCCAGAGAGTAGGTGATCAGGGCGTTGGACGGCGGAATCAGCAAACCGGAGCAGGAGGAAGCGGCGTTGGTGGCAGCAGTCACGGCGGGGTCGTAGCCCTGCTCATCGGCACCATCGCGGATCATGGAGCCAACAGCAGCAGCCGCAGCGGATGCCGAGCCGGAGATGGCGCCGAACAGAGCGTTGGTGCCGATGTTGGTCACCAGCAGTGCGCCGGGCAGCTTGCCCAGAATGGCCATGACGAAATCCACCAGACGCTTGGCGATGCCGCCCTGATTCATGATGTTGCCGGCCAGAATAAAGAACGGGATGGCGGTCAGACTGAACTTGCTCATGCCCACAAAAGTGCGCTGGGCAGCGGTCAGCACGGCTACGTTCAGATCAATGGAAGAAAGGATGGCAGTCAGGGAAGAGACTGCAATGGCGTACGAGATAGGCACGCCGAGGAACAGCAGCACCAGCAGCACTGCCAGAATTACGAGTAACGCTTGAATTGCCACAGCTTAGTCCTCCTTGTTTTCCTTGTCAGCATCGGCAGCCATTTCGGCTTCCACCTTTGCAAAGTCTGCATCCTCCGGGGTATCCAGACAGATGGAGCCGTTGGCGATGCCGATAATGTTCAGCACGGAATACACCAGAATGATCACGCCGCAGATGGGCATGACCCAGTAAAACACGCCCACGGCTACGCCCAGCGAGGAGGTCTGCTGTCCCATAGCCAGCTGGGACACCTGAAAACCGCCGAACACCAGAATGGTCGCGGAGAAGATGAAGGCGATGACCTCAGCAAAGATGTGGAACGCCTTGCGCATGGTGGGGTTGAACCGGTCCACCAGCACGGGGATGTTCATGTGGCCGCGCTCGCCGGAAACGATGGTGGCACCCAGCATGGTGCTCCAGCCGAACAGATAACCCACCAGCTCTTCCGACCATGTGGAGGGAGAGTTGAAGATATAACGCACGATGACCTGATAGGTGGTCAGCACCACCATGACCGTCATACTCAGACCTGCCAGCAGGTTGAGCACCTTATTCAGGGTATTTCTCAGTTTTTCCATGATGCTCCTCCTCAGTCCGCAGTGTGGGCAGCGTTGTGCTGCTGAATCAGGTCATAAATGGGCTGCAATTCCGGGTTTGCCGCCAGCACGGAATCGTGCAGGGGAGCCATAGCCTCCTGGAACGGTGCAGTGTCCGGGTAAATAAAGTTGACGTGCTGCTCGTTCTCGGCCTTATCCTTGGCCTCAGCCACAGCATCCTCCCATGCGTCCTGTTCGGTGCTCTTCACGATCTGGAAGCCCTCTTCAAAGATCGCGCGTTCCTCGTCGCTGAGTTCGTTCAGGAAAGCGTAGTTTGCCACCAGCAGATCCGGCACCATCTGGTGCATATCGTAGGAGTAATACTTGCAGATATCGCCGTGACCGTTATCGGTCAGAGCCAGCTCGTTGTTCTCGGCACCATCCAGAATACCGGCCTGCAGCGCGGTATACACATCGCCGAAGCCCATGGGGGTAGCGGTGCCGCCCAGCAGACGCATCATTTCCACGTTGGTGGGCGACTGCTGCACGCGGATCTTCAGACCCTTCAGGTCGGAGGGCTGGTTGATGGGGGTCTTGATGGTGTAGAAGTTGCGGGTACCGGCATCCAGCCATGCCACCGTTTCCAGACCGGCCTTGGAGGTCGTCTTGAAAATGGGGTCTGTCACCTCGGGGTCGTCCATGGCCTCGTGGTAGGCTTCCACGCTGGAGAACAGGTAAGGCAGGTTGAAGATCTGGTATTTGGCGCTGAAGGTCTCCATGATGGCAGTGGACGCCACCACAAAGTCGATAGCACCGGTCTGGGTCAGCTGCACCATTTCGGTCTGGGAGCCCAGCAGCTCGCTGGGATACACCTCCACGCGGTACTTGTCGCCCAGCTTCTCGTTGATGTAGTTGGCAAAGGCTTCTAGTCCCAGATGATCCGGGTGGGTCTGGGACTGCACATGGCCGATGCGCACGATTTTGCGGTCGTCATCGGAGCCGGCACCGCAGCCGGTAAGCATCATGCTGCTGGTCAGTGCCGCCGCGCCCATCAGCGACAGAAACGTTCTTCTCTTCATGAATGGCATCCTCTCTTTTCGCACTTTTTCTGTGATTTTATTTTAACAACTCGTTCATTTTTGCGAAATCGGATTATTTTGTGAAACGCAGCACGATTTTGTCTTTGTTGTATCCAAGTACAATTTTTGTGTTTTTTGGACGAAAGAAACTGGCAAAAACAAAAAAGCGCCCGTTCCTTTCCCGCTGACAGGCGGGAAAGAACGAGCGCTTCTTTTGAATCCGATTTATCCTTGTACCGCCTTTTCTGCTGCGGCCATGCGGTATTCCGAAGGGGTCTGGCCGGTCAGGCGCTTGAACACCCTTGTAAAATAGTTGGCGTCACTGTAACCCACAGCAGCGCCGATATCCTTCAGGCTCAGGCGCGGGTCCAAAATCAGCTGGCGCGCCTTGTTCACCCGGTATTCGTTCAGGTAGGCCGAAAAGTTCACCTTAAAGCACTGCTTGAACAGCTTGCAGAAGTAGGCGTCGGAGTAGCGCAGCGCAGCGGCGGCATCCTGCATGGAGATATCCTCCCCATAGTGGGCGTCGATGAAGCGGCTGATTTCTGCCCGAATGATGGCGGTGCGCATATCCTCGTCCTCTTCCAGGCGGACAGGCTCTGCAGGCGCAGGGGGCTGTGCCGGGCGGGCAGGCAGCTGCACCGAAACCTGCCGGATGGCATCCTCCACCGCGAATACCAGTTCCTGCTCGTTGTAGGGCTTGAGCAGATAGTCCATCGCCCGCACAGAGATCGCCTGCCGTGCATAGTCGAATTTATCAAAACCGGTCAAGAACAGGATGGCGCAATTTTTGTCTGTTTCGCGGATCTTGCGCGCCACCTCCAGCCCGGTGAGACCCGGCATTTCAATGTCCAGCACAGCCACCTGCGGCGCTTTGCGGGCAAAAATTTCCAGAGCCTCTCTGCCGTTTTTGGCTTCATACAGGGTGATCAAATCTCCCAGATACTTCTGCAAAGTCCGGCACAGCACCTTGCGCTCGATCAATTCATCCTCTGCCACCAGCAATTTGCACTTCACGAAAGCGTCTCCTCCTTTTCTTCCGGCTGCTGCGTTTGCGGGAGCTCAAACCGCACCACCGTACCGCAGTCTGCGCGGCTGTACACCTGCATTTTGCCGCCCGGATATAGCATCCCGATGCGGCGGGAAATGTTGCCAAGACCAATGCTGCGTCCGGTCTGCTCGCTCTGGGCAAGTTTTGCTTGTACAGCATCTAGCTCCTCTGCGGTCATCCCATTGCCGTTGTCCGCGACCGTGAGCACCAGCACCTTGTCCTGCATCCATGCCCGCAGCAGGATGCGTCCGCCTTCCTCGCAGGACTTGAGCCCGTGCGAGTAAGCGTTTTCCACCACCGGCTGCAGCATAAAGGACGGCACCCAAACCGCCGCAGGCTGCACCCGGATGTTCTTTTCTACGGTAATGCGTCCATCAAACCGCATCTGCTGCAAATAAATGTAGTCCTCCAGCCCGTCCAGCTCCTCCTCCAGCGTGATCTGCTGACGCTTGGTGCGCAGGTTGTGCCGGAATAAACTGCCCAGATGCACGATCATCTGGTCGGTGGTGGCAGCATCCTCCAGCCGCGCCATGCAGGAGATCATGTTCAGGGTGTTGAACAGAAAATGCGGGTTCACCTGACTTTTGAGCACCTCCAGCCGTGTGTGCTCCAGATCTTTTTCCAGTGCAAGGTTCCGCACCTCTTCCCGGTGCAAGGCCTGCTGGGTGGTCAGCTGCTGCGCCATGGCGTGCTTCATCTGGTTGAAGGTGCCCGTCAGCCGCCCCACCTCGTCGCTAATTTTTACCGGAAGGTCCGGGCTGGAAAAATCCCCCTCGGCAATACTGTGGGAAGCCTGCGCCAACCGCAGCAGCGGACGCACCACCGCGCGGCTCAGCACCCGGATGAGCAGCAGCACCAGCACGGCTGCCGTCAGAAACAGCCCCAGATACAGCCACGGCAGATGCCGGAGGTGGGTCGCCGTGCTGCTGTAAAGGGTGTTTTCCTGTTCCAGTGTAGCCTGCGTCAGCCGCAGCGCATACTCGGCAAGGTAGTCCTGCAAAGCCATCACATGGTACATCTGTTCAATATAGGTATCTGCAGAGGGCGAGAGCTGCAAAAAGGCATCTCGCTCCTGCCGGTAACCTTCGTACCCCTGTAAAAGGTTCCATGTACGGGCGTAGCGCTCCTCGCCGATACGGGCATAATCGAAGGGCAAAGCCGCAAGACTCTGCTCGGAAGCGGTGCAGGCGGCGGTATAGGCCTGTTCGGTTTCAGAAGTAGGCTGGCGCACATAGCGCGCAAAGGCCTGCGCTTCATCTTTGAGGGCGTTCTGCACCGTATAGCAGACGGCGTTGTCGGCCAGCAGCGTATCAAAGGAGCGTACCGTCCACTGACCTGCCATGGTAGCGATGCCGGTGGAAAGCATGGTAACCAGCAAAATCGCGGCAAGCCATGCCGTGACCCTGCTGCGCAGGGAAATGCCGCCCTGCGCGGTTTTGTTCCATGCCATACGCTTTCCCTCCTGCCATGCCGTACCCGGCTTTTGTTACCCGTATATTTTCCCTACGATTTTTCCGCGCGCTGCGGCGGGAAGGAGCTTGCACAGCAGACTCAAGAATTTATACTGTGCGCCAGCAACATAAACGACTGCGGGGTTCTTTTTCTCCACAATACCGGCGATGTACCGTCCAATGCGTGCCGGGTCCATGCCGCTTTCCTCGTCATGCTCCATCTGAGTGACGCTCCGAGAGATACGTCCACCGTATTCATCATCGCCGAGAATGCTTTTCTGACGTGCTTTTGTAAACCCGGTGCAGATGTCACCCAATTCTACGACAGTAACATGGATGCCGTAGGGTTTGACTTCGTTTGCTAGCGCATAGGAGTAAGAAGAAACGGCAGCTTTGCTTGCAGAGTAGAAGGTCTGGAACGGAATGTGCGCTACGGCGGCAACAGAACTGATATTCACAATATGCCCCTTCCCCTGACGGCGCAGGAAGGGGAGAACTGCTTTATTTACAGTAACTGTTCCGAAAAAGTTCACATCAAACTGCGCTTTGGCTTGCTCCATGGATGTGAACTCCACCGCACCGGAAATGCCAAAACCTGCACAGTTGACTACTGCATCAATTTTAGTTTCTTTTTGGATGACCTGCTGCACAGCGGCGTTTACCGCGTCTTCATCGGTCACATCGACGGACAGATGGGTGACGCCCTCCATGGGGATATTCCTGCGGCTGAACTCGTAGACGATGCAGCCATTCTCTTTCAGAGCAGATGCGGTGCACCGCCCGATGCCGGAGCTTCCGCCGGTAACGATGACGACCTTGTTGTTTTCTCCTGCCATGATTGCCCCCTGAAAATCTTGATTTGGTTAGAGTATACCGCATTGCAAGGCGGCTGTCTACCTTTGAAGAGTGTTGAAGCGATTATGGATGCTGCGATGTCAATCTTGAAATACGAAAGGGTCGGAGCAGCTGGCGCTGTCCAATGTAAAAAAGATCGGCGCGGTGGTTGACCGGTCAAAAGCTCTGGGTGACATCCGGGGTGTGACATATATATGGTATGTTCTATCGGCTTGGACTGATCGATGTGCCGAATGAGGCAAAGCAGAAAATGAATAAGTGCGGCTGTGCGTCCAAGGTCTGATACCAAGGCGCTTATAGGCGCAACTAACTGCGTGAGACAAGAATTTGAAATTTTTGAATAGAGAAAATCTGCAGAAGGGGTGATTTGAATTGAGAATTGTGCTATACTAGATTCACGATATCCCGGAACCGATGCACTGTACGGATGAAGATGCCTCTCTTTGCAGGGAGCATCAGGCAATGGGGAAAGCATATACACTATGAATAGTTCGCTTTGGGAAACGAGGTAATCAAGAATGGGAAAGTATTTTGGAACCGATGGCTTCCGTGGTGAAGCTGGTATTGATTTGACTGCCGACCACGCCTACAAGGTTGGCCGTTTTTTGGGATGGTACTACAACGCCCTGCGCGAGCGTAATGGCAATAACGAGCCTGCCCGCATTGTGATCGGCAAGGATACCCGCCGTAGCTCTTACATGTTCGAGTACAGTCTGGTTGCTGGTCTGACCGCTTCCGGTGCAGACGCCTACCTGCTGCACGTCACCACCACGCCCTCTGTGGCCTACATTGCCCGCGTGGATGACTTCGATTGCGGCATTATGATCTCTGCCAGCCATAATCCCTACTACGATAACGGCATCAAGCTGATCGACTGCTACGGCGAAAAGATGCCGGAGGAGACCCTGCTGCTGGTGGAGGACTACATCGACGGCAAGCTCCACGTGTTCGACAAGGATTGGCCGGAACTGCCCTTTGCCCATCGTGAGCACATTGGCTGCACGGTGGACTATGTGGCAGGCCGTAACCGCTATATGGGCTACCTGATTTCTCTGGGCATCTACTCCTTCAAGGGCATCAAGGTCGGTCTGGACTGCGCCAACGGTGCAAGCTGGAACATCGCCAAGAGCGTTTTCGATGCTCTCGGCGCAGATACCTACGTCATCAATAACAAGCCGAATGGTCTGAACATCAACAATAACGCTGGCTCTACTCATATCGAGGGCTTGCAGAAGTTCGTGGTAGAGAACGGGTTGGACATTGGCTTTGCCTTTGATGGTGACGCTGACCGCTGCCTGTGTGTGGACGAGAAGGGCAATGTCATCACCGGCGACCATATCCTGTACATCTACGGCTGCTACATGAAAGAGCACGGCGAACTGGTGAACAACACCGTGGTTACGACTGTCATGTCTAACTTTGGTCTGTACAAGGCCTTTGATGAGCAGGGCATTGGTTATGCTAAGACCGCTGTGGGTGACAAATATGTTTATGAGTACATGGCTAAAAACGGCTGCCGTATCGGCGGCGAGCAGAGCGGGCACATCATCTTTTCTAAGTACGCAAGCACCGGTGATGGTATCCTGACCAGCCTGAAGATGATGGAAGTCATGCTGGCGAAGAAGATGCCTATGAGCAAGCTGGCTGAGCCGCTGAAGATTTATCCGCAGGTTCTGGAAAATGTTCGCGTGACCGACAAGAAAGCCGCACAGAACGACCCGGCGGTGCAGGAGGCAGTCAAGGCTGTGGCAGAGGCACTGGGCGATACTGGTCGCATTCTGGTGCGCGAGTCCGGTACTGAGCCTGTCGTGCGCGTGATGGTAGAAGCCCCGGATCACGATACCTGCCAGAAGTATGTCTCTCAGGTCGTGGAGGTCATCAAGAACAAGGGCTACGCTGTCTGAGCCTTGCGCTAAACTGAAATAATCTTTTCAACATTCTGAACCGTGTGGGTGCGTTTAAAAATCGCATCCATGCGGGTTTTTAATAACAACATTGTTTTATATCGAACAAATATACACCTGCTGCCCATGCTGTAACGCAAAATCATGTCCGGTGGAATTTTAGCAAAAGAACAGCAGGGGAGAGCGGAGACGACCGCAAAACGGTTGTTCGTTTTTTTGTATCTTAAAATCCGAAAAACATCGCGCCCCTGCCCACTGCTTTTGGCAGAACGACAGATTTTTTCTTTAAAATTTGTGCAACTTTCAACGAATGCAAAGTGACCGACGGTCAGAACTTTATTATTTTAATATGGTAAACTCCCTTTGCGGCGTTCTGCGCCTGAAATATGTCCCAAATGCCGCCCGCACTTTAGTCATACTCATTTGACAGAACCCACTTTTTCCGGTATCCTGTCCGTATTGCAAGGACGGCAGACGGGAAAAGCCGCATTTTTCCGTTCGTTCTGTATTTATGAGGAGGACGTTTTATGGCAACCATGAAGGATATCATCCAGAGCCCGCTGCTGCTGGCGCTGGTCATCGGCGGTCTTTTGTATATTTCCGCATTCTCGCTGGTCTACTTAAAAAAAGCCTACGACCACTGCCTGGAGCTGGGCATCACCCGCAAGGAACTGAGCAACGTGATCAAATCCAGTCTTATATTTTCCATTGTGCCCAGCCTTTCCATCGTGGTGGGTCTGTTCGTGCTCATTGCGGTGTTGGGCAGCGTGTGGGCATGGTGGCGGCTGTCGGTCATCGGTTCGCTCTCTTATGAAACGATGATATCCAGCTCCATTGCACAGGTGCTGGGCTATGCATCCTCCGCTGAAATGCTGGAAAGCGCCACCGGACGGCAGTTCGGCGTGGTGATGATCCTGATGAGCGTGGGTATGTTGAGCGGTTTTCTGATCCTGCTGCCCCTCGGCAAAAAGTTGTGCAAAAGCGTGGACCGCTCTGCGGCCGAAAGCGGCGGCAGTACATGGAAAAACGTGCTATCCGGTGTGTTCATGCTGGTGATGTTCTCGGTATACATTCCCATCCTGCTGTTCACCGATAATGTGCAGGCTGCCGTTATGATCACCGGTCTTGTGATCGCCATTGGTGTGGGCGTGCTGGCAAAGCGCCCGGGTCTTGCATGGCTCAATAACTTCGTGATGGCATTCTCCATGCTGGGCGGCCTGATCTCGTCGCTGGCGTGGGTACGCATTTTTGGTTGAGGAGGAAAACGGACATGAGCAAAGCAAAGACTGAAACCAAAATGGACTCCTTCCAGAGCTGGGCGCACCGCTGGGGCCGTGTGGCCACCCTGATCGCCCTTATTTACATGGTGGCGCTGCCCTTTGTGGTGCTGGCTGCCTACGACAGCATCCCGTCTCTGGGCGAGGTGTTCAACGTGAACACCTTTTCCATCCTGCTCATCTATATCCCGGTGGGCTTTTCGGAGGCACTGAGCTACACCCCCATTCTGGGCTGCTCGGCGTATCTGGCCTTCATCACCGGCAACATCATGAACCTGAAGCTCCCGGTGGCGGCAAACGCCATGAACCTGACCAAGAAGCAGCCCAACACCCCGGAGGGTGAGGCCATTGCGTCGGTGGCTGTTGCGGTATCCTCCCTGATGACCGTTGCCATCCTGACGCTGGCAGCGGTGTGTGCCTCCTTCATCAGCCCGGTGTTCGAGCTGCCCGCCGTCAAAACGGCTTCCGGCTATCTGCTGCCGGCTCTGTTCGGCTCCATGGCGCTGGGTCTGTTCGCAAGCTCGTCCAGTGGCAGCAAGGTGGTCAAGGGCGGTATCAAGGGCGTGCTGCCGGTGCTGATCATCATGACCGTGCTCTCCCTCGCCGCACGGCTTGCGGGCTATGGTTCCGTGCTGGGCGGGCTTGTAGGTATCTTTATCATCGTGATGCTGCCCATCGGCATACTGACCTCCTATGTGCTGTGGAAGAAGGGCAAGATCCAAGTAGTGGACAAAGAGCAAAAGTAAAAATAAGTAAACAGAAAAAATGAGATAGACTTCCTCGAAAGGGAGCCTATCTCATTTTTTGTTATAAGCCTTAGAAAGAACCGTGCCGTGGGACAGGGGCGCGACGGCGCATTGCCGCAGTTCGGTGAAACCCCACGCTACCCGCAGAGCATGACCTTGGCGGAGAAAACGCCATCCTGATGGGTAAACGTACTTGCACCGCCGGTCTTTTCCGCAATATGCTGGACAGACTGGATGCCGATCCCGTTTCCCTTTCGTTTGGACGAGCGAAAAACCCCGCTTTTTTCCTTGACTTCACCGTCAAATGCGTTTTCCACCTCGACCAGAAGAAGCCGCTCGGCATGGACATACGCAGTGATCCTGATCTGCTGCCGGGCGGGTGCGGTGTGCAGACTGGCTTCGAATGCATTTTCCAGAAGATTGGACAGCACCAGACAGGTGTCAATCTCGTCCACAGGAAGCGTCTGCGGCAAGTCGAGCTTGGCACAAAAGGGAACGCCCTCACGCTTTGCAAGGGCACAATAATAGCCGACAACACTGTCCGCTGCACGGTTTTCGCAGAAATTCATGTCCAGATTCGGAATCCGTGAGACGGTTTTTGCAAGGTAAGCCTTCAAGCCATCCAGATCGCCTGCTTCGGCCAGTGCGGAGATCTGATTCAGTTGATGACGCATATCGTGCCGCGTCTGCCGGGCTTCTTCAATGGCAGTTTTCAGGCTTTCATAGCGTTGCTGCTGCATGGAAAGAAACTGGTTTTCCTGCTGCAATCTCGCATTCCGGTTAAGGCTGTTTGCCATCAGCAGAAAGATCATATTGAACATGAACATCAGAAACAAAAGTGCGATGCTCATAACAATATAGACCTGCAAGACCCGCCCTGTCCTGAGTGTTATCTGGTAGCGCGGCACCATGAAAAGATTTAGCAGGATGAACACCAGCGGCAGCACCCAGAACACGTACCACGTTTGCGCAAAATTTTCGTCCTCAACCATTGTGCGTACTGCGTGGGTGGCGGGATAATACGCTGCGGCAGCGATCAGCCAGCAGACCATATTATAAAAAATACAGGCACTAAAGCAGAACCATGGCTTGTCCGGCGGCAGCTGTAACCGAATCGTGATCGCCGTACCGACAGCGCGGGACAAGCTGTTTAAGCATGCGAATACTGCGCAGACCGCCAGCGCGATAGTTCCTGACTTCCAGAGAGAGATCCGCAGCGTTTTGAGATACAGAAAAATTGCCGCAAGCGTAATGAACAGCAAGGGGAACGCAGTGGAGAGACTGAAATGATAGCAAAGCAGCCCGCCGCCAAGGCATAGCCCGAGCAGCAACGGCACAACCCATGCGGCAAGCTTTGCAGGAGACTGCTTCAGATAAGAGCGCACCGGAAAATACGCGAGCAGCAGACCGGGAAACACAACGGTAAGCTCCAGGATCGGGCGCAGGATGTCCTTCAACCCACACGCCCCCTTTGCAGCAAAAACTCCATGAATGCCTGCCGGGCTGCCTTCAAAAGCTCCTGACTGACATAGACCCGGCTGCCGTCCATCATGCAGAAGGAGGAATCCTGAAAATCGGCAGCATTCTCCATGTTGATGACCGCGCCGCGGCCGCAGACGAAAAAGCGCGGGTCTTTTTTGAGCGGCTCTGTGAATGCCTTGAAGCTCTGGCGCGTGGCAAGCGTTTTACCGGCAGTGGTGCGGATGTTGATCATGTGGGCGAAATGCTCGGCGGAAATGATATCCCGATAGCGCAAACGGATGTCGCTGCCGTCCACTTTTACCGTCAAAACCGGCTCCGGGCGCGGGAGCTTCAAAAGCATTTCATCCAGCAAGCCGGAAAGCTCAGTTTCAGAAAAGGGTTTGACCAGATAATGAAACGCCCGCACCTGAAACCCCTCAAGTGCATGGTCTGTCGAGGTGGTGGTAAAAACCAGAAGGCAGTCTGCATCGGTTTTCCGAAGTTCCTTTGCCGCGTCCATGCCGCTTAGGCCGTCCATGTAAATATCCAGAAATGCGGCGGTAAAACGCCGCTCTTTTTCTGCCGCCAGAAAGGCTTCTCCGCTGCCAAATTCTAAGAGCTCAGCCTCTGTACCGCGCTGGCTCAGCTGCCGCTCTAAGCGCTCCTTCAGCAGCGTGCGCTCGGGCTCAAGGTCATCGACGATTGCGATTCTCATGCTGTACCAAGAAGCCATTTTCAGATAAACAGCTTCCAACCTCCTTCATAAAATCTTTCATCCTGATTATAGCACAATTGCCTTGTTCTGTCGCAGCAGAAAACGGGATTTCGTGACAGAAAAGGGACTTTCGTGCCAAATGCCTTGAAAAGACTGTGCCTGTCCGTATACTGGAGACAGAGAATCTCAACAACGGCAGAAGGAAGGAGGGACGCTGTGTACCGAATCGCCGTGCTGGCAAACAGCAGGGCGCAGGAAGCTTTTTTGGCAGAGCAGATCTTGCAGTTCTGCGCCGAGCATTGTTTGTTTCCCCAAATGGACTGTTACCACGATCAGGAAAGCTTTTTTGAGGCTGCACGCAGCAAACCGCTGACAAATGCCGTGATCGCCCTGCCGGGTGTCGATGGCTTGAATGCGGTAGAACATCTGCGCACGCTTTGTCCTCAAACACGCGTTATCTGGTGCAGCGATCTGGATTTTTCACTCCATGCCTTCCGGCTGCGTGCAGATTATTTTCTGCTGGAGCCTGTGACCGAAGCCGCTTTGCGGCAGGGCTTTTGCAGCTGGCTGGATGGGAAAAAGCCGGTAGAGCAGCGCCGGGCTGACCGCAACGAACACAACAAGGAGAACGCTTTATGAAAAAGAGAAAGATCATCCATTCTGCGTTAAGCTTGTCGCTGACCGCAGCATTGTGCCTGTCCATGGCCGCCTGCGGCGGAACGCAGACGCCCGCAGACAGCGGCGCAGCTTCGCAGCCCTCTGCACCGTCCGCTGCGGTGCAGCCCTCTTCTGCGGAGCCAACCTCTGCGGCACTGCCGGTAAAGGCTCTGAGTCCCAAGCAGGTGGAGGAAAACCCCTACATGGCCAAGAGCGATGCAAACATTCATCATGACGGATACAACACTGACTCGACGGATGAGATCCTGCCGCTTGCGATCTATCCCGAAATCAATGTTTCCTACGAAACAACGAACGCAAATGCTTCTCCCGCTATCTACTTTGACAGCTACGGCCATGCCGTTGTGCCGCTGCTGGGCGGCATTGCCATCCGCGACCTGAATGCTGAAGAAACAAAGACGCTTGGCTATTTCTCCCCGAAGAAGCATGACGGCGGCGGATACGTCATCCAGAGCTCTTATACCTTTATGGATGCGTCCAACCGCATCGTCTGCCCCACAAGCAACAACCATGTGCTGATGCTCCGTGCAACGGACGAAAATGGCAATGTGCTGCCGGAATTTGAAAAGGTGCTGGACATTGATATCAAGGCAGCCGCCGAGGCTGCGCTTGGAAAAGAGCTGACGCAGAATCTTCTGTCCGTGGTCTTTGACTACGACGGAAACCTCTGGTTTGCAACGGGCGGCTTCCGCATTTATCCGCAGCGCCAGCAGCAGGGCGTCATCGGCTATATTGCCCGTTCTGCTATTGATGCGATCCTGAACGGTGAACAGGCAGATCTTTCAAAGGCTGTCTTTGTCTACGAGCTGACCCCCGGTGAGGGTGCCGAGAACGGCATCGCCGCCTCTAAGGACGGTGCCGTGATCCTTACTAACCAGAACTGCTATCTTCTGCGTGCAGAAGAAGGCGTAGACGTTGTGTGGTGCACGCCGTATGAGAGCGCGGGCGCAAAGGTGAGCGGCGAAGGCGATAAGACCACCGGCGGCGGTCTGGCGTGGGGCGGCGGCTGCTCTCCCACACTGACACCGAACCTTGTGCTGTTCACCGACAATCAGGATATCGTAAACCTTCTTGCGCTCGATATGAAGACCGGTGAGGTCGTGGCAAGCGCCCCGGTGCTGGATGACCTGCCCGAGGGCTATCAGGTAGCCGTCGAGAACTCTGCCATCGTCTATGATGACGGCAATGGCACTGTCAGCACCATCGTCTGCAACTGGTTCGGCGCAGGCAATGCAGGTCTGGCGAACCCCAACAACGACTCCTCTATCCAGAGCTACGCCAATATTTATGATCAGAACTGGCTCATGAAGGGCAATGTCATGATCGCCCCGGGCATTGAGCGCATGGACACCGTAAAGACCGCAAACGGCTACGAGATGAAGAGCATCTGGAGCAGGAACGACCTGAGCGACACCTCCATCCTGAAGCTCTCCACCGCAACGGGCTATATCTACGGCTACGTGCAGGATGTGACCACCGGGATGTGGCAGTACATCATTCTGGATTTTGAAACCGGCGAGACTGTTTTCACGATGGATGTTTCCAACAAGTACGGCTATAACAACATGGCCATTGGAATGTATGCCGGCAACAGCGGCAATGCGCTCTACTGCCCGACAGGCTATCTGGAACTGCTTCGTTTGCAGGACCGTTTCGTTTATCTGCCCGAAATGCCCTACCGCAAGGTCGATCTTGATCAGGCAGCAAGAAACGTCCTCTCGCAGGAACAGTTTGCGCAGGACGGCGGCGAAGGCAATGTTGCAAGCTGGCGCAACACTGTGACCGTCCGCAACGTACATCCCAACACCACGGTAGCTTTCCGCATGAATAACCTGTCCGGCAGCACCTCCGGTCTGACCCTCTACGCCTATGGCGCGGACGGCAAGCTGGCAAAGGTCGAGCCTGCACTGTGGTCGATCACAGACGAGGACGGCAAGGCTGTAACGGAACTTACCGCCGGTACGCTCTATGAGCTGCGCGTGACCGTCGCCGACGGCGGAGCTCTTGACCTGAGCGAGACGGAAAAGGAGATCAGACTCTCCGTTGTGCTTGGAAAATAAATCTGCTTTGGACTGGCGCAAAATAGCTTTCTGAATAAATGCACAAACCCCGGAACCTTTTTCGGAGCCGTTATGGCTCAAAAGGGTTCCGGGGCTCTGTTTTTTGTGTTATTTCTTTTTTCTGAGGAGGAGCGTCTCGTTAAATAATCTACTAGCGAAAAAAGCCTTGTATCCAACAGAGCCCTGTGGTATTCTGAAATAGTAAAGCAAAAAGAGGAGGATTTGGAAATGTTTCAGTTCCCGCGCGAAGATTTCCGGGTGCATGTGGGCTGGCGCACCATCAAAACAGCGGTAACCGCTATGCTGGTGGCCATCGTCTACTGTTTGCTGGAGCGCAACCCGGCCTTTGCCTGCATCGGTGTCATTTTCGGCCTTGGCACCGATATGCCGGATTCGATCAAAAACGGCGGCAACCGTCTGTTCGGCACCCTCATCGGCGGTCTGTTGGCCATTGCGGTGTTCTGGGTGTATCTGCGGTTTTACCCGCAGGGCGGCCACAGTATGCTGCTGGCGCTGCTGCTGGGGGTGGCCATTGTGGTGCTGATTTTGCTGTGCCAGTATTTCTGGCCGGGCGGTGTGCAGCCGGGTGGCGTGGTGCTTTGCATCGTACTGTTCAGCACGCCGGTAGAAACCTACGTCGTCTACTCGCTCAACCGTATCTTCGATACGGCAGTGGGCGTCATTGTAGCGCTGCTGGTCAATTACTTCCTGCCGCGCGAGCGGGTCGTGGCGGTCTGGGAAAAGGCCAAAGGGCTTTTCCGTCCGCTTGAACATTCCTGATCAAAAGGGATGCCCGGCGCATTTCGCTTACAGAAACGGCCTTTTATTCGGCGTTCTCCGGTGTCTGCTCGGCGGGCTTTATTGTTTTGACACGCAAGGTGAAGTACAATAAATGACCTGCCCATACTACGGCAATGCAGACCCTGCCGATGGGTACATTTTTCATACAAATAAAACCGATTGCCATGATAACGGTGACCAGTGCAATGATCCTGCATTTGGTTCCCGCTGTCATGGCCTTTTTTTGCACAAAGCTGTCCAGATGCTTTTTATACAGCGCTGTACCTACAAACCAGTCGTGCAATTTTTGGGAGCTTTTTGCAAAGCAAAACAGCGTTGCCATGTAAAAGGGAACAGTTGGCAGAATGGGAAGCATAATTCCCACGGTGCCAAGTGCCATGCAAAGAAAGCCCAGTACGATCCAAACTGCTTTTAGTAAATTCTTCATCATCTTCTCCTGTTATAAAGTGTTAAGAATGAGCCCGCCATGCAAAATGTTAGATGTAACTAACTTTTGGCGCTTGAATAAACCGCCCAGCGGCGGCTTGTCTGGAAAGATGATACGATATTCCATAAGCTTTGTCAAGATGGAAACCGCAGCTTTGCAAAACAAAAATCCTTTATGCAACAAAGAAATAGAGCTTTGGATTTTGCCTGCTGCTTGCAGGAACCGGCAGACGGTGATAAAATGAAGTCAAATCTGCGGAAAAGCAAGGAGGAGCTGTTATGGGCATCGCAGGAAATGAATGGGGTTTTCAGGTGGGCAAGCTGCCCAAAGGTGCGCTGGATAAAATCAGCGATGTGCCGGGTGTGACGGTGGGGCACTGCACGCTGGCAGACGGTGCGATCCAGACCGGTGTAACGGCGCTGCTGCCGCACCAAGGAGACGTGTTCCACGAAAAGGTGCTGGCAGCCAGCCATGTGATCAACGGCTTTGGCAAGACCACCGGCCTTGTGCAGATCGACGAGCTTGGCACGCTGGAAACGCCCATTCTGTTTACCAATACCCTCAGCGTGGGCACGGCACAGACCGCGCTGGTGAAGTATATGCTGGAAAAGAACCCCGATATCTGCGAGACCACCGGCAGCGTGAACCCGGTGGTTTGCGAGTGCAACGATTGCGGTCTGAACGACATCCGGGGACTTCATGTGACCGAACAGCACGTCTTTGCCGCGCTGGCAGACTGCAAGGCGGATTTTGCCGAGGGTGCCGTAGGTGCAGGGCGGGGGATGCGCTGCCACGGGCTTAAGGGCGGTATCGGCTCTGCCTCCCGGGTGGTGGAGCTGGACGGCAAGCGGTACACCATCGGTGCGCTGGTGCTCTCCAACCATGCGCTGTTTGACGACCTCATCGTGGCAGGCACGCCCATCCGCACCCTGCTGGACGACAGTATCCCGCCCCACGAGGATAAGGGCTCCATCATCACGGTGCTTGCCACGGATATCCCTCTCAGCGAGCGGCAGCTGCGGCGGCTTTGCCGCCGGGCGCTGGTGGGGCTTTCTCGCACCGGGTCCTACTGCGGCAACGGCAGCGGTGAGCTCGTCATCGCCTTCACCACTGCCAACCGGATGCCGCACTATTCGGACAAGGCTCTGCTGCCCATGACCATGCTGCATGATGATGCCATCAACCCTCTGTTCCGGGCGGTTGCGGAGTGCGTAGAGGAAAGTGTCCTCAGCAGCCTGCTCCATGCCGAGACCGTCACCGGCAACCATGGCAGGACCTTCCGCAGCCTGACGGAGCTTTTGAGACAGAACGCCTGATATAACAGGATAAAAAGGGATGCTGTCCCCGCAAAAATGTCCGGATGCCTTGACAGATGCAGCCGCAGGGCGTATTATTTGGTCGGGAAGGCCGCTGAAAGGCGGCTTTTCACAGAAACGAAAGTTAGCTGATTCTAACTATTGCTTCTGTCCTGCACAGAGGATGTGCAGGAAAAACGATGATCGTCCTAAGATGCTGAAAGAAGGTATACAAATGTTCCAGATAACCGTAGAAGTAGGCGGCATGGCATGTTCCATGTGCGAATCCCATATCAATGACACGATCCGCAAGGAGTTCCCGGTGGAGAAGGTCTCGTCCTCGCATTCTAAGGGCAAGACCGTGATCCTTTCCAAAGAGCCGCTGGACGAAAAGGCGCTCTGCGCTGCCATTGAAGGCACCGGATACCATGTGGGCGAGATCCGCTGTGAGCCCTACGAAAAGAAGGGATTGTTCTCCTTCTTGAAAAAGTGATATTTTACGCCCGCACGTCCTCCCGGCGTAAAAGCAGCCATGCCAGAAGGAACATCGTCCCCAGCCAGAAGATGCAGCTGAAGGCAAACAGCCCGTAGCTGCCCGCCAGAGCATCCGCGCTTTTGTTGGAGTTCATACCCAGCTGCATCAGGGAATAGGGCCACAGGATTCCAAAGCCTTTGGAGCTGATAAAGATGCCGGTAATGCCGCCCAGCAGCCCCAGAAAAATGGGCACGGCAAAGCTGCGGATGACCATGGCCAGCACCAGCTGTGCGGCAATGACAGCCAGCGCACCCAGCAGTCCCCGCAGTAAAAACAGAGGTAAGGTGACCGGCGGCAGCCCGGGCAGATGGGCAAATACCTTGCCGCAGAACACGAACAGCGCAAACACAAACGCGTGGGTCAGCAGCGCCAGCTTTGTCACCACCGCAAACTTTGCGGCAAACAGGTCCAGCGGCGGCACGGGGCTTGCCATGATCAGGTTCCAGTTGTGCCCCAGATGTTCCAGCCGCCACAAGTAGGCAGCATAGGTGGCTACCATGGCAGGGAAGAAGAGCATGGAATAAAACAGGGTGTGCTGGGTCCACAGGCTATACCAGCCGTCGGTGAGGATCTCAAGATTTTGCAGATAATTGAACGTGCCATAGGTGGCCGAAAGAATGGGCAGCACAAAGAACATTGCCCAGATGGGGGATGCGTGGAGTTTGCGGTTCTCCGCAAGAATACAGCGTTTTAGCATGGTTTTATACCTCCTCGTCCTGTACCTTGCGCCACGCAAGGACAAACAGCACAGCGCCCAGCGCAAGGGTAAAGGCCAGCAGCACCCAGTTGAAGGGGCGGGTGCCGTAGGTGACGGTGTGGGTAGCCTTGTCCCAGTTTGCCACTTCGTAGGCGCTCAGAGGGATGTAGTACCCAAAGGGTACAAAGTAACTGGCAAGCGGCGGCATAAAAGCAGAGAACAGTCCCACCAGTGCCCCTACGATGCCCACGCAGAGCGCCGGCAGGGGATTGCCCACCCACAGCATCAGCAGAAATTCTCCAAAGAAGAGCATTGCGTCCACAGCCAATGTGCAGACAAACAGATAGCATAGCTGCCCGGTGGGAAAGGCTTCGGTATAACCATGGACACGCCCCAGCACCGGAACACAGGCCAGCTCCAGCACCGTGACCAGCAGCACCTCCAGCACTCCAAAGACCGCCTTGCCTGCAAACAGGCTGCGGCGGCTCTGCAGGGTGTAGAGCAGCTTGGCGGTGTTGCCTTTGATCTCCATATCCCACAGCCGGGAGGCCAGCACTGCCATCATCACCGGCATCAGAATGGCTTCAATGACGGGCAGGCTGTAAAGCAGGGCACTGTAACCGTTGGCAAGTTCCTCCGGGTCTGTCGGGGCAAGGCCGCCCACCCACAGCACGACAATGCCGGGAATCAACAGGCAGAGAGCAAGGTCGTGCCGACGGTGGGCTTTTTGCAGTTCTGCACGGAAAGCTGCCATTTTACGCCACCTCCCCGCTGGTCTGGGTCAGGCTGAGGAAGATGTCCTCAAGGCTCTTTGTCTGTGCAGCCAGTCCAACTACGCCCACGCCTCTTTCGGCAAGGGTGCAGACCAGTGCCGCCAGCGCTTCGTCCGGCAGCGGGGGAAGCTGCAGTGTGTCCGGCTGATCTGCCGGTGCAGCGGCTTTTACTCCCTGCTGCTGTAGGACGGCTGCGGCTTTGGGTGCGTCCAGCACCCGCAGCAGAATGCCGCCCCGGCTGTGCTTTTGCAGCTGCTGCAAAGAACCCTCGAACAGCAGCTTGCCGTGGTTCAGGATGCCCACCTGATCCACCATCTGCTCGATCTCGCCCAGCAGGTGGCTGGAGATCAGCACGGTGGCTCCGGTGGTCTGCGGCATGGCGGCGATGAGGCTGCGCATCTCCTGAATGCCCGCCGGGTCCAGACCGTTGGTGGGTTCGTCTAAAATCAGCAGTTTGGGGCTGCCCAGCAGCGCCATGGCAATGCCCAGCCGCTGCTTCATGCCAAGGGAATACTGCCCCACTTTCCGGTCAGCGTCCTTGGTCAGATGAACGATTTCCAGCACCCGGCTGATATCCTTCCGGTCCACGTCCTTCAGGTCAGCCACGATGGAAAGGTTTTCCCGGGCAGTCAGGTGCAGGTAACCGGAGGGGGATTCTATTAAACTACCGGTCTGCCGCAGCAGGGCAATCCGGTTTGCTTCGTTCAGGGTGTGCCCCAGCAGTTCCACGCTGCCGCCGGTGGGGTGTACAAGCCCCAGCAGCATCTTCATGGTGGTGGATTTGCCCGCACCGTTGGGGCCTAAAAAGCCGTAGACACAGCCCTCCGGGACAGTCAGGTTCAAATGATCCACCACCGGACGGCCATGGTAGCTTTTGCAAAGGGCATGGGTCTCGATCACAGGTTTCATAAATGGTCTCCTTTCGCATTCATGGTTTTCGGAACGATGCCAGAATACACCCGCTGCCTTAAACTGACCGGAAGCGCAGCTTAATTTACCCTTAAATTTGCAGGCGTTTTCCGCTGCGGCGCAAAAAGTGTGGTATAGTAAAGGCGGGAAAGGAGAACTGCCCTTATGGATACCATTTATGATGCAAAGATTCTCATTGTGGATGACAACGCCGAGCTGCTGGCACTGCTGTGTGAGCAGCTGCGGGGCGCAGGATATGGCCATATCAGAACTGCCCAAAGCTGCGCCGCTGCCCGCGCCTGCTTTGCGGCAGAACAGCCGGAGCTGATGATCTTGGATATCAACTTGCCGGATGGGGACGGATTTTCGCTGTTCCGGGCGCTGCGGGCAAAAGCGGATGTTCCAGCACTGTTCCTCTCCGCACGGGATGCAGATGCCGACCGTCTGTTCGGGCTGGGTCTCGGCGCAGACGACTACCTGACCAAACCCTTTCTGATGCAGGAACTGCTGCTGCGGGTGCAGCATATTTTGCAGCGGGCGTACCGGGCAGAGCTGTCCCGTACAAAACCGGCACCTTTGCAGCTGGGGGAGCGGTGCGTAGACCTGAACGATGCCATTGTTACCCTGCCGGAGGGCAAAACACTGGCGCTGACCGCTACCGAGCTGGCGCTGCTGCGGAAATTGGCAGAAAATCGGGGACATATCGTTACCTACGATGCCCTTTGTGCGGCGGTCTGGGGCGCAGATTACTATGGCTACGAGAACAGTCTGGGGGTACATATCCGGCATCTGCGGGAGAAGCTGGAAGCTGAACCCGGAGCGCCGCAGTTTCTGCGGACGGTGCGGGGCATCGGCTATAAGCTGACAAAGGGGGAAGAAGCATGAAAACCTTTGTGCGCCTGATCCGGCGGTATGTGCTGGCGGCGGTGGGCATTGTACTGTTGCTGCTGTTTTCCGGTGTTGCGGTGCTGGGCTGGCTGGGCTGGCAGGAGGGTTGCCGCCTGCCGCAGCGGGAGCACTCTTCCAGCGAGATCGCAGATTCCATGGTGGAAACGGCAGAAGGGCTTGCCTTTGGGGCGGAGCACACCCCGCAGGAGTGGATGGACGGTTATGAGTGGGCGATGGTGCTGGACGATGCGGGAGGTATCCGCTGGAGCTACGGCCTGCCGCAGGAACTGAACCATGCCTACACTCCCGGCGATATTGCCAAATTTGCCCGCTGGTATCTGGCAGATTACCCGGTGTTCTGCTGGACAGAACCCTACGGACTGTTCGTCATCGGACTGCCGAAGGGGAGCTTGTGGAAATACAGCATTTACGGCTCACCGGACTTTGCCCTGAGCATGGTGCGGATGCTCCCGGCGGCAGCGCTGGGATTGCTGCTGCTGGGGTTGGCACTCTGCTTCTGGCTGAGCTGGCGGGGGGCAAAGCGGCTGGAGACCGTGGCAAACGGTCTGGATGCTCTGGCACAGGGGCAGACCGTCCAGCTGCCTACCGACGGTTTTGCCGGGGAACTGGCAGAAAAGCTGAACCGGACCGGGGCGCAGCTGCAAGCCAAAAACGAGATGCTGGCCCGGCGGGATAACGCCCGAACCCAGTGGATCGCAGGGGTCAGCCATGATGTGCGTACCCCGCTGGCGCTGATCTTAGGCTGGGCGGAGCAGCTGGAACAGGATGCGCTTTTGCCGGACAGCTCCCGGCAGAAAGCGGCCGGCATCCGCACCCAGTGCGAAAAGCTGCGCACCCTCATTGATGACCTGAACCTGACCAGTAAGCTGGAATACGGTGCCCAACCCCTGCGCAGGAAAGATCTGCGTGCAGGGCCGCTGTTCCGGCAGCTGGTGGCGCAGTTTTGCGAAAGCCCGCTGGCAGAGCACTGCGAGATTACGCTGGAACAGGAAGAACCGGCAGAGCAGACAGTGCTTTCGGTGGACGAGGCACTGCTGGAACGGCTGCTGGAAAACCTGCTGAACAACAGCATTCGGCATAACCCGAAGCCGGTGAACATTACCGTGCACACCCGGCGGGTAGGGGAGCGCTTCTGCCTGACCGTGGCAGATGACGGCATCGGCTATCCTCCTGCCGTTCTGGCAGCACTGAACGCTGCGGAGCCTGCCGAAAATGCACCCCATATCCTTGGCTTGTATGTAGTGCAGCAGATCGCTGCCGCCCATGGAGGCACGGCAGTGTTCGGGCAGAACACCCCCTGCGGAGCAAAAACAGCGGTCTGGCTGCCGGTAAAATAAAAATGCAAAGGAAGCTGCTGCACATTATCTGGTGCGGCAGCTTCCTTTTTGCGCGGAGCGCCCATCCCTGACTTTCCTACAAAGAAAATAGGAAAATATGAATTTTCTATTGACAATTGCTCGGAAGGGGAGTATACTCCCTTCAAACAACAAAACATACATAACATGTGGGTTTGTAGAAATAGGAGAGAGTTATGAACAGACGAATGTGTTGTCAGACGAAAACGAAGTGAACCAACAAACAAAAGAAAGGGTAACGTTTTATGTCTGTCGAAATTTTGGATCTGGGCGCGCTGGCGCTCACCGCAGTATTTTTTGCATTGCTTTATTATCTGCACAAGAAAAAGCACGTTGATTTTGGCGTGCGCACCATCCTTGCCGTGGGTCTTGGCCTGATCGTGGGTCTTGCGTTCAAGGGACACCACACTTATGTAGCAGCCGTAGGTACTATTTACGCCCATGTGGTCTCCGCTGTGGTCATTCCGCTGCTGATCTTCAGCATCATTTCCAGCATCACAAATCTGGGCAATTCCGTCCGCCTGAAGCAGATCGGCCTCAAGACCGTGTTCTTTCTGGTGCTGAACACCTTCATTGCCAGCCTGATCACCCTGATCGCCGGTGTGGCTACTAACATTGGCAGCGGGGTGCAGTATGAACTGGCCACCGATTACACCGCCAAGGAAGTGCCTACCTTTGTGGATACTGTCATCAGCCTGTTCCCACAGAATCTGGCTGCGCACTGGTCCAACGGCGAGGTGGTGCCCATTGTGGTGTTCTGCATTCTGGTGGCTGTCAGCTACAACAAGATCGCAGCCAAGAAGCCCGAAGAGGTGGCACCCTTTAAAAAGTTCATTGACGCCGGTGACCTTGTGATGGGTCGCGTGGTCAGCTACGTGATCTCCTTTACTCCGTATGCGGTCCTTTCTCTGATCGCCCGTGCAGTCAGCCGTTCTTCTCCTGCGGATCTCATTCCGCTGCTCAGCGTTCTGGTGCTGGCGTACGTGCTGTGCGGCATTCAGGTCTTTGTTGTGGAAAGCGCCCTGATCAAGTTTGTGGGCAAGCTGAGCCCCGTCCGCTTCTTCAAGGGCATCTGGCCCGCAGCTACCGTTGCCTTTACCTCCCAGAGCAGTGTGGGTACTATCCCGGTCACGGTCAATCAGCTGACCCGGAAGCTGGGCGTAAATGAGGACGTTGCCGCCTTTGGTGCAAGTCTGGGTGCAAACCTTGGTATGCCGGGCTGCGCAGGCATCTGGCCCACTCTGCTGGCGGTGTTTACCATCCATCTGCTGGGCATCGAGTACACGCCTGTGCAGTACGCCTTCCTCGTGGTTTTGGCTGTAGTTGTTTCCATTGGTACCGTTGGTGTGCCCGGCACGGCAACCATTACCGCAACGGCGCTGTTTGCCGCTGCCGGTCTGCCGGTGGAAGCCATCATCCTGCTTTCGCCCATTTCCAGCATCGTGGATATGGCGCGTACTGCCACCAACGTCGTGGGTGCGGCTACCGCCACCACCCTTGTGGCTGCTACCGAAGAGCAGCTGGACACTGCCGTTTACAATGGCACGGCTGAGGCGATTGCGGCAGAAGCCTGAGAATGGCATCAAGAAACTGTCTGCTGCATAAATACAGCTTAAAAAGAACGACCAGAAAAAGCACTGATTTGCACGCGAAAAAGCAAATCGGTGTTTTTTCTTAATAAAAGAAAGAAATCGGGTGAAGATATACAGACAAAATTGAATTTTAAAGGGATTTCAATTGAAGCGCTCTTTACATGAAATGCGCTCAAGAGTGAAAATTATACAAAAATCAAGAAAAACTTCCGGCAGAATGTTGGATAAACCGCAGAAATGTGCATTTGGTAAGGACAAATTTTCAAAAAACTCTTTTCTTTCGGAAAACACGGATGTATAATGCGTCCATAGCACAAGGGCGTGCAAAGTTCCAGAAGGAGGAACAGACATCCCTTGTGTATTTTTAGAACGTAACGCTTTAGCAGAGTATAAAACTAAAGCGGCAAAGAGAGGGGAAACATCTATGAGATTCGATCGTCGTATTTCGCGCCGCAGCTTCCTGGCAGCTGCCGGTGTTACCTCCGCTGCGCTGGCTCTGACGGCCTGCGGCGGCTCTTCCAGCTCGGTGGCGGCTTCTTCCGCTTCCGGCACTGCCTCCTCTGCAGCTGGCACTGCACAGGGCGGCACCCTGAACATCATGCTGGAGACCGAGGTCCAGTCGCTGGACCCGCAGGTGGCCACCGACGGCACCTCCTTTGAGGTCATCGCAGACTACACCGACGGTCTGATGCAGATGGATGCGGACGGCGCAGCAGTTCCCGCCATTGCAGAGACCTACGACATCAGTGAGGACGGCAAGACCTACACCTTCCACCTGCGCGATGCCAAGTGGTCCAATGGTGAGGCCGTCACCGCTGCCGACTTCGTGTTCGGCTGGCAGCGCGCTGTGGACCCCGCCACCGCTTCCGAGTATTCCTATATGCTTTCTGATATCGGTCAGGTGGTCAACGCTGCCGAGATCATTGCAGGCGAGAAGCCCGTCACCGATCTGGGCGTGACTGCCGTGGACGACAAGACGCTGGAAGTCCAGCTGAACGTTCCCGTCAGCTACTTCCTGAGCCTGATGTACTTCCCCACCTTCTATCCGGTCAACGAGGCGTTCTACAACACCTGCAAGGACACCTTCGGCACCAGCCCCGACACGGTGCTGTCCAACGGTGCCTTCAAGCTGACCGACTACCAGCCCGCCGCTACCGCCTTTACGCTGGAAAAGAACCCTGACTACTACGATGCCGCCAAGATCGCTCTGGACGGTCTGGCCTATCAGGTCATCAAGGACAGCCAGCAGGCACTGATGAGCTACCAGACCGGTGCTCTGGACATGACCCTGCTGAACGGCGAGCAGGTGGATCAGGTCAAGGACGATCCCGAATTTACCAGCGTGGGTGCCGGTTACCTGTGGTACATCAGCCCCAACATCGACGGCGTGCCGGATCTGGCCAACGAGAACCTGCGCAAGGCCATCACCTTTGCACTGGATCGTGACGCCATTACCGGGGATGTGCTGAAGGATGGCTCTGCACCCTGCTACACTGCTGTTCCTCCGCAGTTCGCCACCGGTCCCGACGGCAGCGACTTCAGCGCCGACCAGACCAAGTTTGCAGAGTTCTGCGCTTATGATGCCGACAAGGCCAAGGAGTACTACGAGCAGGCCAAGAGCGAGCTGGGCAAGGACTCCTTCACCTTCAACATGGTGGTGGATGCCGATGATGCACCCCAGAAGGTGGCACAGGTCGTCAAGGAGCAGCTGGAGACCACGCTGGCAGGCTTTACCCTGAACCTGACCGTGGAGCCCAAGAAGCAGCGCGTGCAGGATATGCAGGACGGCAACTTTGAGATTGGCCTGACCCGCTGGGGACCCGACTACGCCGACCCCATGACCTATCTGGGCATGTGGGTGACCGGCAACTCCAACAACTACGGTCTGTGGAGCGATGCTGACTACGATGCCATCATTGACGAGTGCACCACCGGTGATCTGTGCACCGACCCCGAGGGTCGCTGGGCTGCCCTGTACGAGGCAGAGCAGATCGTTCTGGAGCAGGCAGTCATCTTCCCGCTGTACGGTCAGTGCAACGCCGAGATGGTCTCTTCTGCCGTTACCGGTGTGGACTTCCACCCCGTGGCACTGAACCGCGTGTACAAGAACGCCACCAAGAGCGTGTAAAAAAGCATACTGAATAAGGCCGCACAGTGGCCCGCAAAGAGCCACTGTGCGCCTTTTTGGCATTGTGCCTGTCCGCGGCAGACGAACGACTGACCGCGAGAGCCTGGAAGGAAAAAGGGGGTCCACCCGACGTGAAAAAATATACGCTCAAGCGAATCCTGACCTCGCTGTTCACGCTGCTGGCAATTCTGCTGGTGCTGTTCATTCTGATGCAGCTGATGCCCGGTTCGCCCTTCAATGATGAAAAGCTGACGCCCGATATGCGGGCAGCCCTGTATGCAAAGTACGGCCTTGACCAGCCCATCTATATCCAGTTCTTCCGCTATGTGGGCAATATGCTCCGGGGCGATCTGGGTGTCAGCTACAATATCTCCAAAAATACGCCCATCTCCCAGCTCATCCAGTCCCGTCTGCCCATCTCCATTCAGGTGGGCGGCATGGCGGTCACGCTGGGTGCCATCGTAGGTCTGGTGCTGGGCATCCTTGCCGCTTTGAAGCGGGATACCGTGGTGGACACCATTGCCACCATCATCTCGGTCATCGGCGTATCGGTGCCGTCCTATGTGTTCGCGCTGGCGCTGAGCTACACCTTCGGCTTCAAATTCCGCTGGTTCCCCATGCTGTTTTCCGCCAAGGATATCTTTGGCTCCAGCGTGCTGCCCAGCATTTCGCTTTCCATGTTCACCATGGCGTCCATTGCCCGCTTTACCCGCAGTGAGATGATCGAGGTGCTGGATTCCGATTATATGCTGCTGGCCGAGAGCAAGGGCATTTCCGGCCCGGCGCTGATCTTCCGCCACGCCCTGCGCAATGCCCTGATCCCCATCATCACAGTACTGGCACCGCTGATCGTGGATCTGATGACCGGCTCGCTGGTGGTGGAAAAGATCTTTGCCATCCCCGGCGTGGGCAGCCTGCTGGTGACGGCCATTCAGTCCAACGATTACAACGTGGTCATTGGTCTGAGCTTTATCTACAGTGCCATGTACATTGGCATCATGCTGGTCGTTGACCTGCTGTACGGCATCATCGACCCGCGTATTCGTTTGGCAAAGGGGGACGACTAAATGGCAGAAAAAGCGATCCGGCTGGGCGGCGAATCCACCGCCGATGCCATTGTCAACGCCGTGGATGCAATGTACACGGAGCACACCTTTGCGGAAAAGGATTTTGCCCTCAAGCACAACGAGGACGAGATCAGCGTGGACACCAACTTTGCGGCGCAGAACTTCTGGAAGGAAGCGCTCATCCGCTTTTTCAATAAGAAGAGCGCCGTGCTGGGGCTTGTCCTCATTGTGATCATCGTGCTGCTGGCCGTTTTGGGCCCGGGCATGAACAGCTACACCTACTCCGGGCAGGATCTGAGCCAGAAAAACTTTGCGCCCCGCGTGCCGGGCATTGAACAGTTCGGCATTCTGGACGGCAGCGAAAAGATGAGCACCACCACAGGCTCCAAGCTGACCAACGCTTATCAGGAAAAAGACAAGCTGGACGTTTATTACTGGTTCGGCAGCGACCTGTATGGCCGCGACATCTGGACCCGTACATGGGAAGGCGCCCGCGTCTCCCTGATCATCGCGGTGGCGGCTGCCATCATTGATATGCTCATCGGCATGAGTTACGGCCTGATCTCCGGCTACTTTGGCGGCAGGGTGGATATGGTGATGCAGCGCTTTCTGGAAGTGGCCAACGGCATCCCGCGTCTGGTCATCGTCACGCTGCTGCTGCTGGTATTGCAGCCCGGCATGGTGACCATCATCTTTGCCCTGATGCTGACCGAGTGGGTGGGCATGAGCCGTATCGCCCGCGCCGAGATGCTCAAGCTGAAGGATCAGGAGTTCGTTCTGGCGTCCCGCACGCTGGGTGCTGGCAGCTTCTTCATCATCTTTAAGGAAGTGCTGCCCAACATCATCGGACCCATCATCACGCAGGTCATGTTCAGCATCCCCACCGCCATCTTCACCGAGGC
>CAKTCK010000019.1 GCA_934539245.1 uncultured Faecalibacterium sp.
GGGCTGTAGAACATGGGAGCCAGATAGGTCTTGCCGTCGCCGTAGGGGTTGGTCAGGGAGGTGTCGGTAAAGCCGCCGGCGATCTTCTCGCTCACCTTCTTGCTCTCGCCGGGCACGGTCATGCTCAGCACATCGGTGATGTCGGCGATCAGGTTGCCCTTGATGAACTGCTCGGTCAGGGCAGCTTCACGGCCGGTGGCCAGATGGACCACGTCGGGGTAGTCGCCGCCCTGCATGGAGGGGCCGATGACGTCCTCCAGCTTCTTGTCGGTGGTCAGATCCACCTTGATGCCGGTCTGGGCGGTGAAGGCCTCAGTGACCTTCTTCCACATCTCAGCGCCGTAGCCGGTCTCGATGGCGGCAACCTTGATGGTGACGTCCGCAGCCACTGCGGAAGAAGCAGCGGCAGAAGATGCCGTGCTGGACGCGGTGGAGTTGGAAGAGCCGCCGCAGGCAGCCAGACCCAGTGCAGCGGCACCCACACCGGCCGCCTTGAGGAAATTACGACGAGAAATACGATTCATAACAGTAGCCTCCATCATTTTGTTCCGTTCAAACCCAGCCCGGGCAAACAGGCCTTGCCCGAAGGGCTGTGTGCTTTTCTGGTTCCAATATAGAGCTTTTTTCTTTCCCGCACAAGGGGTTTGTTGTTTCATTTTTTATGAATCTTGCTTTCTGAAAATTTTTTCCAGTAAAAGCACTAAATTTTCTTAAAAAGTTTCAGCACTATCCCCAAGATGTAACCATTTTGACATATTTCAAATCTTTGCAAGAAACAAAAATATAAAATCAGCCAAAATTCAGGGCTTGCTTTTTTTACACATTCCCTCTATAATGGGGAAAAGTGCACGAATCAGCGCACCATTTCGGGGCATCTTTTTTAGTATTTTGCGTTTATTTTTAGGATTTTTGCGTTTTCCAAAGGAGCCAATCATTTATGAGCACCCAGCGCTTTGATATCCGCCACGCGCCCGCCCCGCGGGAGTCCTTCCGGCTGCTGTACATCAGTAAAAGCCGCTTCGGCGGCGATTGGAACAGCACCACCCACACCCACTCCTGCACTGAGCTGTTCTACTGTCTCAGCGGCGAAGGACAGTTCTACCTTGCCGGGCAGCTGTTCCCGGTAAAGCCGGACGATATGGTCATCGTGAACCCGCAGGTGGAGCACACCGAGCTCAGCCTGAACGCCTCGCCGCTGGAGTATATCGTGCTGGGCGTGGACAACATGGAGTTTTTGTTCAGCAAGGCAGATACCAGCTATGCCATCTTCAATTGCCGGGAGAACCGGGAGCGGATGGTCACATTGCTGGATATGCTGCTGGCCGAGGCAGACCGCAGTTTAGACGGCTGCGAGACCGTCTGTCAGGATCTTTTGGAGGTGCTACTGATCTGGTTGGTGCGCTGTACCACCATCTCACTACAGCTGGAGGAGACTACCCGGACAGAGAACCGTGAGTGCACCGAGATCAAGCGATATCTAGACGCCAACTACCGGGAGGATATCTCGCTGGACCACCTTGCGGAGCTTGCCCACCTGAACAAATATTATCTGGCGCACACCTTCCAGCGGGAGTACGGTATCTCCCCTATCACCTACCTGAACCGCCGCCGCATTGAGGAAAGCAAGTATATGCTGGCTAACACCGGCTACAGTCTGGCGCAGATCAGCGAACTGATGGGCTTTTCCTCCCCCAGCTATTTTTCCCAGTGCTTCCGCAAGGCCGAAAGCATGACCCCCAACGAATACCGCCGTCAGGCACGGCAGGGAAAACGCCCTGCACCGACAAAACGGCACAAAGAATAACAAGATACCAAGGAGTTTATCATGAAGCCAGTTACCCTTTCCCTTCTGCAGCAGGCCGCAAATGCCTTCCAATTCGGCGGACCGGTGGTTTGCACCCTTGACCACTACGGCGAGGGTCATATCAACGGCACTTATGTGGTCTGGCGCGAGGATCGTTCCAAGCGGTTCATCCTGCAGCGCATCAACACCGACACCTTCACCGACCCCGTGGGACTGATGGAAAACGTATGCAGCGTCACCCGGCACCTGCGCACCAAAATTCTTGCCGAGGGCGGCGACCCCATGCGGGAGACCTTGAACGTTGTGCCCACCCTGACTGGCGGCAGCTGCTATCTGGACACCGACGGCGGCGCATGGCGCGCCTACGACTTTGTGGAGGGTACTGTCTGCCTGCAGCAGGTCGGCAGCGAAGCCGACTTCCGCACGGTTGCTGAAACACTGGGCAAATTCCAGAACCAACTGGCGGATTACCCGGCCTCCACCCTCCACGAAACCATCGCCCGCTTCCACGATACGCCCAACCGCTATGCAAATTTTGAAAAAGCCCTCGCCGCTGATGCACTGAACCGCGCAAAGAACATTGCGCCGGAAATCGAATTTATTCATGCGCGGGAAAAAGACTGCCATGTTCTGCTGGATCAGCTGGCAGCTGGTGAAATTCCTCTGCGCGTCACCCATAACGATACCAAAATCAACAATGTCCTGATCGACGCCGCCACCGGAAAAGGCATCTGCGTCATTGACCTCGACACCGTGATGCCCGGCCTGTCGGCCTACGATTTTGGCGATTCCATCCGTACCGGTGCCAACGACTGCGCCGAGGACGAACCCGATCAGAGCAAAGTCCATTTTGACCTGCATCTGTACGAAGTGTTTGCCAAAGGGTATCTCTCCACTGCCGGGGCATCCATGAATATGGCAGAAAAAAAGAGCCTTGCATGGGGCGCAAGGCTCATGACACTGGAATGCGGCATCCGTTTTCTGACTGACTATCTGGAGGGCGACCATTATTTCCATATCGCTCGCCCGGATCACAACCTTGACCGTGCCCGCACCCAGTTCACATTGGTGCGGCAGATGGAAGAAGTGTTTGAGCAGATGCTGGAAATCGTCTGCCCGGACAATCATTGATCCTGCCATCTCCTCCATTCGGATACAACAAACAAGGGGCTGTTGCACAAGGATAAAATCCAGTGCAACAGCCCCTTGTATTGTTCCGCTTTGCTCCACAAACGCGAGGTTATCCGTTATAAAATATTTGCAACAAATTCCTCTATCAAACGATTTATCTGTTCAGGTTTGTCTGCATTGGAATTATGTCCAGTTCCTTCAATCCACATCATCGGGATCTTCGCAGCCCGTGTCACCTTTGCCAAAGTAACTGCCCACCTAAGCGGGTATCAAAACTACGGAGCGTTCCTCTCAGAGTGTCTGCGCCTTCTCTGCCAGAAGATCCCGGGTGCACTCCGCAGCTGTCCACGGAACAACTACATCCGGCTGAACTCCGCGCTCGTCCACGCCCTTTCCTTCCAGTGATGCCATCGTGCGGCTGATGGGATAGGTAAAGCTGAACGCATCATATTGCACCGTTACAGGGTTCATATAATCCAGCGTACCCATGGTGGGGCGACCCAGCAGCACGGCTCTTCCCTGCTGTTTTGCCAGCTGGACAAAATGCTCTGCTTCCTGTTCGCACCATGTATCGGTCAACAGGATCACCTTCTCCGGCCCACGGCGCAGGATGGGTGTTTCGGCGGGAACGGGCAGGGCTTCCACCTCATCCACCCAGCCCTTGCCGCTCTGGTCGCGGTAATAGCAGGCCCACTGCTGCGCCACCTGCCGCAGCGCGGGGTCCTCATCTGCAAGATAGGGCTTCAGCATTCGGATGAGCCGGGCGCAATTCATTTTCGTGTAGTTGGTACGGATGCGCCGGTCGCCGAAGATTTCCCCGGCGGTGGTGTCCTCTGCCGCAATGTAGGGCAGCAGCGGCAGAAGTGCTTCTTCGTCCTCCCCACGGGCCATGCGCAAATCAATCACCAGCTGTGTGCAACCGTCCAGCTGCGCCTGATGGGCCTGCACAAACGCTTCCAGCACCGCCACATCATTCAGGGTACCGGGGTTCAGCAGCAGCGTCCCTGTCCCCAGTTCCTGCACAGACGGCGCGGCATCCCCTTCCACCGGGTAGCGGGCCAGTTCCAGCGTTTCCTCGGTACCATCGACATGGCGTACCGTGATGTCCCGTGCCAACTTCAGATAGCCGTTCCATTGTTCCCGCTCCGGCACATCGGCAGCCAGCAGGGGGTTGGGCAGGTTCTGCACGATGCGCTCCGGCGCAGTGCGGTTGATGGCCAGCACCGCATCACCCGGTTGCAAGCGCGTTTCCTGCGTTACCAGATCCACAAACATGCCCTCCGTGCAGCGGCGCACCGCAAACCCACGGGAAAAAGGGGTATAGTCTGCGTCATGCAGGGCAAATTTCAGGTTGCGATCCCGCATACCGGCGCAGTACTGGCTCACCGCCTGCAGCACCAGCAGTGAGGACATCCGCCGGTCATAGTAGGCCTGTCCCAGCATGGTGACAAAGGGTGATGGGGCGTGCCGCTTCTTCTTTGCATCCCAGCCCGCATAGTCGCTGCGCATGGTCAAAAACAGATCCTTCAAAAGCTTGTTGCTTTCCATTTCCAGCCCTCCTCGGCGGATGTTTCAGTTGCACAAAAACGGCTGCTGCGCAGTGCTCTGTACAGCAGCCGTTCGTTGGATTCAATGGGTCTTTTGCGGATAGTGCCTATCTTCGGCAAGCTCAGACGTTGTCCACGCAGAACTGACCTGCCAGACGGCCGTGCGTGACAGCCATGCCGATGGAGTTACCAGCGCAAGGGGTGCTGTAGCCGGTGCCATAGCGGCCGCCCAGACTGTTGCCGGCTGCATACAGGCCCTTGATGGGCTCGTAGTCGATGTTCAGCACGTTCAGGTTCAGGTCAGTCATCATGCCGTTCATCGTGACCATGCTGGGGCTTGCACTGCGGTTGCCCAGAGTCTGTGCACAGCCATAGAACGGTGCCTCGCGGATGGGAATCAGGGCACTTGCATCCTTACCGAACTTGTCATCCTTACCGGCATCGCACATGGCGTTGTACTCGTCGATGCTTGCCATGAAGGTGTCCATCTTGTCATCGGGCACGCCCATTGCCTTGGCCAGCTCTTCCAGCGTGTCGCACTTGAACACCTTGGACATCATACGCTCGGCCACAAAGCAGCTGCGGATGGTCTGCTCCTCGCTGGAGCAGGGCAATGCCTCCATATCATCAATCAAGTCCTGATAGTACTGCGGACGGCCTGCGTTGGGGCCAGAGTGCTCGATGCCGCAGGCGCAGATGCTCTTCATGAAGTTCTTGTCGGTGACCAGCCAGCCGGTAGCATTCTTCTGGCGGGCGGTGGCGGTGGAAGCACCGGTCACATTGCCCTCGTTGCAGAAGCGCTTGCCGTCGCTGTTGAGCCACAGCATGCTGTTGGCACCCCAGGGGGTGGAGTTGATGCCGCCGCCCAGAATCATGGTGCCGCGGGGTGCCGGTTCGATCATGCCGCCTGCCCAGCACATCATCTTCAGGCTGGAGCCATCACGGCCGCCCATGAAGGAGAAGAAGTCCTTCTTCAGGCCGCCTTCCCGCTCGTTGCGCTCCATGTACTCGTTCATCAGTGCCCAGCACATTTCCGCATTGCCTGCGTAGTCGCCGCCGCACATCACAACGCCCATTTTGGTGTTGTACTTGACGATCTTGCCATCGGCGTTCTTTGCGATCACGCCGACCACATCGCCGTTGTCGTTCTGCACCAGAACCTGTGCTGCGGTGCCGTAGTACAGCTGTGCGCCGTAGTCCTGCACTGCCTTATCCAGCTGTGCCTGCTGCACATACTTCAGCACGCTGTTGGCGGCAACGCCATCCACCGGCTCTGCACTGTAAGGACCCATGAACTGGATGGTTGCGGGCCAGGTGCGAGTGCCGGGCTTACGGGGGTAGTTGGTCATATCCAGACAGTCGTAGATATTCTTGCCTGCGGCGATCTTGTCATAATCTGCGTTCAGGTGGATGATGGTCCAGCCATCCTCAGAGTTATCATAGGTGTAAACACGCTCGTCCACACCCATCTCCTTGCAGACATCCAGCATGTGGTCCAACGTCTCGCCGGAGTGCTGCACATACAGGCTGACGATGCCGGGGTCAGCACGGCCGCCGCTGCGGGTAACGAACTCATCGCAGATCTGACCCAGATCCCATGCGGGGATGCCTGCATCCTGTGCAAACTTGGAGTTCCATGCGCCGATATCCTCGCCGTACCATGCAAAGTTATCCTCGTTCTGGGACTCGATGCCCACGACCTTTGCGCCCTTCTCAGCAGCACCCAGAACAGCGGCCACACCGGCGTGACCCAGACCCACGACACAAACATCGCAGTCCACCTCGCTGTCCACACTGCTGAAAGCAGGTGCTTCACCCAGCCAGTCACCGGGGCCGGAGTAACCGAACACACGGCCGTCTGCCTTGGCGGCAGCCCGTGCTGCGCCACGGGGATCATCGCCGTAGCTGGTGCTTTCGTCCTCGGCACCGCCCGTCAGACCCATTGCCTGCTGGATGCAGTCTGCGGCAGCTTCCTTGACAGCGTTGGAGGTAACAGTAGCACCGGAAACGCCGTCGATCTCAGCGTTCTGGGCCTCCATCAGCATGGTCTGGAAGTCTGCGGCAGAGTTAACTGCCAGATTCAGCGTCTCGTTGGCGGTATCCACCTTTACCTCGGTGATGGCGGTGTCGGAGAAGGTCATGGTGACGGTGATGTCATTCATGCCCTTTGCCGTGGCGGTGTAGGTGCCGGCGGTGTAGACCGAAGCCCCGGAGGAGGCCACAGACGAGCTGGAGGAATTGCAGGCAGACAGAGCGCCAGCCGTAACGCCGCTCATGGCGGCGGCAGCAGCGATCTTCAGAAAGCCTTTGCGCGAGATCTTGTTCATGAGATTTCTCCCTTTCCTGACGTTTTTCATCGTTCTTCGTGTCAGACATGCGTTGCACATATCCTGTGTTTTTAGTATAATGATAAAGTCTTAACAACCGGTGGTCTCATTTCTTAACAATTCTTAAGTTTGTTGCGGATTTCTTGCCAAAACCGCAGCAAGGAATAAAAATAGACCCTGAAACAAAGCATGTTTCTGATGACAGGAGCGAAATGGAATCATGACACAATGTAAGATCCTTGTAGTGGACGACAATGCCGACATTCGGGAACTGCTGGAGATTCTGCTCACCAGCGAAGGCTACGATGTCACTCTGGCTTCCAGCGGAGAGCAGGCCCTTCAGCTGCTGCATCCGGAGCTGGATCTGGTGATTCTGGATATCATGATGCCCGGCATGTCCGGCATCCGGGTGTGCGAGGCGATTCGGAAACAGAGCAATGTCCCCGTGCTCTTTCTCACCGCGAAGGGACAGGAGGAGGATATTTCTCTTGGGCTGCGGGTAGGTGCCGACGACTACCTGCCAAAACCATTCTCCCATACCCAGCTCACTGCACGGGTCAAGAGCCTGCTGCGGCGGTACCGAGTGTATCAGGGCAAGGGCGACCCAGAGGACGAGGCATGGCTGGTGCGGGGCCCACTGAAGATCAGCCGCACTTATAATGAAGTAGAAAAGAACGGCCAGCCCATCGACCTGCCGGAGCTGGAATATCAGATGCTCCTGCTCATGGCTTCCCATGCGGGGCACATTTTCTCGGCACAGAACCTCTACGAGAGCGTGTGGAACGAGCCTTATCTCTACTCCTCCAACGGTACCGTCATGGTGCACATTCGGAAGCTGCGGGTAAAGCTGGAAGACGACCCGCAGAACCCAAAACTGATCCAGACTGTCTGGGGAAAGGGATACCGCTTTGGCTGATTTCCGGGAAAAGCTGCTCCATGGTCTGCGGGGCGAGCTGGTGCGCGCCATCCTGCTGGCCATTGTCGTATCTGTCCTGCTGTACAATATCCTGCAGCCCATCAGCAAAACTGCACTGCAGACCTACTACCTCAACTCGGATTTTCTGCCGCGCAAAACCGATGCCGTGGGCACCATGCTCCAGCAAAACGTTGCCGAGAGCGGCATTTCCAGCAAGCAGGTACAACAGATGGCCGACTGGTACTCCAACGACGGCAGGCCCGGCGGCTGCATCCTGCGGGTGGAAAAGGACGGCATCGTCATCTACGATTCTGCCCTGAACAACGTGGAGTATTACCGCACCTACAGTCAGGCCTCCAAAACTCTGGATGAAGAAGCCTATCTCCGCACCTACCCACTGGAATTTTCCGATGGCAGCGCCACTCTTTACGTCTACGGCTACTTTGATTTTTTTGTAGACGAAGCCGTGCGTACCTTTGAGTTCTGGCTCTGCCTGCTGCTAGGCATCTGCATCGTCCTGTGGGCCGTGTGGAAAAAACTGAACTACATGGAGCTGCTGAATCAGAGCATCCGCGTATTGGAAGGCGGTCAGCTGGACTATAAGGTGCCTGTGCATGGCACCGATGAGCTGGCACAGATGGCTCGGAGCCTGAACGAGATGAGTGCTTCCCTCAAGCAGCAGATGGAACAGGTACAGCAGGCGCAGACACAGCGGTACGAGTTGATCACCTCCCTCTCCCACGACCTGCGCACGCCGCTGACCGCCCAGCTGGGTTATCTGGAACTGCTGGCCGAGCACCGCTACCAGAACCCCGCGCAGCACGACGAATATCTGAACAAGTGTGTCCGCAGCTGCCGCAGTGTCATTGAACTGAGCAACGGACTGTTCCGCATTGCCAGCGGCGAATCCCCTCAGCGGGACCCTAAGCTGGAACAGCTGCCTGCGCCGGAGATTTTTTTGCAGGTTTTTTCTGAAAAGCTGGCCCTGCTGGAGGAGACCGGATGGCAGGTGCAGTACCTTGCCCCCTCCTGCACGCCCTGCCTGCTGTGGCTGGACATCGATGCTCTCTGCCGCATTGCTGACAACCTGATCTCCAACCTACAGAAGTACGCCGACCCCGCACAGCCCGTCTGCTTTGAAGTCACCACCGGAGACGACCGGTTTTGCGTCCGCCTTTCCAATGCAGTATGCACCACCCCGCAGGGCGATTCTCACGGTGTCGGCCTTAAAAATGTTGCCGCCCTGATGGAACACATGCACGGGCAGAGCAGCTATACCTCAGAAGGCGGGACTTTTTGTATCACGCTGTATTTCTCCCGGTAATATGCTCCGCACGCCATGCCCGGGTCAGATATCCCTTTTGTACCACATACGCAAAACCCGCCCCGGCTTCCTGTTGCGGAAACCGGGGCGGGTTGTTTTCTTTATAGGTACCTAGGATTAGCAGCAACCGGGACAGAGAGTTACCTTTTTCTCGACTCATCGAATCTTTTCATCTCGGTCAATCTATAATTTCAGACTTTATCTTCCACGGACACCTGCATGGAACTTGTCGGGGCAAGGCCCCTCCATCTTGCTGGCGCAAGACCGTTCCGTCGCTTAAAAGCCCCACTGGGGCTTTCATTGCTTCGCAAACGCTAATTTTCCGAAGAAAACAAATAATCCGAACCCATCTCCTATCGGAAACAAGTTCGGATTATTTTTGTTTGGTCCGAGTGGCGAGAATCGAACTCACGGCCTCTTGAACCCCATTCAAGCGCGCTACCAAAACTGCGCTACACCCGGATATCTGTTCGCGTTTGTCGCTCACAGCTTGATTAGTATACCCGACTTTGCCCGTTTTGTCAAGCGCTTTTTCCAAATTTCTGATGCAGTTTTTACATTTTACTGTCCCGGCTTTTGCCCGCCAAAAAGATGCGCGAAAGAGCGTCATTTTCAAAAATCGCGATATACATCTTCCTCATCGTCCTCATGGATAGGGGTGGTGTCGTCCGGCGGTGCGCTAAACTCCACCGTGGCAAAGGCCAGCGCGAACACGCTGTCTGCCCCGGCGTGCAGCAGTGCCTGTGCGCAGGCAGCAGCCGTTGTGCCGGTGGTGATGACGTCATCCACCAACAGGATGCGCTTGCCCTCCAGTTGCTGCGGCTGTGCCGCCCGGAAAGCACCTGCTACGTTGGCTATGCGCTGTTCCAGCGGCAGACCGGCCTGATGCCGTTTGGCGCGGGTGCGCTCCAGTGCCTGCGGTGCCAACGGCACCTCCATAGCCTTGGCCAGCGGCAGCGCCATCAGTTCCGGCACATTGTAGCCGCGCCTTTTACCGGAGGCCGGCACCGGTACGATCAGATCGTACCCGATGGCCGCCCACGGCACCGACTGCGGAAGCAGCTCGCCGTACTGCACGGTCAGCTCCCCGCCAAAGGCCAGCTGCACCAGACGGTTGCCCATCTCTACTGCCCGCCACGGCTTGCCCTGATACTTTGCGTTCAGGATGCCGCGCCGCACACAGCCGCTGTAACGGTAGGGCGCAGCCGCACCGGCCAGATTGCTGATATAGTGCTGCGCCGGGTCTAGCCGGATGCCCGGCTTGCGGCGCAGCGCTTCCAGCTGCTCTGCACAGTCCGGGCAATCCCGTACATCTCCCAGCACCCGGCCGCAGAAGGGGCACTCGCGTGGGTAGAGCAACTGCCGTACCGCCCGCAGCGCCCTGCGCCGGGGGTCATAGTAGTCCATCAGTCCTTTTTGACTGCCACGATCACCCGCACACGCTTGCCTGCTGCGCAGCCAAAGTTATCGTACCAGCCGGTCAGGTAGTAGCCCTCAGAGTTCACCTCAGAGAGCTTGGTGGCGTAGTATTGGCCCTTGTACCACAGATACACCTGCATATCGTCGGCCGTCTCATAGCGGGTACCGTTGCTCATCACCGAGGCTGCGCCCACCTTGTCGATCTTCATGGGCATCAGCTGGATCATGGCCTTTACCGTGCCGTTCACGTTCTGCCGCACTGCCAGACCGCCCGCCAGCACCGGATACTTGATGGAGGTGGAAAAGCTGGCCTGACTGCCATTGACGTAGCAGATGTAAGTAGCGCCGCCGCCCACAAAGTTGAGGATGGTGCTCATGGGCTGGCCGGTGATGTTGGCCAGCTGCTTGAGGCCGATACTCAGCAGTGAGCCGGAACTGCTGGTAATGCGGTTCCAAACCGTGCTCAGCAGCGAGCCGTCGATCACGCCCCACAGGATCTCGCTGGTGGTGGGCACCAGCACACTGCGCAGATCGTCCACTACGGTGGTCGTGTTGGTGGTGCCGCCGGTAGAGCCGGAACCGGAGGAGCTATTCCCGGTGGAACCGCTGCCGGAGCCGGAAGAACTGTCCCCGGAAGAGCTATCCCCTGAGCCGGAGGAGCCGCTACCGGTCAGGGTGCCCAGAATGGAACTTGCGTTGAAGGCCAGATTCTTCACGTCGTCCAGCACGCCGTATTTCCACAGATCACCTGTGACGTCGTTCAGAATCAGGCGGTCGATCTGCCCCTGCTCATTCAGCGTATAGTAACGCACAGCCAGCGTGTTCAGCTTTGTCCCCGCTATTCGGCTGGGACGAACCGTCCCAGCCAACCCCTCCGATGTCGTATCCAGAATTTGTACGTCATCGGCCAGAGCATAGTCCCCCAGCGCGGTGGCGGTGTCGTTGATGGTGCCGCTGACCGATTTCGAGTCGATGGCAGTCACCTGCTCCCCTTCGGGGGTCACGCTGATCTCCACCAGCCAGCCGGTGGGGTAGTTCAGGCTTTTGTCGATATTCACAGTGCGGGTAATGCCGTCGGTGCACATCACCGAGATCTTTTGCAGCACGTCTGCGCCATTATCCTCCACAAGACTGCGGGTAGCGGTCTGCACCACGCCGTAGAACACGCTGTCGGCTTCCTCGCCGGTGATCACATCGGCTACCTCGTTGTCCATGCCCAGCAGCAGGGTGACCACTTCGCCCACGCCGCCACCGTTCAGGGAGGAGATCTTGGACGCCACGGCAGAGCTGCCCAGCGTGTAATTGCTGCCCGCCACGGTCAGCGCGGTAGGCGCGCTGGCGCTGGGCGATACCGCCGTAATGCGGCCTGCGGCGCGGCGGGTGTAGATCCACACCGTCTGCAGGCTCTCGCTGTAATAGTACACGTCGTACTTGTTCAGCTCTGCCGAAGCGGAGGCCTTATCGTTTCGGTAGACGCTCACCGGCGTAAAGGGCAACTGGGTGCCCTCCTCTGCCACAAAGGGGCCCTTGCGGCTCTTGAGCAGCACCGAAGAGGTATCCACCTGACCGTTGGACACCGTAAAGCCCAGCGAACTACCGTAAGCGCTGCCGCTGGCGGTGTTGGCGCGCAGGGCGTTGTACAGCAGCAGGGTGCACTGCTCGTAGGTCATGGCCTGTCCCTGCGTGCAGGTCAACTGATCCCGCAGACCGATCTGCTGCGCCTTGTTCAGCTGTGCCTGCGGGAAGGAGCCGGTCAGGTCGGTGGTCTTATAGCTCAGCAGCTTCAGCACCGCCGCACAGGCCTCTTCCAGCGTGACGGTGTTGTCCGGGCGGAAGGAGCCGTCGGTGTAGCCGTTCATCCAGCCCTGCTGCACTGCAATGCGGATATAGGGTGCCCACTGGGAGGTGCCGGGCACATCCCGGTACAAAGTGCCCACCGTGCCCTGTGCGCCTACGCTCTCCCGGTAAGTGGAAAAGGACACCAGCATTTTGGCAAAGGCGCCGCGGGTAATGTTGGCGCCCAGTTCCTGACCGGTGGGCACAGCGCCCAGAGTAATAGCCGTCTGCAGAGCCGTGTTGTTGATGCTGGCCGCCGAGACCGGCAGCACCAGCACCGACACCGCAATGCTGACCGCCAGCAGAAATGCGAGAATCCGTTTTTTCATTGGTCGTACCTCTTGTTCTTTGTTTATCACGCCGCCGCGATCAATCGTAGCGCAATGCTTCAATGGGGTTCAGCCGGGCTGCGCGCCGCGCCGGCAGGTAGCCGAACAGCACGCCGATGCCCACCGAGATGCCAAAGGCCACCACAATGGAGTTGAAGGAGGGGCTTACCGTAACGGTGGTATCGGTCATGAACATGGGCAGTACCTTGTTGGCCGCCATGGACACCACATAGCCCAGCGCAATGCCTAAAACGCCGCCCAGCGCGGAGGTGGTGGCTGCTTCCACTACGAACTGCGCCAGAATGGTGCGCTCCTTTGCGCCAAGCGCCTTGCGGATGCCGATCTCGCGGGTGCGCTCGGTCACAGACACCAGCATGATATTCATAATGCCGATGCCGCCCACCAGCAGCGAGATGCTGGCAATACCGGTAAGTATCACGATGACCATGTTGATCATCTTGTTCATTTCCTCCAGCCATTCGCTGGCGCTGTACACATAGTAGCCGTTTTCCGTCTGGAGGATTGCCTGCAGTTCCTCCTCTATTGTGGCCTTAGTTTCATTGGCAAAACTTTCATCCACCATGATAGCCGTATAGTTGCTCACTGAGCTCTGGCTGGAAAGCCGCATCACGGTGGTGTAGGGCAGGTAGACGCAGTCGTCATCGCTGCCCTGCTGCATGGTGGGGTCACTGACCTTGGCCGCCAGCACGCCCACAATGCGGAACTTGTTGGCACCAATTTTAAGCGTCTGTCCCACACCGTTGCCGCCAAAGGCCACCCGGTTCAGGTAATCGCCAATGATACAGACCTGCTTGTTGTCCTGCATATCCATGTATTGCAGGCCGCGTCCCTGTGCAAGCTGGTAGTTTTTCATTTCGGTGTAGTTTTCGTCCACGCCGCTTATATTGGACCAGCGGTAGCTGGTGGTACCAATCTTCAGCGTACCACTGGCATTGCCGCTGAACTCGATCTGGGGCGACACCGCCTTGATCAGGTTGGAATGCCGCTGGCAGATGTCGTACATCTCCTCCACCGGCACGGTGCGGGAGCCGTAGCCCCACACCTGAATGCTGAGGGTGTTGGTGCCCAGTGCGGAAAAGCTGTCCCGCATACTTTTGGTCATGCCGTTGCCCAGACCCACGATGACGATGACCGCCATCACGCCGATGATGATGCCCAGCATGGTCAAAAAGGTGCGCAGCTTGTTGCTCCACACATTCTGGATGGCCTGCCGGAAGGTTTCAAAGATCATGCCTGTTCCTCCTTTTCCGGCGTTTCGGGCAGCAAAGTAGGCTGCACCATGGCCTCCGGTGCGTGGGAGTCGCCGTCATACACCACCTGACCGTCCTCCAGCCGGATGATACGGTCGGCCTGCACGGCAATAGAGTTGTCGTGGGTGATCAGCACTACGGTGTGTCCCTGCTTGTGCAGCTGCTGCAAAAGCCCCAGCACCTCGCGGCCGGTATGGGAGTCCAGTGCGCCGGTGGGCTCGTCCGCCAGAATGACCGGCGGGTTGCGCACCAGTGCCCGCGCAATGGACACGCGCTGCTGCTGACCGCCGGAAAGCTGGTTGGGGCGGTTTTTCAGCTTGTCGCCAAGTCCCACCTGCTCCAGCACCTCCCGGGCGCGGATGTGGCGCTCGGCGCGGGAGATGCCCGCATACACCAGCGGCACCTCCACGTTTTCCATCAGGTTCAGCTTGGGCAGCAGATTGTATTGCTGGAAGATAAAGCCCAGCATTTCGTTGCGGACAGCGGCCAGCTCGTTGCGGTTCATCTTGCCCACATCCCGGCCGTTGAGCCGGTAGGTGCCGTAGGTGGGCACATCCAGACAGCCGATGATGTTCATACAGGTGGATTTGCCCGAACCGGACTGACCCACGATGGCCACGAACTCGCCTTTTTCGATTTTCATGGTGATGTGGTCGGCAGCCTTTACCGTGGTATCGCCCATCTGGTAGTACTTGCACACCGCATCAAACTCGATCAGAGCGCTCATTCATCCCTCCTGCGTCAATTCACCACGACTGCGCCGGCCTCGGCGGGGTCGATGCCCTCTGCGGGCTCTTCAGCGTCCGCTGCGGGGGCTTCACCGTTTTCCGTCTCCTCCGACAGCATCTCCTCGCCGCCCTCGGCAAGGTCTGCGTTGTTTCCGGCATCCTCGAGCTCTCCGCCGCCCATATCACCATAGCCGCCGTCGTCATAGTAGCTGTCGCTGCTCACGGAGCTGGGGTCGTAGGCGATGGTATCACTCTCGGACAGGCCGCTGGTCACCTGCGTATAGTTATCGTCGCTGACACCGGTCTTGACCTTGACATACACATAGCCCTCCGGTGCGCTCATGGAATCATCGGCGTTCACGGCGCTGGGAGAATCCTGCCGCACCAGCACATAGCCGCCCCGCACGATGGCGGCATTGGGCACGGTGAGCGCATTTTTAGCCTGTGCCACCACGATCTCGGCGTTGGCGTTCATACCCGGGCGCAGACCATCGGTCTCGTCAATGCGTACGGTCACCGGGTAGGTGGTGGTACCGCCGCTGGTATCGCCCTTCATGGACACACGGGTGACCAGCCCCTCATAGGTCTTATCCTTCACGGCGTCTGCGGTCACCTGTACGGCCTGTCCAACCTTCAGGCTGCTGACCTGCAGCTCGTCCACGTTGATGGTCATTTCCAGATAGCTCAGGTCGTAGATGGTGCACAGGTCGCTGCCGGTGCTCAGGGCATCGCCCACCTTGGCATTCTTCTCAATGATCGTACCGCTGATGGGCGAAGTGATGGTGTAGTTATCCATAGCGTCCTGCATGTTCTGCATAGACAGCTCTGCGCCGCGCAGGGTCTCGGAGGCAGACTGGATGGACTCGGTCAGATCCTCACCGCTGAGAGTCAGTATGATGTCATCCTTGTTCACGCTGCCGCCCTCCCGCACATTGATGGCGGTGACCGTACCGGAAGCCAGCGCGGTCAGGGTGCGCTCGGCCTGATACTGGAGGTTTGCCGCTGCAATGCAGCTGACCCCGTTGACGGTAGCTGTTGCAGCCTGTGCTGTGGTCAGACCGCCCGCATTGGACACCGCGATGGTCACGGTGCGGGTAAGCAGGTTGCCGGTGCTCAGGGCATCGGTGCCGGTCACGGCGGTAATGGTGCCGGGCAGTACCTCAAAGGTTCCGTCCAGCGTCACCTCGGCGGTCTGTCCCACCGAGAAGTTGGCGGCATCCGCAGCCGGGAACTCCAGCACCAGATTCATCTTGGAGCTGTCCCGCACCACGGCCACTTCCTGACCGCTCTTTACCTCATCGCCCTTGCTCACCTTCAGGCTACTGACGACGCCCGCCACCTCGGCACGGACATACTGGCGGTCAGCGGTCTTATCGTAGCTGCGTTGCGCCTGCTGCAGGGTGATGGCTGCCTGTTCCACCTTGGTGGTGGCGTCAGAGGAGTCCACCGTGTACAGCACAGTACCCTCCTCCACGATATCGCCCTCTTCAAAGCTGCCGGTCAGCACCTTGCCGGACACCAGCGACTTGACGCTGTAAGTATTGGCGGGTTTCAGGGTGCCAGTGCCGCTGAGCGTGTTGGAGACATTCCGGGTCTCGGGTACTGCCTCCGTATAGGACGTATCCACGTTGGCGGGTTTTGCACTCTTGGGCTTCAACAGCCACCAGCCGCCTGCCAGCACCACAATGGCTATCGGCACCAGCCACTTCCAGTTCTTTTGGGCAAAGGCTGCCACGCTGCCCTTTTTCGATACAGCTGCTGTGCCCTGCTGCAAGTCGGCGGGCTGTTTAGACTTGTTCCAGATCATTCTTGCCGTTCCTCCTAGGTTCTTTTATGACAAAGCGTTTTTGTAAAAACGTCCATCAGAAACTCATATTTGTAGTGTATCGCATTTTGTCCCGATAAACAAGCGTCCATTTTTCGTTTCACGGCATTTCCACAAAGTTTCAGACTTTTTTAACAAAAAAGCTGCTGCACAAAAACGCTGTGCAGCAGCTTTCCGGGTGATTATATTACAGCGGCTCAGACCTCAAAGTTGGGGTCGTCCTTCAGCATGTGGATGTTGGACATAAAGGCGCTCTGCTCGGGGTCGGTGAACTCGGCATCCTTCACATACTTGTTCAGCACAGCTGCGGTGCGCACGGGATCGGCAATGGTGCCGGCACCGCCGATGCAGCCGCCGGGGCAGCCCATGCCCTCCAGCAGATAGCCGTTGTACTTACCGGCCTTAGCCAGCATCAGCAGCTTCTTGCAGTCGGCCAGACCCTGTGCGGAGGCGATCTTCACCTCCATGTCGGGACGCCATTCCTTGATCTTGTCGGCAACGGCCTTGGCAACGCCGCCGGACTGTGCAAAGCCGCGGCCTGCGGCAGAAGCGTAGCACAGATCCATCTCGGCGGGATCAACTTCCAGATTGTCCAGATCCAGATCCTTTGCCTCGATGATGCCTGCCAGCTCCTCAAAAGTCAGCACAAAGTCCACGTCAGAGCGGACGGTGCGGCGGGAGGCCTCCAGCTTCTTGGCGGCGCAGGGTCCGATGAAGCACATACGGGCCTCGGGGTCGGCCTGCTTCATCATGCGGGCGGTGAACACCATGGGGGTCATGGTCATGGAGATGTTCTTGGCAAGGCCGGGGAAGGCGGTCTTTGCCATCATGCTCCATGCCGGGCAGCAGGAGGTAGCCATGAAGTCCAGCTTCTCAGGCACTTCCTCCAGGAAGTCGTGTGCCTCGTCCACGGTGCACAGGTCGGCACCGATGGCAACCTCCACCACGTCACAGAAGCCGATGGCCTTCAGGGCAGACTTCAGCTTGCCGGTGGAAGCCAGAGAGGGGAACTGATTGATAAAGGCGGGAGCGACCAGCGCATAGATGCGGTCGCCGCGGTTGAAGCCCTGAATCAGCTGATAGATCTGGCCCTTATCGGCAATGGCACCGAAGGGGCAGTTCACCAGACACTGACCGCAGGACACGCACTTGCTGTAATCGATCTCGGCACGGCCCAGCTCGTCAGAGTGGATAGCGCCCATACCGCAGGCAGCGGCGCAGGGACGCTCGGTCTTGACGATGGCGTTGTAGGGGCAGACGGTGACGCAGCGGCCGCACTTGATGCACTTGTCCTGATCGATGGTGGAACGGCCACTCTCCCAAGTGATGGCCTTCTTGGGACACACTTCCATACAGGGGTGTGCAAGGCAGCCCTGACACAGGTCAGAGACCTTGACCAGCTTTTCGGGGCAGCGGTTGCATGCGAACTTGATCACGTTGACCAGCGGGGGATCATAGTACTTATCGGCGATGGAGGCATCCTCCAGACCGGAGACCACGCTGTTGTGCTCGTCCATGCGGCGGGTAGGCAGACCCATAGCCAGACGCACGCGCTCCTCAACGATGGCGCGCTCGAGGAAGATGTCCTTGCGCAGCTTGCCCTCTTCACCGGGGATGATGGTATAGGGGATCTTGCGCATCAGGTGGTTAGCCTGCTCGCCCTTGACGTTGGCGTAAGCCATGCGGGCGACCTCGGTAAACACCTGACGGCGGATCTGGATGACCGTGGTATTGATTCCTCTGAAACTCATTCCAATCTCTCCTTGCTTTGAAACAGCCAAAAACGGAGCCGCCTGCCCTGTGTGCAGAGCATAAAAACGGCACTATACGGGCGCGGATGGTACCGTGCTGGTTGCTTACAGCACGCCGGACCCGATAAATCCATCTTCATTTTAACATAAAGACGTGCGTATGGAAAGAGCAAAATACAAAAATCGTTAAAAATTTATTGTATTCATGCGGATGCACAGAATGTACAAGCAAAATGAAAAAATTTCAGCAAAGTGCTGCACGCACCCGCTCACCGTCGTAGCGGCCCAGCTTTACCCGCACGATCTGCCCGCTCTCGCAGCCGGGGGCAGAGACCACCACCGGAATGTACAGCCGGGTGTAGCCGGTAAACAGCGTACCGGACAGGGGCGTTTCCAACAGCACCTCGTCCTCGGTGCCCTCAAAGGCGGCCAGTGTCTCGCAGCGCACCTGCTCGGCCACGGCGTTCATACGGCGGCTGCGCTCCTGCTTTTCCCGCTCGTGGATCTGATCCGGGAAATCGTAAGCTGGAGTGCCGCTGCGGCGGGAGTAGGGGAACACATGCACTTTGAGGAAGCCGATCTTTTTCAAAAATTCACAGCTCTCCTCAAAGTCCTCTGCCGTCTCGCCGGGGAAGCCGCAGATGCAGTCGGTGGTAAAGCTGACCGGGCGGCTGCCGTAGGCGGCGCGGATCTGCTCCACTACCTGTGCGTACTCCTGCGCGGTGTACACCCGGCGCATCCGGCGCAGGGTGGCGGTGCAGCCGCTCTGCAAGCTCAGGTGGAACTGGGAGCACAACTTTTCCACCGCAGCCAAACGGGCGATGAATTCCGGGGTGAGCATATCGGGGTCAAGGCTGCCCAGACGGATGCGCTCGATGCCCGGCACCTGTGCGCACTTTTCCACCAGCTCCACAAGGTTCGTGCCGGTGTCCAGCCCATAGCTGGGCAGGGAGATGGCGCTGAGCACCACCTCGCGGTAGCCCGCAGCAGCCAGCTGGTGCAGCTCGCTCAAAATGCTCTCCTCGGCGCGGCTGCGCACCGGCCCGCGGGCGCGGGGGATGACGCAGTAGGCGCACTGCCGGTTGCAGCCGTCCTCTACCTTGATAAAAGCGCGGGTGTGGGTCTCGAACCGCTCCACCGGCAGCTCCTCGAACTGCTCGCCGCGCTGGTGCGGGGCAATGGCTACGATACGCTCGTGACCGTCCAGCAGCTTTTGCACGTTCTCCAAAATGGCCTTGCGGTCGCCGTTGCCGCACACAAGGTCGGCCTCCATGAACTGTGCGGCCTCCTCCGGGAAGGCCTGCGGATAGCAGCCGGTCAGCACCGTCACCGCCCCCGGGTTTTCGCGCTTTTTGCGGCGCAGCCACTTGCGGCTTTTCTGGTCGCCGAAGTTGGTCACGGTGCAGCTGTTTACAATGAACACGTCCGCTGCCTCGCCTTCCTGCGTAATGGTAAAGCCGTGGGCGCGGAACAACTGTTCCAGCGCACCGGTCTCGTTCAGGTTGACCTTGCAGCCCAATGTATAAAAACAAACTCGCATGAGAGGGATTCCTTTCCACAAAATGGGGTAAAATAGGCGTTACTTTCTATTATATAACAAAACAACGGCAGCACGCAAGACCGGAATTGCACCGCGGGTGGTTTTGTATGGAAAAACTGGCCACAAAAACGAGCAATCTGCCCCACGGCATACCCGCGCGGGTGGCGGCATACACTGCAAAAAGAGAGTTTGCGCGGGGAGGTATGAGGAATGGAACGGAGAAATCTGGCGCTGCTGTGCGCGGGGGTGGTCTGCTTCTGGCTGTTTGCGCTGGCCTTCGGCACGGCGCAGGGCAAGGGGCTGCGCATCCAACCGGCGGTGCAGGCACAGGCAGAACCGGCAGTGCAGACCCTAACGGTCGCCCCGCCGCAGCTTACCCTGCCCTGCCGCGCGGCGATGCTCATCGACCAGACCAGCGGCACGGTGCTTTACGAGATGAACGCCGACCAGACCATGCCCATCGCCTCCATTACCAAGGTAATGACCCTGCTGCTCACCTTTGAGGCGGTGCACGACGGGCGGCTGACCATGGACACCGCTGTGCCGGTCAGCGAGCACGCCTACCACATGGGCGGCAGTCAGATCTGGCTGGAGCCCGGGGAGCAGTTCACGCTGGACGAGATGCTCAAGGCCATCTGTGTGTCCTCCGCCAACGATGCTGCGGTAGCGGTGGCGGAGCTTGTGGGCGGCAGCGAGTCCGCCTTTGTGCAGCAGATGAACGCCCGCGCCGCAGAGCTGGGCATGGAGCACACCGCCTTCCGCAACGCCTGCGGGCTGGACACTGAGGGGCATCTTTCCACCGCACGGGATGTGGCTATCATGAGCCGCACCATCCTGAACACCTGCCCGGAGGTGCTGCACTATACCGGCATCTGGACGGACACCCTGCGGGGCGGGCAGACCCAGCTGGTGAACACCAATAAGCTGCTGCGGCGGTACAACGGCATCACCGGGCTCAAGACCGGCACCACCGGCGGGGCGGGGGTGTGCATTACCGCCAGCGCGACCCGGGACGGGCTGAACCTCATCGCGGTGGTGCTGGGTGCGCCTTCCAGCAAGGAGCGGTTCGAAGCCGCCACTACCCTGCTGGACTACGGCTTTGCAGCTTACCGCGCCGCACCGGTGCCCCTGCCAGAGGATCGTCCGCTGCAATTAAATGTAAAGGGCAGCACAGAGGAGACCGTGCCGCTGGATTACGCTGCTCTGCCCACCACTGCCCTGCTGCCCGCCGAAAGCGCCGGGCAGCTGACCGTGCAGCTGGAACTGCCCGACGCGCTGGAAGCTCCCGTGACCCGAGGGCAGACGGTAGGCAAGGCGCAGCTGCTGTGCGGCGAAGCGGTGCAGGGGGAGTACCCGGTATGCGCCGCCGCCGATGCGCCCCGCATGGATTTTGACACCGCCTTGCGGCTGCTGTGGGACAGCCTGCGGGGAACAGCTGCCTGACCCTGCGCCGAAAAAAGCGCTTCAGCGCACAAAAGTGCGCCGGACGCCCGGCGGGACTGTTGGATACCTGAACAAATCTGGATGAAGAAACAAAAAAACACTATTAAAATTGTATGAAATCTAAGGAATTTGACCTTGACTTTACCCGGAGGGAACGGTACACTTATACCAAGATATTTCCTCGCAGGGCAAAGGCCCGGCAGATCGTTTGGAGGTTTTAATAATAATGAGTGTCACACTGAACACGAAACACCTCTCCAGCTTCATCAGCGAAGAGGAATATGCAGCTATTTACCCGCAGGTAGAAGCCGCCCACAAGCAGCTGGAAGCCAAGAACGGCCCCGGCAGTGATTTTCTGGGCTGGATGACCCTGCCCCGGGATTACGACAAGGAAGAGTTCGCCCGCATCAAGGCAGCCGCTGCCAAGATCCGCGAGGACTCGGACGTTCTGGTTGTGGCCGGTATCGGCGGCAGCTATCTGGGCGCACGCGCTGTTGTGGAGGCCGTTAAGGGCATGTACCACAACGAGCTGGAGGATGGTCTGAAGATCTACTTCTGCGGCAACAGCATCAGCCCCACCTACCTGAACAACATCATCAGCCTGTGCAAGGGCAAGCGCTTCTCCATCAACGTCATCTCCAAGTCCGGCACCACCACCGAGACCTCTCTGGCCTTCCGTGTGCTGCGCGAGCTGCTGGAAAAGGAGATGGGCGTGGAGGAAGCCAACAAGCGCATCTACGCCACTACCGACCGTGCCAAGGGCACCCTGAAGCAGCTGGCTGACGCACAGGGTTGGCCCACCTTCGTAGTTCCCGATGACGTGGGCGGCCGCTACTCCGTGCTGAGCGCTGTGGGTCTGCTGCCCATCGCTGCTGCCGGCATCGATATCGACGCTCTGATGCAGGGCGCTGCCGACGCTATGGAGCGCTTCTCCGTGCTGAGCCCCGATAACGATGCTTACAAGTACGCCGCCATTCGCAACATCCTGTACCGCAAGGGCAAGGCTGTGGAGATCCTGGAATGCTATGAGCCGGACTTCACCCTGATGAACGAGTGGTACAAGCAGCTGTTCGGCGAGAGCGAGGGCAAGGACAACAAGGGTCTGTTCCCCGCAAGCTGCATCTTCTCCACCGACCTGCACTCTATGGGTCAGTTCATTCAGGAAGGTGCCCGCATCATGTTCGAGACCATCGTGGACGTGAAGAAGCCCGCGCAGGATCTGTTCATCGACCCGCTGGAGGGCAACTTTGACGGCCTGAACTTCCTTGCAAACCAGAACATGAGCGTGGTCAACCGCAAGGCTATGGAGGGCACTATTCTGGCACATACCGACGGCGGCGTGCCCGAGGTGCTGATCGAGGTGGACGATCTGTCTGCTTATAATGTGGGCTACCTGATCTACTTCTTCTGGCGTGCCTGCGCTTGCAGCGGCTACCTGCTGAGCGTGAATCCCTTCAACCAGCCCGGCGTGGAAAGCTACAAGAAGAATATGTTCGCCCTGCTGGGCAAGCCCGGCTACGAGGGCCTGACCGCAGAGCTGGAGGCAAAGCTGAAGTAAGCTGCCGAACGTTAAAAATGATCTCCCGCCGCAAGGCGTGGAAAATACAGGAGGACTGAACTATGATTAAACTGATTGTTGGTACCAAGGGCTCCGGCAAGACCAAGGCTATGATCGACCAGATCAACGACGCGGTCAAGACCTCCAAAGGCAATGTTGTTGTTGTGGAAAAGGGCATGAAGCTCACCTACGACATCGCTCCTGCAGCACGTCTGATCGATCTGGACGAGTACAAGATCTCCGGCGGCGAAATGCTGTACGGTTTTGTGGCCGGCCTGATGGCAAGCAACTACGACATCACCGACCTGTACATTGACGGCATCCTGAAGGTGCTGGATCACGATATCAACCGTCTGGGCGTTGTGCTGGACGAGATGGCAGCCATTGCCGGCGACAGCGTGAAGGTCACCGTGACCGTCAGCGCAGACGAGGCCGCACTGCCCCATGATGTGAAGAAGTACCTGTAATTTGATAAAAGAACAGGGCTAAAGGCTTTTCCAACAGGCAGAAGACCGGAGAAAAATAAATTTTTTCGGTTTTCTGCCTGTTTTGGTGTTGACAAAGGGTTGCTTTGGCGCTATACTAACAAAGCAGCCTTTTCAGAGGTGTACTATGCAATTTGACCTGAGAAAGTTTATCACAACCGGCGCAAAACCGTACCATGCAGAGTTTCAGTGTGATTTATCTGTGTATGATTACGCCGGTGCAAGGATCCCGCAGCCGGTCACAGCCGTCTTTGACGCGCAGACCGATGGCGACGAGGTTCAGATAACGTTGCGGGCAAAGGCATTGGTGCACGGAGAGTGCGCCCGCTGTCTGGACCCGGTCACTCGGGAAGAGACAGTCGATACGGAGTGGATCGTCAAGGAGCGGGATCTGGATGACCCAGATTTCGATCTTCCGCTGGATGAAAAAGGACACTTGGACGTGGACGAATGGCTCAATCAGGAGTTTATGTTCCAGATCCCCACGGTGTTGCTTTGCAGCCCCGACTGCGCCGGGCTTTGCCCGCAGTGCGGTAAGAAAAAGGCGGAATGCACCTGCCCACCGGCAGAGCAGACCGATGCCCCCGTAGACACTAGGCTCGCGATCCTTAAATCACTGCTGAACAGATAAACCCATCAAGGAGGTGCAAAAATATGGCAGTACCTAAGAGACATCTTTCCAAGGCCCGCCGCGACAAGCGTCGCAGCAATGTTTGGAAGCTGGAGGCCCCTGCACTGGTCAAGTGCAGCAACTGTGGCTCTCTGAAGCTCCCCCACCAGGCATGTGGCAACTGCGGTTACTACAAGGGCGAGGAAGTCATCAAGAAGGCCTAATTTGCGCGTAATTGGTGGCATAATGGTGTTATGTACAGAAGGGGAGGGCGCAAAGCCTTCCCCTTCTTGTGCTTTCAAGGAGGTGGATGCAGATGGCGATCCGAATCGAGCAGGTGGATGCCGGCAGCGAGGCCGAGGCTCTTGGCCTTGTCCCCGGAGACGAGCTGCTGAGCGTGGACGACAACGAGCTGAACGACTCGCTGGACTACGATTTTTATACCGACAGCAGCAACTTCCACCTGAAGGCCCGGGTGGCAGACGGCATCCGGGAGTGGGAGGTGCAGCGGCCGCAGCGCGGTCCCTTCGGCTGTAGCTTCAAGACCTATCTGGGCGATGCAAAGCATACCTGCTCGAACCACTGCATGTTCTGCTTCATTGACCAGATGCCCCCCGGTATGCGCGAGAGCCTGTATTTTAAGGATGATGACGAGCGGCTGAGCTTTTTGTTCGGCAACTACATCACCATGACCAATATGCAGGATCACGAGATCGACCGCATCATCAAGATGCACATCTCCCCTATCAATATCTCGGTGCACACCACCAACCCCCAGCTGCGGGTGCGGATGCTGGCCAATAAGCGCGGCGGCGAGGTGCTCAAGTACCTGCCCCGTCTGGTGGAGGGCGGCATTGCCGTCAACTGTCAGCTGGTGCTCTGCCGCGGCGTGAACGACGGCGACGAGCTGCGCCGCACCCTTGCCGACCTGCTGGAACTGACCCCTATGGTGCAAAGCATTGCAGCGGTGCCCTGCGGCATTACGGATTACCGCAAAAATCTGTACCCGCAGGTGCCCTACGATGCAAAGACCAGTGCCGAAGTCATCGACATTATGGAAGAATTCGGCGATGAATGCAAACGCCGCCACGGCAAGCGCATCATCTACCCCAGCGATGAATGGTACCTCAAGGCAGGCCGTCCCATCCCTGCGGCGGCGTTCTACGAGGACTACGACCAGCTGGAAAACGGTGTGGGTATGTTGCGCCTGTTCGAGGAAGAATTTCTGGCAGAGCTGGACAAGCCCCACCGGGTCTACGGCACCAAGGAGCTGGACGTGGTCACCGGCACCATGGCAGCGCCCCTCATCACCCGCATGATGGAGGAGCTGCACCGGCAGTACCCCATGATCACTGTGCACGTCCACACCATTCAGAACCGCTTTTTCGGCGGCAACGTGGGTGTGACCGGCCTGATCACCGCCACCGATATCATTGCCCAGTGCGCCGGCAGACTTGCCACAAAAACGCTGGGCATCCCGGCTGTGATGCTGCGGGAGGAAAAGGATACCTTCCTTGACGATATCACGGTAGAGCAGCTGGGTCAGAAGCTGGGCGTAAAGGTGGAGGTGCTGCCCACGACAGGCGGGGACGAAGCCCGCGCTCTGCTGCGCAGCGGCCTGCACATTGCCCGCAGAAGAAAGAGCGGCAGCTGATAACGCCATTTTTATTGTATTTTACCCCTTTTAAGAAAGGAGGAGACCCCATGAGCAAACCGATCGTAGCAGTGGTGGGCCGCCCCAACGTGGGCAAATCCACCCTGTTCAATAAGCTGTGCGGCCAGCGCCTTGCCATTGTGGAGGATACCCCGGGCATTACCCGCGACCGCATTTTTGCCAACTGCGAGTGGAACGGCCACGAGTTTTTGCTGGTGGATACCGGCGGCATTGAGCCCAAGGCCACCGAGGGCATTCTGGCACACATGCGCGAGCAGGCACAGATTGCCATTGACACTGCCGACTGCATCATCATGGTCACGGACGTGCGCAACGGCCTGACCGCAGCCGACGAGGATGTGGCACACATGCTGCGCCGCAGTCACAAGCCCATCATTCTTGCCGTGAACAAGTGCGACAAGGTGGGCGAAGCTCCCATGGAACTGTACGAGTTCTACAACCTCGGTTTTGACGAGGTGATGCCCATTTCTTCCGTGCATGGTCACGGTACGGGCGACCTGCTGGACGCCGTGTGCGCCCATCTGGACTTCAGCGAGACCGTGGTGGAGGAGGATCGTATCCCCGTTGCCATCATCGGCCGCCCCAACGTGGGCAAGTCCAGCCTGACCAACCGCATTCTGGGCGAGAACCGCATGATCGTTGCCAACGAGGCCGGCACCACCCGCGATGCCATCGACACCCCGGTGGACAACGCCTACGGCAAGTTCATCTTTACCGATACCGCTGGTCTGCGCAAGCGCAGCAACATCAGCGATGGTCTGGAGCGCTACATGGTGGTGCGCGCATTGGCTGCTGTGGAGCGCAGCCGCGTGGCGCTGATCCTTGTGGATGCCACCGTCGGCTTTACCGAGCAGGACAGCAAGGTGGCTGGCTACGCCCACGAGCAGGGCAAGGCCTGTATCATCGTGGTGAACAAGTGGGATGCCGTGGAAGGCAAGGAGACCAATACCATGGAGCTGCAGCGCCGCGGCTATGCCGAGTGCTTCAGCTTTATGGGCTATGCACCCATCATCTTCATCTCTGCCCAGACCGGCTACAACGTGAACAAGCTGATGCAGCTGATCCGGGATGTGGACGCCGAGAACGGTGCCCGCGTGCCCACCGGCGTGCTGAACGAGATGCTGGCCCGCGCTACCGCCCGGATGCAGCCCCCCAGCGACAAGGGCCGCCGCCTGAAGATCTACTATCTGACGCAGGCCTCTACCCGTCCCCCAACGTTCGTGGCCTTCGTGAACGCAAAGCACCTGTTCCACTTCAGCTATCAGCGGTATCTTATCAACCAGATCCGCGAAAACTTTGGTCTGGAGCATACGCCCATCCGTCTGGTCGTGCGGGAGCGCGGTTCCGGCGAGGTGGGTGCCAAGGACGTATAACACGTCAGGGAGGCTCAGATGATGAAATCTGTTCTCATCGCTGTGGTGTCCGCTGTGCAGGCGTATCTGCTGGGCAGCATCGATACCGGTATCCTCGTCAGCAAGTTTTTGTACCACGATGATGTGCGCAAGTACGGCAGCGGCGCTGCGGGCATGACCAATATGCTGCGCACCTTCGGCAAAAAGGCAGCGGCACTTACCGCTTTCGGTGATGTGCTCAAGGGCGTGCTGGCCGTGTGCATCGGCCGCTGGCTGTTCACCCTGATGCCGGAGAGCACCACGCTCTCGCCCTATCTTGCGGTGTACCTTGCCGCCATCTTTGCCATTATCGGCCATTTGAAGCCCCTGTATTTCGGCTTCAAGGGCGGCAAGGGCGTGCTGGTGGCGGGCGGCACCATTCTGGCCATCCAGCCGGTGCTGATCCCCTTTCTGGCGGTCATCTTTCTGGTCTGCCTGCTGCCTACCGGCATGGTGTCGCTGGGCAGCGTGACCATGGCGGCACTTTACCCGGTGCTCACCATCCTGTACGGGGTGTTCCGGGGCTACTCTGCCGCCGACCTTACCGTGTGCACCATTGGTTCTGTGATCATGGGCTCGATGGTCATTTATATGCACCGCTCCAACATCCAGCGCATCCGCGAGGGCAAGGAGTACCGCTTTGGCCGTCACGGCAAAAAGTAATATCCAAGAGCAATACACCCCGCAGCAGCTTTCTATCAGCCGCTGCGGGGCGTTTTTGTCAGACAGCAGTTGCTGCGGGTCACAGCTTTTCCGTTTTTCCTAAATTCTGTGACGGATTCGAAACATTTTTGTGAAAGGCTTCCAAGGCACATTGACAAGTCTGTCCGGTCATGTTATGTTAGTATTGACAAGTTAGCACTTGATGAAGCATCCTATATTCTGTTTCACCATGCCGCAGCTGCGGCCAGAAAGGATAAAACCATGACCACTGCCTTAAAACGTATCGGCGCTGCCCTGCTGACGCTGCTGATGTTCTGTATGCTCACACTGGGCGCTTCTGCCGCCGCGAACACCCCCGTTGGGGTCAAATTCTGGAAGGAAAAGTCCGATAAGGAATCCATGGCCAATTCTGGCATTGATTCCGACCGCGAGGCTACCCTTACCCGCCAGTCCAACGGCACCTACACCCTGACGCTCCCCGTTAAGCAGGTGACTAAGCTCAATGTGACCGGCTGTCTGACCGGTCTGACCATCGGTGATGTGACCTACACCGGCACCCTGACCGGCGATATTGAAAAGGGCAACGGCATCCTGACCATCAAAAATCTGCCCGCTTCGGTGCTGACCGGCAGCGATGTGAACAAGGCTCTGACCGTGACCTGCAACATCCAGATGGATCTGAGCCTGCTGGGTGAGATCAACACCACCGCCCGGATGTGCATCTGGGTAAAATAAGCCGCACGATAAAAAGCGCCGTTCCATCCGGGACGGCGCTTTTTGCTGTTTAGTAATCGATGTGCTTTTCCACAAAATCGGTGGCCATCTTATCCAGCTGCATCACCGCATTTTCTGCGCCCTTCATCACCTTGCGCACATTGCGGCGCATCTGGCGCTTGCTCTGGGTGGCCATCATGGCACCGGCAGCCCCAAGGGCTGCACCGGCGGCCATACCCACTACCATGCCTGCGGCGGAATTTTCTCGCTGTTTCATCCTGAATTTCTCCTTTCAGCTTGTCATGACAGGGCTTGCAGTGCTATTATTTCCGTAAAAGAATCTGGTATACGCTTTTTTTATGCAGCAATTTGTGGTATACTGTTGTATGATGCTTTTTATAGGCCGCTGCACGCGGCTTTTCGGCAAGGAGGTTTTCCTATTTGCAAAAACCCGTTGAACCAAAAAAGATCCTTTGCATCCACGACCTGTCCGGCGTGGGGCGGTGCAGCCTTGCAGTGATCCTACCCGTGCTGTCAGTCATGGGCTTTCAGCCGGTGGCACTGCCCACGGTGGTGCTTTCCACCCACACCGGCGGCCTTGGCACCCCCGCCCGGATGGACGGCAGCGCCTACGGCATGGCCGCGCTGGAGCACTATCAGACGCTTGGACTGCAATTTGATTGTATCTATACCGGCTATCTGGGCGGCGAGGCACAGGTAGCGCTGGCTGAAAAAGCCTTTACCCTATGGCCTGCCGCCTACAAGGTGGTAGACCCCGTGATGGGCGATAACGGCAAGGCCTATTCCACCGTCACCCCGGCGCTGGTCGAACGCATCCGCAGCCTGTGCCGCGCGGCAGACCTGATTTTGCCCAACTACACCGAAGCGCAGCTGCTTTTGCAACAGCAGCCCGTCACCGATGAGCTGGATGATGCCGCCGCGCAGGCGCTGGCAGATGCCCTGCAGCCGCTGGCCCCCAACGCGGTGGTCACCGGCCTGCCGCTGGGCAAGTACATCGGCTGTGCCGGTACCGGTGCAGACCGCTTCGTCATCAAAAAGCTGCATATCAGCCGCAGCTTCCCCGGCACGGGGGATCTGTACGGTGCTGTGCTCATCGGCTCGCTGCTGCAGGGCAATGCCCTGAGCGCCGCTGCCGATAACGCTGCGGAGTTTGTTTCGCTGGCCATTCAGGGCACGCCCTATACGCAGGACACCCGCTTCGGCGTGTGGTTCGAGCCGCTGCTGCCCCGCCTGTGCCCCCTGCGGGAGGAACCGGAGGGCATTTTATGATGGACAAGCCGACTTTGAATATCGTTCTGGTAGAGCCCCGCATCCCCCAGAACACCGGCAACGTGGCGCGTACCTGCGCCTGCACGGCCTGCCGTCTGCATCTGGTGGGGCCCATGGGCTTTGCCATTGACGACAAAAAACTCAAGCACGCCGGGCTGGATTACTGGCACTATCTGGACATTACCTACTACGACGGCCTTGCGGACTTTTTTGCCCGCAACAACGGCCCCTACTACTACTTTACTACCAAGGCACCCCAGCGCTACACCGACGTACAATACCCGGACGGAGCTTATCTGGTGTTTGGCCGCGAGGATGCCGGTCTGCCGGAGGCGCTGCTTGCGGAAAATCAGGAGCACTGTATTCGGATGCCCATGCGGGACACCTGCCGCAGCCTGAACCTTTCCAACAGTGTGGCTGTGGGCGTGTACGAGGTGCTGCGGCAGTGGGATTTCCCGGAGCTGCTGGATCACGGCCACCTACGAGATTATGAATGGAAATGAGGGACACTATGAGCAAGATCGCAATTCTGACCGATTCCTCCTGCGATATCCCGCAGGAGATGGCCGAAAAGTACGGCATTGATATCATGAGTTTCCACATCCTGCTGGATGATGTGGACTATGTTGAGCGTGTAGACTGTACCAACACCGAATTCTACGATAAGATGCGTGCGGCAAAGGGTGTGCCCTCTACCGCCGCCATCACGCCTATCCAGTTCTGTGAAAAATACTGCCAGTATGTGGACGAGGGCTATACCGATGTGATCCATGTGCCCATCAACAAGTCCGGCTCCTCCACCTACAACAACGCCCTGATGGCACAGGGTATGCTGCGGGAGGAGCGCCCGGAGCACCATTTGAACATCCATCTGCTGGACCCCCACACCTATTCTATGGTGTTCGGCTGGTACCTGTGCGAGATGGCACGCAAGCTGCAGAACGGCGCAGAGATTCGCCACGTCATCCACGAGTTTGAGCGGCAGATGAACTGCATGGAGATCGTGCTGGGGCCTTACAGCCTGAAGCAGATGAAAAAGAGCGGCCGCATCTCTGCCGCCGCAGCCGTCATGGGCGAGCTGATGGGTATCCGTCCCATCATTACCCTGATCGACGGCAAGACCAAGGTGGAGGCCAAGGTGCGCGGCGATGATAAGGTCGTTCCCGCCATGGTGGACTTGTGCCAGAAGCGTGCCGGGGATGTGGAGGATTTCGAGTATATGATCGGCCACACCAACATCCCGCAGGCCGCAGATCTGGAAAAGGCCTGCCGCAAGGCCTTTGGCAAGCCGCCGCTGGCCGTATTTGAGCTGGGCGGTGTGGTCTCTGCCAACACCGGCCCCGATACCGTGGCGTTGGTTTACACCGGCCACCCCAGAGGGTAAAACCATCTGGAATGGCCGCCGCTGCGCTCTGGCCATATTCAGCGGAATCATTATTTGAATTTTCGGAATACCGGAGTGTCTGCGGACACTCCGGTATTCCATTTTTACATGAATATGCCCAGAGCAGTGCGGAGGGCAAGTTTCAATCCTCCTCTTCCCATTGCATTCCGTCCGATTTTGTGATATACTCCCTTCTGCTGTGCTTTTTTGTACAGTATCCTCAAAGAGCAACTTAGGATTTTAGGCTCCCCGGTGCCACTCGAGCGGTGCCGGGCAAAACCCACAGGAGCTGGCGGTTCCTGTGCGGTCAAAATCAAACCGCTGGAGTATTATCATGAATCAGAATTCTTCCGTCCGTAAGCTGGTGCACTGCGGTGTAGTGGCAGCCATCTATGTGGTGCTGTGTCTGGCATTGCAGCCCCTCTCCTATGGTGCTGTGCAGGTGCGCGTGGCCGAGGCTCTGTGCCTGCTGCCCGTGTTCGGTGCAGAGTACATCGTGGGCGTGGTGCTGGGCTGCTTCCTTGCAAACCTGCTGGGCTCCACCATCGTGGATGTGATCTTTGGCACGCTGGCCACCCTGCTGGCCTGTCTGGTCACCTACAAGCTGCGCAATGTGCGCTTCAAGGGTCTGGCCATTGCCGCCAGCCTGCCCCCGGTGCTGTTCAACGCGGTGATTATCGGCATTGAAATTGCTGTGATGTTCCCGGATCCCACGTCCAGCGCACCCATCTGGCTGGCCTGCATCACCAACGGCATCTCGGTTGGCATCGGCGAGCTGATCAGCTGCACCGTGCTGGGCGTTGTGCTGGTAAAGCTGATTGAGAGCAACGCCGCACTGCGCAAGGTATTTGCGGCGGAATAACACAAGGAGGTTTCCATGCAGCCAAACGGTATGATCTTCTGGGACTGGAACGGTACCCTGATGGACGATGTGGACTTTACCCACAGCTGCCTGAACTGGATGCTGGAGACCCACGGCTACCCCCAGCGGTACGATCTGGCTGCCTACCGGGAGTTGTTCGGCTTTCCCATCGAGGACTACTACCGCTGCGCCGGGTTCGACTTTGCGCGGCACCCCTACCCGGAGCTTGCCGCCCGCTTTATGGAGCACTACAACGCCGGTGTGCCCGGCTGCGCTGTAACGGCACACGCCGTTGACACCCTGCAAACGCTGGCCCGCATGGGCTGGCAGCAGGCTGTGCTTTCCGCCTCCCGCCGTGATTACCTGATCGAGCAGGTATCCGCCCGGGGTCTGCAAGGCTTTTTTACCGAGTTGCTCGGCCTTGCGGACATTTACGGCGTAAGCAAGGTACAGCTTGGCACCGACTATCTGCGCCGCACCGGCATCGATCCTGCGGCCTGCGTGATGGTCGGCGACACCGACCACGACGCCGCCGTGGCTGCGGCCATTGGTGCGACCTGTGTGCTGTACACCGGCGGTCATCAGTCCCGCGCCCGGCTGGAAAAGGCCAGCCCCTACGTCATTGATGACCTTGCCCAGCTGCCCGCACTGCTGGAAACGATATAATATTTAGTGGCTCAGAAACGCCGACAGGCGTTTCTGCGCCACTTGTTTTTACAGCCTGTTCTCGCAAAAGCAAAAAAAGACCAGTACACAAATGTGTACTGGTCTTTTTGGTCGGAGCAGCGGGATTTGAACCCACGGCCTCCTCGTCCCGAACGAGGCGCGCTACCAACTGCGCTATGCCCCGAAAA
>CAKTCK010000020.1 GCA_934539245.1 uncultured Faecalibacterium sp.
CCCGCCCGGTTCGCATCCGACTTCAGGGTTCGGAGCCCGGCACGGTCTGCCAAAGTTTTTTGGACATAAAAAACGCCGCATCGTACAAAACGATGCGGCAAATTGGTGGACCTAGAGGGATTCGAACCCTTGACCTCTCGGATGCGAACCGAACGCTCTCCCAGCTGAGCTATAGGCCCATGATGTGACGCTGATAGTGTACCGCGTTTTGGGGCGTTTGTCAAGCAGTTTCGGAGAGCATAAGCGGAGACTTACAACCGGCCAAGCTGCCAGAAGGCCACGGCGCTGGCGGCGGCTACGTTGAGGGAATCCACCCCATGGGACATGGGAATCTTTACGGTGTAATCGCAGGCGGCGATGGTGCTATTGGCCAGCCCATCACCCTCGGTGCCCAGCACGATGGCAAGTTTCGGCTCGGCGGCAAGGGCGGCATCGTCGATGCTGACTGAGCGGTCGCTCAGTGCCATGGCAGCGGTCTTGAAACCCAGTGCGTGGAGCTGGGCGCTGCCGTTTTCCGGCCAGTCGGCAGGGCAGGTGCCGATTTGTGCCCACGGCACCTGAAATACGGTGCCCATGCTCACCCGCACCGCGCGGCGGCACAGCGGGTCGCAGCAGGAGGGGGTAATGAGCACGGCGTCCATGTTCAGCGCGGCAGCGCTGCGGAAGATAGCGCCCACGTTGGTGGAATCCACGATGCCCTCCAGCACAGCCACCCGGCGGGCGTTGGCGCATACCTGCTCCACCGTGCGGGGCGCAGGGCGGCGGAAGGCGCACAGCACGCCACGGGTCAGCGCAAAGCCGGTGAGCTGTGCCAGCAGCTCCCGGTCAGCGGTGTACACCGGCACATCGCCGCAGCGGGTCAAAATCTCCTGTGCCGGACCGGTGATCTGCTTGCGCTCCATCAGCAGGGAAAGGGGCTGGTATCCGGCGTCCAGCGCCCGGGCAATCACCTTGGGGCTTTCGGCGATAAAGATGCCCTTTTCCGGCTCCAGCCGGTTGCGCAGCTGCGCCTGCGTGAGCCGAGCATAGATGTCCAGCTCCGGGGCGGTAAGGTCGGTGATCTCGATGATGTTCGGCATCGGAAGTTCTCCTTTGGAATGAAGTTTTTTCTATTGTAACACAAGCCGGGATAGAATGCAAAATCCCTGCTGCACACAGAGCACAGCAGGGATGGGGATGCGGAAGGAAAATCAGCCGTTTACTCAGAGCGCAGTGCCTTGACGGGGTTGCTCTTTGCGGCGCTGCGGGCGGGGATCAGGCCGCCCAGCATGGTAAGCAGGGTGGCAAGAATGATCAGGATCAGTGCGCCCAGCGGCGGCAGAGATGCCACCACGTTGGCGTTGCCGGCAAGGTGGTGGATCAGCATATTGCCGGGGATCAGCAGCACAAGGCAGAGCACCACGCCCATCACGCCGGAGCACAGACCAATGATAAAGGTCTCGGCGTTGAACACCTGCGAGACATTGTGCTTGGAAGCACCGATGGCACGCAGGATGCCGATCTCCTTGCGGCGCTCCAGCACACTGATATAGGTGATGATGCCGATCATGATGGAGGACACCACCAGCGAGATGCCCACAAAGGCAATGAGCAGGTGACTGACCATGCTGATGATCTCTGTTACCGAGGTCATCAGAGTGCCTACCATGTCGGTGTAAAGAATCACCTTGTTCTCCTCGCCCTGCTGCCGCATGGCGGCGTTGTAGGCGTCCAGCTCGTCCACGATCAGTGCCTTGGTATCAAAGCTGTTGGGGTAGATATAAATGCAGTCGGGCTTGGCATAGTCTATATAGCCAATGCTGCTCAGGACGCTGTCATAGCTGGAAGCAGAGGAGAGCAGGGTGCTTCGGATCAGATCGGTAAGGTCGGAGCCAGTCATGTTGAGCTGAATCGCATTCTGGAAGGCTGCCGGGTCGATTTTGAGGGCGCTTTCCACCTGCGTGCTCAGCTGTGCAATGTTGCTTTGGATAGCCTGTGCGATCTTCAGCTCCAGCTGCCCGGCCAGCTGCTGGATGGCGGGGCCGATTTGGTTTTGTACGGCAGCAGTAAGCTGGGTCTGCAATGCCTCGCCCAGCTGGGTGGAATAGGTCTCCATGACAGCCTGCATATTTTGCTGCAGCACATCGGCAAACTGCTCCTCCAGCCCGGAGTCCTCCAGCAGATCCCCAATGGATTCCGACAACAGCTTCTGGAAGGCTTCAGTTTTCATATAGGAGGAAAAGCCCAGCTTGTCCAGATTCAGCAGACCATTGCTGATGAGATAGCGCTTGTAGCCGTTCATAATCTTTTTCATCAGCTCCTGCAGCGCATCCTGCGAAAGGTGCAGCTCCACACCATCGAACAGCTCCCGCATATCCATATCCGGCAGGGGCAGCTCGCTCAGATCCAGCTGAAAGCTGGAGGGGTCGATGAGGGTGGAAAGGTCAAAGGAGCCATCTGTCAGGTCAAAGGCACCGCTCAGGTCAAAATGCAGGGCACTGGCATCGAACTGAAAAGCATCCTTGAGGGCATCCGTGTCCACCGAGAACAGGGAAGTGATATCCAGCACAGTGCTGCCGGCAGCGCCAAAGGGCTCGCCGGTCAGTACGTTCGTGTCCGGGTCGGCCAGCTGCTGGCGCACGATGGTGCTGTCGGCAGCCTGATCGATCACATGATAGGTCAGCTCATGCAGATAGTCCAGCCCGGTGTACAGGATGGCAGAGGTGGCATCGGCCTTGGGCTGCACAACGCCCACAACGGTCAGCTCCTCGCTGTCGGCCACGACCTGCTGCATATAATCGGCATCCGCCTGCTTGTTCAGCCAGAGCTTGCGCTCGGCATCGTAGGTGTAGCAGTCGGCTTTGTTGACAAGCCGGAAGGTCTTGCCGAGAAAATCTTCGTAGGCATAGGTGCCGTAATCATCGGGCAGATCGACCAGCTGGTTGCTGGCGTACTGTTGCAGCATCTTGTCCAGCTCTGCCTGATCCCGCATTCCCATGGCGTATAGGGCGTAGTCCGAAATGCTGCCGTTGGCGCTCAGCACCAGCACCAGCTCGTTGTACTTTTCCGGCCAGCGGCCGGCTTTTACGTCGTACTGATCCTCATAAAGGGCGGGGGTCTCGGCCATTTCGCCGAACACATGGGGACTGGATACCGAAGTCAGCAGACTGGATACCGAGGTGTTCTGACCGGCAAGGTCGGTAAAGGTGGTGTCCGGGTTTAGCTTCTGCACCGTGCCGTCTGCGTCCTGCCGGTAGATCAGCGGGGAAGCATTGTAGGTGTATTCCACCGTGGCATTATCCCGGATGGAGCAGGCGTCGCTGTCCAGATAGGCTTTCAGAGAGCGCAGGTCATTGGTGGCAGCGCCGATATTCAGCTGTGCCAGCATCTGCCGGACTGTCACCATGCCCTCCGGGGCGGGGGTGGAGCCAAGCGCATCGGCATGGGTGCTGGGGTCCAGCAGGCTGGTCAGATCCATGCCGGAGCTGCTGATCTGCAGCGGATAAGAGGCCAGCGTGGAACGCTCCGTTTCGCTGATATAGTGGTTTACACCGTTGGAAAGCGAAAGGATCAGCGCAATGCCGATGATGCCGATGGAACCGGCAAAGGCGGTAAGCAGGGTGCGCGCCTTTTTGGTGAGCAGGTTGTTGAAACTGAGGGAAAGGGAGGTGAGCAGGGACATGGAGGAGTGCCCCATGTTCCGGTGCACGGGTGCTGCGGCAGCCGCCTCGTCCTCAGGCTCGTAGGGCATGGAGTCGGAGCAGATCACGCCGTCCTTCAGCGTTACGATGCGGGTGGCGTACTGCTCGGCAAGCTCCGGGTTGTGGGTGACCATGACCACCAGCCGGTCACGGGCTACCTCCTTGAGCAGCTCCATTACCTGAATGCTGGTCTCGCTGTCCAGCGCACCGGTGGGCTCGTCTGCCAGCAGGATATCGGGGTTGTTCACCAGTGCGCGGGCAATGGCTACCCGCTGCATCTGTCCGCCGGACATCTCGCTTGGGTGCTTGTGCAGCTGGTTGCCCAGCCCCACCTGCTCCAGCGCTTTTGCGGCGCGGCGGCGGCGCTCGGCCTTGGAAACACCCGAGATGGTCAGCGCCAGCTCCACATTGCCCAGCACAGTCTGGTGGGGAATCAGGTTATAGCTCTGGAACACAAAGCCGATGGTGTGGTTCCGGTAGGAGTCCCAGTCGCGGTCGGTATATTTTTTGGTGGAGATGCCGTTGATGATAAGATCGCCGCTGTCGTAGCGGTCCAGACCGCCGATGATGTTCAGAAGCGTGGTCTTGCCGGAGCCGCTGGGGCCCAGAATGGCCACAAATTCGTTATCCCGCAGGTTCAGACTGACGTTGTTCAGCGCATGCTGCACCAGTTCGCCGGTCTTATATTCCTTATTGATCTGTTTAAGTTTGAGCATGGATGTGCCTTTCCGGTACTGCGCCGCCGGGCGCTGAGCCTATGGATCAAAATAGATGAGAAATGCAGACGATATATAATCTATTATAGCAAAATCTTGTGAATAAACCATGACAAAACAAAGCCGGAACGGCAAAGCCTGCATGGATTCGCGCGTACAGGATAAAAAAGCAAAACCGGAAAAAGATACCGGTTGAATTTACAGGGCGAACGTGCTATTCTAAAATCGGCAGCGGCGCACGGAACAAAACACGGACACCCACTGCGCCGCGTGGAAAATGTGTCGGAATTAGAAAAACGGCGACACATTTCCGAAAAGCCGCATAAATCCGGCATGAGCAAACATTTCTTTAGGATTGTAACAGCTTCTCCTGCTCCATACAATAAAAAAGGACACACAAGGCAAAAAAGCAATGCCCTTGCAGCAAGGAGGAACTGAAATGGAACGTACATTTTCACCTATGATCCGGCAGTATTCTGCCATTGATGGCCTGCAGAAGGCGTATACGCTGGTGTATGCCATGGAAGTGGAGGGTACACAAGGCTGTCGGCTGACTTTGTGCAGGCTGGGCAGCCGACAGCGCGTGGACAGCCAGTATATTGCGGCTGCGCCGGAATTCTGCTATCGGATCCTGCGCTATCTGTGCGAGAATGGAGTTCAGCCGGAGATTTGGCAGGATGTTGTCACAGAGCTGACAGCTCTCGACCCGGCAGGAGGGAAAGGCGGCGCTTGGTGTGAACAGTGAGCGAACAGCCCAGCTGCGGGTTGCCCTTGCAAGCTATGATCTGAAGGAACTTCGTGTTCAGAAGCGTTATCTGCAGGAACAGGGAAACGCCATTGAATGCGCCTGCTTTTGCAGCGGGGAAAAGCTGATGCAGCGGCTGCAGCAGGGTACCCGCTATGATGCCGTAGTGTTGTGCAGCGAGCTGGCGGATATGTCGATGGAGCAGTTTGCCCGGCAGCTGTATCAGCTGAAGGACAGACCGGTGCTGCTGGTGCAGCGTGCAGGCCGACGCAGAGATGCGGTGCTGCCGGGAAGCCATGATGGCTGCTACTGTGTAGAGGGCACGGAGCTGAAAAAGCTGCTGTGGCAACTTTATCGGATGCCGGGTCAGCAGAACCAACAGCTGGAGCAGCAGTGCGGCCAGCTGTACGAGACGTGGGGCATTTCACGGACGGATATCAATGCCAGATACCTCACCTGTGCGGTCAGCATTGTGTGCAGCACCAGCCAGAAGCTGGCGATCCGCAAGGAGATCTTACAGGCAGTGAGCGAGCAGTTTGAAACATCGGTCACTGCGGTGGACAGCGGTATCCGCCGTATGGTGGACCAGCTGGAAGCAAAGCCGAACCCTGCGTGGCTGGCGTTTAAAGCTGATACGAGGCTGGGTAGCGGCAAACCCACCACCGGAAAACTGATCTATGCAGTCAGGGGTGTTGTGCTCCGGCAAAAAACAGATAAATAAGTGGTGTCCCGGGAGGCAGAGCAATGAAGCAGCAAAGGACAGAAACGCGGTCACTTACGGCGGATCAGCAAAAGCGGATCGAGGAGGTCTGCTTTCGTTCGCTGGCGCTGATCGGGCGCAACTGTGAATATCTGGAACAGCATTTTGGTCTTACCGGTGCAGATGAGCCTACCCGGCAGGCGGTGGCAGATATCAACGCCGCTGCTGTGCAGCTGGATCGCACCCTCAGCGAGGCTATGACGCTGCTGGAGTTTCTGCGCGGGGACGAAAAGCCGCAGCTGTACCCGGTCGATTTGTGTGATCTGCTGCGGCAGGTGGCGGCACAGGCTGATATGATCCGGGCGCAGCTTGGGGTAGACATCCGGCTGGACTATGGCGGGTGGACCTCCTGCTGTGCGCTGGCAGACCGCAGCGATGCAGAGATGTTGTGTCTGCATCTGCTCTCCAATGCACTGCGCGCCAGCCGGGAGGGCGGCAGCGTCAATATTGCACTGCGCCGCACCCAGACGGCATGGCTGCTGACCTTTACCGATGATGGCTGCGGTCTGCCCGGTGAGGATGTACAGGCGGCGCTGGAAAATCGCCGCAGCTTTCTGGGCGGGGCACAGCTGGGGCTGCTGCTTTGTCAGGAATGCTGCCGCCGGATGGGCTGGAGCCTGCAGCTGGAGGCTGCCCCCAAAAAAGGCACCAGAGCGGTGGTAAGTATTCCGCTGTATGCGGGCGAAAGCCGCCCCGACGGCACGGTAGAGCTACATACCGACACAGAGACCGAGCAGGAGCAGCGCCGGTATCATCTGCGCGCCATGCTGGTGCGGGAGATGCGCACCATGCCGGAGCGCGGCGACCCGGAGGACGAGCTTTAATAAGGTGGGAAGGCTGCTGCACAGCGTTTGTGCGGCAGCTTTTTTTGCGGGAAAAACGACACTTGTTCACAAAAAGTTCAGCCATTTGAGCAAAAAATACTATTTTTTTCGTGTAAAATAAACAACATGGATTGAATGCTGCCCGCAATTGGATTATAATAGTAATGTATGCAAAAACGCATTTGCAGCATTTTTATAGCAAATGCTGCTTGAAAATAGCGTAGCTGCGTGATGCGGGCTGCTGAAAAGAGAAAGCTGTTGACCATAGCAGCCAGGGCGTTATGCTCCGGTTATTTGTCCTTAGGAGGGAAAACAAGGTGAGAGTAGGTCTTGACATCGGCAGTACCACCATCAAGTGTGTGGTGCTGGGCGAGCATGATGAACTGCTGTATTCTACATACGAACGACATTATAGTCATATTCTGGAAAAGGCGCAGGAGCTGCTGCGGCGCATTGATGCCGAGCAGCTGCATGGCCGCAAGGCGCTGCTCAGCATCTCCGGTTCTGCCGGTATGGGCTTAGCCGACAGCTGCGGCGTGCCCTTTGTGCAGGAGGTGTTCTCCACCCGCGTGGCGGTCAAGCGCTTTATGCCGCAGACCGATTGCGTCATCGAGCTGGGCGGCGAGGATGCCAAGATTCTGTTTCTGACCAACGGCACCGAGGTGCGCATGAACGGCAGCTGTGCCGGCGGCACCGGTGCTTTCATCGACCAGATGGCTACCCTGCTGAAGATGAGCGCCGAGGAGATGAACAAGGCAGCCGAGCAGGCGCAGCGCACCTATACCATCGCCTCCCGCTGCGGCGTGTTTGCCAAAAGTGACGTGCAGCCCCTGATCAATCAGGGTGCCCGCACCGAGGATATCGCAGCCAGTATCTACAAGGCAGTGGTCAACCAGACCATCGCCGGTCTGGCACAGGGGCGTCCCATCAAGGGCAACATCCTTTATCTGGGCGGCCCGCTTACCTTCAGCACCGTGCTGCGCAAGAGCTTTGACGAGGCGCTGAACGTGACCGGCACCTGCCCGGAAAACAGCCTGCTGTATGTGGCGCTGGGCGCTGCCCTGTACGCCGACAAGGAATTTGTGCTCACCGAGGTAGCCGCTGCGTTGGACAAGTACGCCGCTACCGCTACCTATGCCAGCGAGCCGCCGCTGTTCGCCAGTAAGGAGGAGTACGAGGCTTTCCATGCACGGCACATGTCCCACAGTGTACCCCGCGTGGCATTTGGTGCCCACTGCGGGCCGGTGCATATCGGCATCGACTCCGGTTCTACCACTGTCAAGTTGGTGGTGGTGGACGAAAAGAGCCAGATTTTGTACACCAACTATCAGCCCAACCTCGGCAACCCGCTGCCCCTCATCCGGGAGCAGCTGCTCAAAATTTACAAGGAGCACCCGGGGCTGCAAGTGGCAAGCGTTACCACCACCGGCTACGGCGAGGAGCTGGTAAAGAACGCCTTCCGCTGTGATTACGGTCTGGTGGAAACGGTGGCGCATTTTACCGCTGCCAAGTACTTTATGCCGGACGTGGATTTCATCATTGATATCGGCGGGCAGGACATGAAGTGCTTCAAGATCGAGGATGGCGCGATCAGCAACATCTTCCTGAATGAGGCCTGTTCCTCCGGCTGCGGCAGCTTTTTGCAGACCTTTGCACAGGCACTGGGCTACGACGTCAAGGAGTTTGCCGCGCTGGGTCTGTTTGCAGACCGCCCGGTGGACTTGGGCAGCCGCTGCACCGTGTTCATGAACAGTTCGGTCAAGCAGGCGCAGAAGGACGGTGCCAGCATCGAGAATATCTCCGCAGGCCTGTCCATCAGCGTGGTCAAGAACGCGCTGTACAAGGTGATCCGTGCTTCCAGCCCGGAAGAGCTGGGCCGCAAGATCGTGGTGCAGGGCGGTACCTTCTATAATGAAGCCGTGCTCCGCGCTTTTGAAAAAGAAATGGGCGTGGAGGTCATCCGGCCGGACATTGCCGGTCTGATGGGCGCTTACGGCGCTGCCTTGTACGGCCTGCGCCAGAGCCACAAAAATAACCAGACCATCTCTGCCATGATGGACGAGCAGGAGCTGGAAAGCTTTGCACAGCAGGTGGTCAGCGTCAAGTGCGGTGGCTGCGGCAACCATTGCCAGCTGACCGTCAACACCTTTGCCGATGGCCGCAAGTTCATCTCCGGCAACCGCTGCGACAAGCCCGTTACCGGCAAGAGCGAGGACAACAGCCTGAACCTGTACGCCTACAAGCAGCAGCTGCTGGCCAGCTACAAGCCTGTGCCCGGCAAGCGCGGCTCCATCGGCATCCCGCTGTGTCTGGGCTTCTACGAGATGCTGCCCTTCTGGTACGCTTTCTGGACGAGCCTTGGCTTTGCGGTGCACACCAGCCCGGTGTCCACCCGCGGGCTGTATCTGGCCGGACAGGCTACCATCCCCAGCGATACCGCCTGTTTCCCGGCAAAGTTGAGCCACGGTCACATCAAGGCGCTGAGCCAGATGCAGCTGGACGCTATCTTCTACCCCTGTCTGACCTACAATGTGGACGAGGGCTTGGGCGATAACCACTATAACTGCCCGGTGGTGGCCTACTACCCGGAGGTTCTGGCAGGCAACTGCCCGGAGCTGGAGGGCAAAAAGTTCATCTATGATTATGTGGGCATCCATCGCCCCAAGGATTTTGTGCACAAAATGGCAAAAGAGGTGCTGCCCAAGTACTTTGGCGGCATCTCTGAGCGGGAGGTGCAGGCCGCAGCCGATGCCGCCTACGCGGAGTACGAGGCGCACATGGCGAAGATTCGGGTAAAGGGCAGCGAGATCATCGATGAGGCACGCCGTCAGGGCAAGCGCATCATCGTGCTGGCTGGCCGCCCCTACCATGTGGACCCGGAGGTCAACCACGGCATTGACCACCTGATCACCCGCCACGGGGCTGCGGTGGTCACCGAGGACAGCATCTCCAACCGGGTGCAGAAGTTCCCCACCAGCGTGCTGAACCAGTGGACCTACCACAGCCGCCTGTATGCCGCCGCCAAGTACTGCACCACCCAGAAGGATATGGATCTGGTGCAGCTGGTGTCCTTCGGCTGCGGCGTGGATGCCATTACCACCGACGAGACCCGCGAGATCTTGCAGCGGGGCAACAAGCTGTATACCCAGCTGAAGATCGACGAGATCACGAACCTCGGTGCCGTGAACATCCGCCTGCGTAGCCTGTTTGCCGCATTGGACGAGCGGGACGAGGCCGCCGCAGAAAAGGCAGAGTAAAAGAAACCTTAAGATAGGCTGAAAGACTTCCCCCGGCGGGGGAAGTTTTTACGGGGACTATCTTGTTTAGAGCAACATAGGAGGAACCTATGGAATATAATTATCCCAAATTTACCCCGGAGATGAAAAAGACCCACACCATCCTTATCCCCAACATGGCCGTTACTCAGTTCCGGCTCATGGAGTATGCACTGCGCTGCGAGGGTTATAAGTGTGAGCTGCTGGGCAACTGCGGCAGCGCCGTGGCACAGCTGGGGCTGAAGTATGTGCATAACGATACCTGCTACCCGGCGCTGCTGGTCATCGGCCAGTTTCTGGATGCGCTGAACAGCGGCAAGTACGATCTGGAGCACACCGCCCTGCTGATCACCCAGACCGGCGGCGGCTGCCGCGCCTCCAACTACATCCATCTGCTGCGCAAGGCGCTGGTCAAGGCCGGTTATCTGCAGATCCCGGTGGCAAGCCTGAACTTTTCCGGTCTGGAAAAGGACAGCGGCTTCCAGATGACCCTCCCGCTGGCACGCAAGTGCATCGCCTGCATCTTCTACGGCGATATGCTGTGTGCGCTGCGCAATCAGGTTGCCCCCTACGAGAACGAAAAGGGTGCCGCTGACCGCATGGTGGATCGCTGGATCGCCCGTCTGGGCCGTGCCTTGCTGGCCGGGAAAGGCTTTACTTCCCGGGAAATGAAGCACACCTTCCCGCTCATTGCAAAGGACTTTGCCACTATCCCGGTCACCCGGGTGCCCAAGGTCAAGGTGGGCGTTGTGGGCGAGATCTACGTCAAATACAGCCCGCTGGGCAACAATGATCTGCAAAAGTTTCTGGAAAGTCAGGACTGCGAGGTGAACTTCCCCGGTCTGATGGGCTTTGTGCAGTACTGTGCCTTCAACATGGGCGAGGATCATGTGCTGTACGGCGGTAAGCTGGCCGTAAAGGTGGGCACGGATCAGTTCCTCAACTGGCTGGACAGCGTGGAGCGCGTCATGCTCAAGGCAGAGACGGACGCCGGGTTCTATGCGCCGGGCCCCTTCAAGGAGCTGGTGGAAAAGCCCAAGGGTGTCATCTCGCTGGGCGCAAAAATGGGCGAGGGCTGGCTGCTGACCGCCGAGATGATCGAGCTGGTGCAGGGCGGCTACGGCAACATCGTGTGTGCGCAGCCTTTTGGCTGCCTGCCCAACCACATCGTGGGCAAGGGCATGGTGAACAAGATCCGTGCGCTGTATCCCAGCGCCAACATCACCCCCATCGACTACGACCCCAGCGCCACCCGTGTCAATCAGGAAAATCGCATCAAGCTGATGCTGGCTGTGGCCAAGGAGCGGCTGAATGCCCCTGTGGAAGCTCAGCCGCTTACGGCAGAGCAGCTTGCCGGCGGCGCCCCTCAGGTCGGTGCCACCGTGTAACAGCGACAAAATACAACGCAAAAGGCTGCTGTACGGTTTTGTGCAGCAGCCTTTTCAGCAAGTGGACGATTTGAAATGGCCTCCGCGCTGCTATGGCCATCTTCAGCGGAAAGCTTATTTATATTTTGCGCTTGTCGCGCCCTGCGGGGCGCGACAAACGCTTTTTCACGAGAAGGGTCGTAACGGAAAGCGGCATCTAAAAACCGCAGAAGTGCCCTTTTGAAGGAAAGGAACCGCCATGGAAAAGCCCGCAGCTGCCTATTATCATCTGCCCGGCCTGTTTGAGTTTTACGAGCTGTACCGCCGGTTTTTGCCGCTGTACCGGGAGCACCGGGAATATTTTTACGATTGGTGCGCCATCGGCTCTATCTACGGTGCACCGGCGGGCTGCATCTGGGGTGGGGGACGCATCTCCTGCGGCGGGGCAGCGGTGCACGAGGTGCTGGCGCTGCTGCAGGAATACGGCATCTCCGGGCGGCTGACCTTCAGCAACTCCCTGCTGCGGGCTGAGCACCTTGCCGACCCGCAGTGCAACGCCCTGTGTGAGCAGTTTGCCAAGGCGGGCGGTGTGCCAAACGGCGTCATCGTCCATTCCGATTTACTGGCGGACTATTTGCAGCAGCGCTGGCCGGAGCTGTATTTGGTATCCTCCACCACCAAAGTGCTCACCGAGTTTACGCAGTTGCAGCAGGAATTGGCAAAGCCGCAGTTCCGGTATGTGGTGCCGGACTTCCGGCTGAACCCGGCGCTGGAACAGCTGCGCACCCTGCCGCCGGAGCAAAAAGCGAAGGTGGAGTTTTTGTGCAACGAGTGCTGCTGGTTCGGCTGCACCGAGCGCAAGCGCTGCTACGAGACGGTCAGCCGACAGAATCTGGGCGAGGACTGCCCGGACCACCGCTGCGCCGCCCCGGATGCCGCCGGGGGCTACCGCTTTTCCAAGGCGATGCGCAGCCCCGGATTCATCGGGGTGGAGGACATCCGGCAGCGGTATCTGCCCGCAGGCTTTTCCCAGTTCAAGATAGAGGGCAGGGGGCTTGGCAGCGCACTGGTGCTGGAATTTCTGCTTTATTACATGACAAAGCCGGAATACCAGCTGCAGGTGCGGGAGGCAATCTATCTGGACAATATGCTGGATCTTTTTTAAGAAAATTGCACCGGGCAGACCGTTTTCTGTCCGGTGCTGTTTTTTGCCTGCGGGATTTGCGCCTGAAAACTTTCTTTTCCCTCCAAAGCGTGTTACAATAAACAGGAAATAATAGTTATAGGAGCAGTGCATGGAAACAACGCAAAAACAGATCGTACTGGGCATTCTGGCTCATGTGGACTCCGGCAAGACCACCCTCTCCGAGGCCATGCTCTACCGCGCCGGTGCCATCCGCAAACTGGGGCGGGTGGACCACGGAGACGCCTTTCTGGATACCGACAGCTTAGAAAAAGCACGCGGCATCACCATCTTTTCCAAGCAGGCGCTGCTTACGGCGGGCAATACCGCCATCACCCTGCTGGATACCCCCGGCCATGTGGATTTTTCCACCGAGACCGAGCGCACCTTGCAGGTGCTGGACTATGCCGTGCTGGTGGTCAGCGGAACGGACGGCGTGCAAAGCCATACCGAAACGCTGTGGCGGCTGCTGCGGCGCTACCATGTGCCCACCTTTGTGTTCGTGAATAAAATGGACCTGCCCGGCATGACCCGGGAGCAGCTGCTCACCCAGCTGAACCACCGCCTTGGCGAGGGTTTTGTGGATTTTGGCGCAGAGCCTGCCGCCCGCAACGAGGCGCTGGCGCTGTGCGATGAGCAGCTGATGGAAAAAATGCTGGATGCAGGTACCCTGACCGATGCGGACATCATCCCCGCAGTTGCCCGGCGGCACGTCTTTCCGTGCTGGTTCGGGGCGGCGCTGCGGCTGGACGGCGTGGATGCACTTCTGGACGGGCTGGACCGCTACACCCGCCCCGCCCCGGCACTGCACGCCTTTGGCGCAAGGGTGTTCAAGGTATCGCAGGACGAGCAGGGCACCCGCCTGACATGGCTGCGGGTCACCGGAGGGGAACTGAAGGTAAAGGCTCTGCTCGCCGGCGAAGCGGACGGCGAGCCGTGGGCAGAAAAAGCGAACCAGCTGCGGCTGTACTCCGGCGCAAAGTATACCCTGACCGAGGCCATCGGCCCGGGACAGGTATGCGCCGTGACCGGACTGACCCATGCAAAGCCCGGCACCGGGCTTGGGGCAGAGCGGGACAGCGATGTGCCGGTGCTGGAACCGGTGCTCAGCTATCAGGTGCTGCTGCCGGAAGGCACAGATGTGCACGCCGCGCTGGGTAAGCTGCACCGGCTGGAGGAGGAAGAGCCGCAGCTCCATGTGGTGTGGAACGAAAGCTTGGGCGAAATTCATGTGCAGCTGATGGGCGAGGTGCAGCTGGAAGTGCTGCGCAGCCTGCTGGCCGAGCGGTTCGGGCTGGAAGTATCCTTTGGCCCGGGCGGCATTTTGTATAAGGAGACCATCACCGAGCCCATGGAGGGCGTAGGACACTACGAGCCGCTGCGCCACTATGCCGAGGTGCATCTGCTGCTGGAACCGCTGCCCCGGGGCAGCGGGATGCAGTTTGCCGCCGACTGCCGGGAAGAGATTCTGGACAAAAACTGGCAGCGGCTGGTGCTGACCCATCTGGAAGAAAAGCAGCATCTTGGCGTTTTGACCGGCGCACCGCTGACGGATGTGAAAATCACCCTGCTCACCGGCAGAGCGCACCTCAAGCACACCGAGGGCGGCGATTTCCGGCAGGCCACCTACCGCGCTGTGCGGCAGGGGCTGATGCTGGCCAAAAGCCAGCTGCTAGAACCGTGGTATGCCTTCCGGCTGGAAGTGCCGGTGGAGAACATCGGCCGTGCCATGAGCGATATCCAGCGCATGGAGGGCAGTTTCGACCCGCCGGAAAGCGGCGCAGAGACTGCCACCCTGACCGGCTTTGCGCCGGTTGCCACCATGCGCAACTACCCCATGGAGGTGGTCAGCTACACCCGCGGCAGAGGACATCTGAGCCTGACGCTGGACGGCTACCGCCCCTGCCACAACGCGCAGCAGGTCATTGCAGAAATCGGCTACCAGCCGGAGCATGATCTGGAAAACCCCGCAGATTCCGTGTTCTGCGCCCACGGTGCAGGCTTTGTGGTGCCGTGGAGCGAGGTGCGCAGCCATATGCACGTTGAAAGCGGCTGGGGCAAGGCAAAGCCCGCCCGCCCGGAGGCGCAGGCTGCACCCCAGCGCCGCGCTATGGCTTACCGCGCCACGCTGGAAGAGGACGCCGAGCTGCTCAAAATTTTTGAGCGCACCTACGGCCCCATCAAGCGGGACCCGCTGGCGGCGTTCCGTCCGGTGCAAAAGACCGAACGCCCGGATTTTGCCGCTGAACAGTGGGAAATTGCCCCGGAATATCTATTGGTGGACGGCTACAACATCATCTTTGCATGGGACGAGCTGAACGCGCTGTCAAAGGAAAGCTTAGACGCCGCCCGCCATCGGTTGATGGACATTCTGTGCAACTATCAGGGCTACCAGAAGTGCGTGCTCATTCTGGTGTTCGATGCCTACCGCGTGCCCGGCAGCCCCGGTGCCATCGAGCAGTACCACAATATCCATGTGGTCTACACCAAGGAAGCCGAGACCGCCGATATGTTTATCGAGCGGGTCACCCATGAAATCGGCAAGAGCCGCCGCGTTCGCGTGGCGACCTCGGACGGCATGGAGCAGGTCATCATCCTTGGCCACGGCGCACTGCGCGTGTCCGCCCGGATGTTCCACGAGGAAGTGCAGAACGTGGAAAAACAGATCCGCGCCCTTGTGCAGGGGCAGGCGTAAAGGCTTCTCCTGTGAAAATGGGCTATCGGAACGCCCGCAGGCGTTCCGATAGCCCGAGTACAAATAAAATTTTCTTTCTTGTGAAAAAAGTCGATTTGGAAAATCCGCAGATTTTCCAAATCGACAATATTAAAATAATGATTCCGCTGAAGATGCCCAAAGCAGCGCGGAGGGCATTAAAAATCGTTTTCTGGAGGTGCACCCATGGCTGTGGAAATTACTGAAGAATTTGTCTGGCAGAGCATCCCGCGCCGTGCCCGGGACAGCCATAAGGGCACCTTTGGCAGTGTATTGGCGGTGGCGGGCAGCGCTTTTTACCGGGGCGCTGCCCTGCTGGCGGCCGAGGGTGCACTGCGCACCGGGGCGGGCATCGTTACCCTTGCAAGCGTAGAGCCGGTGGTCAGTGCCGCCGTCACCCGCCTGCCGGAGTGCTGCTTGTGCCCCTGTAAGGAGGGCGCGCAGGGTGGCATTGCGCCGGAAAATGTGCCGCTACTCTGGCGGCAGAAGGCCACCGTGCTGCTGCTGGGCCCCGGCCTTGGCGGAACAGCGCAAAGCGCCGCCCGGGCCGCCGAGACCCGCACGTTGGTGCAGCAGCTTCTGCCCGGCTTTGCAGGGGCTGCGGTGCTGGATGCAGACGGCCTGAACGCCGCCGCTCAGCTGCTGGCAGAGGACAAGTCCTTCCTGCACCCGGCGGGGGAACTGGTAGTCACCCCGCACCCCGGCGAGATGGCGCGGCTGACCGGCCTTTCGGCGGCAGAGCTTGCCGCCGACCGGGAGGGCATCGCCCTGCGCTATGCCAAGGCGTGGAACGCTGTGGTGGTGCTGAAGGGGGCACGCACCGTGGTGGCAAGCCCGGACGGGCGGGTGTGCGTGAACCAAACCGGCAACCCGGGGCTTGCCCGGGGCGGCAGCGGGGACGTGCTGGCTGGGATGCTGGCGGCGCTGCTGGCCTGCGGTCTGCCCGCTTACGAAGCCGCTGCCTGTGCGGTATACCTGCACGGTGCCGCCGCCGACCGTGCCGCCGCAAAGCGCGGCGAGTATGGGATGCTGCCCCATGATATCCTGCCGGAGCTGGGCGCACTGTTTGCGGAAAACCAGAGATAAACGAAAAGCGGCAGCTGCACAAAACACCGTGCAGCTGCCGCTTTTTAATTGCTATGATTGTGGTTCAGAAACGTTTTAGATTACCGGAACTGGTTCAGATATTCCTCCACGGAGCGGGTCATCTCTTTGGAAAAATCGGAGTTATACTTGCGGTTGCAAAAGGCGGTGCACCACTGCTCAAAGGGGGCATTTCCGGCCTTGTAGCCGAAGGTGTCCCGCAGCTCTGCGCCGTCCATGGTGCGGTAGCCGTTTTCGTGCACGATGTGCTCCATGGCGCAGCGCTGGGGCTTTGCCCGCTCCTTCTGCTGCTGGGTGGGCCAGCCGAATACCAGCATCACCGCCGGGAATACATAATCCGGCAGGTGCAGCAGACTGCGCTGGATTTCGCAGTTCTCCATGATATCCCCGATGTAGCACGAGCCGATGCCAAAGCTTTCGGCGGCGACTACGGCGTTCTGGGCGGCAATGGCGGCGTCCGTGACCGCCAGCATCAGATCGCCCACGCCCGGGGTGCGGGGCGTGCAGCCGACCTCTAAGTAGGCGTCATACCACTTTTTGCAGTCGGCGCAGAACACCAGCACCAGCGGCGCTTTGGCAATAAAGGGCTGGTGGTCGCAGCTATCGGCCAGCGCTTCTTTCAGTGCCGGGTTGGTGATGTCTAAAATGGTATACAGCTGCTGACAGCCCGCAGAGGGTGCCTGTGCGGCAGCTTCCAAAATGGCCTGCTTCATCTCGGCAGGGATGGGCTTTTCTTCATACACCCGCACCGACTTGCGGTCGAACAGGCTTTGCAGGATAGGATTGCGCTTAGTCATGGGAACACCTCCGGTGTTGTGTTTATTCATAGTCGATGGGCAGGGTGGGCAGGCCGTTCAGTTCCAGCCCGGCGGTGTGTCCGGCAATGTACTGGTAGTAGCCCTGTGCCGCGATCATCGCGCCGTTGTCGCCGCAGAACTTCAGTTCCGGCAGATAGACCTTTGCGCCCAGCTTCTGGGCACCGTCATTCACCAGCTGGCGCAGACGGCCATTGGCGGCGACACCCCCGGCAAGGCACACCTGCTTTGCCCCGGTATCGGCAGCAGCCAGCAGCAGCTTTTCGGCCAGAATGCCCGCAATGCGCTCCTGAAAGCTGGCGGCAAGGTCGGGGACGTTCACTTCCTCGCCCTTCATCTGCGCCTTGTTCACCTCGTTGAGCACAGCGGTCTTTAAACCGGAAAAGCTCACGTTGTATTTGCCCTCCACATGGGGCACCGGCAGACGGTAGGCCTTGGGGTCGCCGGTCTTGGCGGCAGCGGCTACGCTGGGGCCGCCGGGGTAAGGCAGACCCAGTGTGCGGGCCACCTTGTCAAAGGCTTCGCCCGCAGCATCGTCCACCGTGTGGCCTAAAATGTGGTAGTGGGTGTAGTCCTGCACCTCTACGATATGGCTGTGCCCGCCGGAAGCCACCAGACACAAAAAGGGCGGCTTGAGTTCCGGGTGGGTCAGGTAGAGCGCGGCGATGTGTCCCCGCAGATGGTGCACCGGCACCAGCGGCTTGCCTGCCGAGTAGGCCAGACCTTTTGCAAAGTTTACGCCCACCAGCACCGCACCGATGAGCCCCGGTGCAAAGGTGACAGCCACAGCGTCCACATCGTCTATGGTCTTGCCGGCGTCCAGCAGAGCCTTTTTGACCGTAGCACTGATAAATTCGCAGTGGCGGCGGCTGGCGATCTCCGGCACAACGCCGCCGTACAGCGCCTGCTCCTTGACGCTGGTGGAAATGACGTTGCTCAGCAGATGCCGTCCGTCCTCCACCAGTGCAGCGGCAGTCTCATCACAGGTAGACTCGATTCCGAGAATGATCATTTTAGTGTGCCTCCAGCCAGTTTTTGCCTGCGTGCACATCGGTGCTCAGGGGCACCGCATACTGCACGCAGCCTTCCATTTCCTCCCGCAGGATGCGGGCAGCCTGCTCAGCCTCTGCCTCCGGGGCCTCCACGATCAGTTCATCGTGGACGGTCAGGATCAGGCGGCTTGCCATCTTTTCATCCCGCAGGCGCTTCCACACCCGCACCATGGCCAGCTTGATCACGTCCGCAGCAGTGCCCTGAATGGGGGTGTTGCGGGCCATGCGCTCGCCGCTGGCGCGCACATTGAAGTTGGTACTGGCCAGCTCCGGCAGGGTGCGGCGGCGGCCGAACAGGGTGGACACATAGCCGTTTGCCTTGGCATCCGCGATGGTCTTATCCATATAGCCGCTCACGCTGGGGAAAGCCGCCAGATAGTTCTTGAGGAAGGCGTCGGCTTCTTTCACGGTCACGCCGATATCCTTGGAAAGGCTGTACGCACCCTTGCCGTACATGATGCCGAAGTTGATGGCCTTGGCAGAGGAGCGCAGCCGGGGCGTTACCTCGCTCTGCGGGATGCCGTAGATCTTGGCGGCGGTGCTGCGGTGGATGTCCTCACCGTTCAAAAAGGCCTGCTGCATGTGTTCGTCCCCGGTGATGTGCGCCAGAATACGCAGCTCGATCTGGCTGTAATCCGCGTCCACCAGCACACAGCCCGGCTTTGCAACAAAGTAGGCGCGCAGCTGGCTGCCCAGCTCGGTGCGGATGGGGATGTTCTGCAGGTTGGGGTTATCGGAGGAAAGCCGCCCAGTGCGGGCTTCGGTCTGGTTGAAGGTGGAGTGGATGCGTCCGTCCTCGCCAATGACCTTGAGCAGACCCTCCACATAGGTGGAGTTCAGCTTCTGGTAGGCGCGGTACTGCAAAACGTCCTCCACCAGCGGGTACTCGCGCAGGCTTTCCAGCGTTTCGGCGTCGGTGGACCAGCCGCGCTGGGTCTTTTTGCCGTGAGGCAGACCCATGGTGTCGAACAGCATCTCGCCCAGCTGCTTGGGGCTGTTGGGGTTGAAGGTGGCGCTGCCGGTCTCCATGTGGATGCGGGTCAGCACCTGCTCCAGTTCCTCCCGCAGCTTTACGCCGAACTGCTCGATGCCGTCCTTATCCACCAGCACGCCGGTGCGGGTCATATCGGCCAGCACCTGTGCCAGCGGGAACTCGATCTCGTTGTACAGTGCATCCTCGCCGCAGGCGGTGATCTCGGCCTTCATCCGGGCAAACAGGTCAGCCAGCCGCCCGGCGTCCGGGTAATCGGTGCAGGTAAAGGCGGCAGCGGCCTTGTAGGCGGGGATCAACTCGCTGATCTGGTACTTGGAGGCGGAAGCGTCCAGCAGATAGGCGGCCAGCTTGCCGTCCCAGACGATGCTGCTGCCCCAGCCGCCGGCAGCCATGGCCTTGGCGTACAGGGGCGCGGAGTTGAACACATCCAGCGTCACATCGGCGTTGTCCAGCAGCCGCACTAGGTCGGCATCCTCCAGCGGATAGACGGTGGTATCCTGCACGGCGTACCAGCTTTCCGGCTGCAATACCACGTTGCGGGTGCCCTGCTTGCCGGTAACGGCGGGGCGGGCAGCCACCAGATAGTGCCCGGCGGGGGTCAGGGGCAGGGGAGTGAGCTCTGCTTCCGGCAGTTCCACGGCCTGCTCCTCGGCGGCGGCTTCCGGTGCTACGCCGTCCAGCCCGAACCGCGGGATCAGGGAGTGAATCTCCAATTCCTGCAAAAGCCGCACAGCGGCAGGCTTGTTGCCCTCGCCCACGGTGTAGGCACCCTCGGCGGTGTCGATGGGAGCATCGGTGCGGATGGTGCCCAGCGTGTGGCTCAACTCGGCCATGGACTTATCTTCTAACAAGTGCTCCCGCTGCTTGGGCTTGATGCGCTTGTCGTCAATGTTTTCGTACACGCCTTCCAGCGAACCGAAGGCCTGCACCAGAGAGAGCGCGGTCTTTTCGCCGATGCCCTTCACGCCGGGGATATTATCCGAGGTATCGCCCATCAGGCTCTTCACCTCAATAAGCTGCCTGGGTGCAAGGCCGTATTTTTCCTGAATGGCGTCCTCGTCCATCACCACGGTCTTGCTGCGGCCCATCACGGTGGCGGCCAGCAGCACGGTGGTGCTCTCGCTTACCAGCTGCAGGCTGTCGCGGTCTCCGGTGGCAAGGAAGCAATCGTCCTTCCGGGCGGCGCAGGCAGCAGCCAGCGTACCCAGAATATCGTCCGCTTCCCAGCCCTCGGCGGTAACGGTGCGGTAGCCAAGGTCTGCCAGCAGCTGTTTGAGCACCGGCATCTGCTGCGCCAGTTCCTCGGGCATGGCGTGGCGGGTGGCCTTGTAACCATCGTACATTTTATGCCGGAAGGTGGGAGCTTTCAGGTCAAAAGCCACAGCCACCTCGTCCGGCTGGCACTCCTTGAGCAGGGAGAGCAGAATGTTCAAAAAGCCATAGATGGCGTTGGTATAACGTCCGTCCTTGGTGGTCAGCAGCTTGATGCCGTAAAAAGCGCGGTTGGCAATGCTGTTGCCGTCAATGACCAGTAAACGCATAATGCAGTTCCTCCGTTGCGTAATTTCACATCTTATAGTATAGCACAAAACCGCACCGCGCGGGAGCTTTTTGCGTAAAAAAAGAGAAGTGGCTGTGCCATCTCTCGTAAAAATGCGATTGTCACGGCTTACGAGCCGTGACAATCGTGCAATTCAAAATGTTTTTCCACTGCTTATGCCCAGAGCAGCGCGGAGGGCATTTTAAATCGTCCTGCCGAAAAAAAGCTGCCGCACAAGCTGTGCAGCAGCCTTACCGGTGCCGGGCTTATTCCTCAATGCGGATGGCGCTTACCGGGCAGCTCTGGGCTGCGGTGACGGCCTGCGGCACCTCCTCCGGTGGGATGGGGCCGGGCTCTGCCACAGCCAAAACTCCCTCCATGTGGAACACGGCGGGGCACAGCCCGGCGCACTGGGTACAGCCGATGCACAGCTCAGGGTCTACGAATGCGTTCATGCAAACACCTCCTTTGCGGAAAGCATTGCCCGTTTTGCCGCAAATTATGCCTATGCAAGCGGTTTGCGGTGTGGTACAATAAGACCGCCGGGAACCGGCAGGAGGAGATAAGATGAATATCCAGATCTTTGGCACAAGCAAGTGTTTTGATACCAAAAAGGCGCAGCGCTATTTTAAGGAGCGCGGCATTAAGTTCCAGATGATCGACCTGAAGGAAAAAGGCATGAGCCGTGGCGAGTTTGATAACGTGGCGCGCGCTCTGGGCGGCTGGGAAGCGCTGGTAAACCCGGCGGCAAAGGACAAGCAGACCCTTGCACTGCTGGACGCGCTGGTAGACTGGCAGAAGGAGGACAAGCTGTTTGAAAACCAGCAGCTGTTCAAGACCCCCATCGTGCGCAACGGACGCAAGGCCACCGTGGGCTACCAGCCCGAGATATGGAAGGACTGGGAATAAAAAGCCTGCTTTCACAAAAAAACCACCGGTACAGGTTTTGCACTCTGCGGCCGGATGTGGTATACTGTTGGGTAGACAAAAAAACTTTGGGAGACTCAGACCAATGAAACATACGATCACCCCGGAAGAACACGCCCGGATCAAGCGCCGCCGCTGGCGGCAGACCTTGGGTCTGCTGATCACAGTGCTGGTGCTCATCGGGTTTATCACGGTGCTGCGGGCCGGTGTGGGCCTTGTGGCAAACCTCTTTGACGATACCGCACAAAAGCAGGAATACGAGGACAAACTGGAAGGCTTGGTATTGTTCGACCCCATGCCCTTTGACGGCATTGAGAACATCGACGACCTGACCCTGCGGGAAGCAGCCGTGTGGGGCTGTGTGTACAGCATTCAGGAGACGCAGGGCGGATTTGAGAACTACAACACCGACCCCGAGACCGAGCAGCTGCTGCTGCCCTCGGTGGAGGTGGACGCCTATCTGGCAAAGCTGCTGGGTCCCGGCTTTAAGCTGACCCACCGCAGCTTTGACATGGAGGATATGACCGTCGAGTTTGACGAGACGACTCAGTGCTACAAGATCCCCATTACCGGTACGGTGGGCTACTACCGCGCCACCGTGGTCAAGCTGTTCAAGCGCAGCGGCAAGCTGCACGTCACCGTGGGCTATATCCCCACCGCCAGCGCGGACGACAGCATCATCAACCCTTCCTCGGACACCCCAACCAAGTATATGGATTACCTGTTCGAGCGCCAGAGCGGCAGCTGGTATCTGACCGGTTTGACCGAGAGCGAGACGAAGCCCGAAAGCGCCGCAAGCTCCGCTGCCGCGCAGCCGGAGCCCATGGCAGAAAGCGATGTGCAGGACGCCATTCTGGCGACTGCCGGAGATTCCGCTGCGGCAGATTCGGCTGTTGCTTCGGCTGCGCAGCCGGAAGCGCAGGCGGAAGCGAACGCTGACAGCGCCGTGGCAGAAGCCCCCGCCGCTGAGGATGCCGCCAGCACCGCAGCGTAACATGTAAATGGAAACACCCGACTGTGCGTTTGCTTTCACAGTCGGGTGTTTTTTGCGCGTCTTACTTCAGGTCAAATCGTACCACTATCAGCCGATACCACAGGTAGGGCACCATATTCCAGATCATCCACAGCTCCATCAGGATGTAGTTGGGCAAATCGCGCCAGCGGAAGGGGCGCTTGCCCAGCTTGCCCGCTTTGAGCAGGGCAAAGGCCTCGTGCATACCCTTGTCCCAGGCCTCGCCAAAGCCCTGCTTGTGGAACTTGTAGCACTTGAGCAGGTAGCCCAGCGCCAGCGGGATAAAGTTGAGCACCAGCATCAGCAGCGGCTCATTTTTGAGCGGCAGCAGAATGCTGTTGCGGCCGCTCTGCTGGCTTTTAAAGGCGTTGTAGCGCACTGCGCCGGTGCTGGCACCGCAGATGTGGTAGCACTTGGCGGCAGGGCAGAGCACATTTTTGTAGCCGGCATTGTTGGCGCGCCAGCTCAGGTCTACATCCTCAAAGTAGGCGAAAAAGTTTTCGTCAAAGCCGCCGATCTCGTCCAGAATGCTTTTGCGGTACAGTGCTGCGCCGCCGCAGGCCGAGAAAATGCGCTTTTGCTTGGTGTAACGGCTGGCGCGGCGGCCATCGCCGGTTTTGCAGGCAAAGCCCATCCATGTTACATAGTCCCCGGCATCGTCAGCCAGTTCCCGCTCAAAATGCCGGATCATCAGGCTTTGCACCGCAAAGATCTTGGGGTCGGCATCGGCGGTGCGCAAAAGCGCGGCAAGCCACTGCGGCTCGGCAAAAGCGTCGTTGTTGAACAGCACCACATACTTGCTCTGCGCCCGGGCAATGCCCTGATTCACTGCATAGGAAAAGCCGGTGTTGCGTCCGTTTTCGATCAGGGTAAAGTTGGAGCGAGTGCAATAGCTGCGGGCTTGTTCCAGACTTTCATCGGTGGAACCGTTGTCCACCACGATAAGCTCAAAATCCTGCTCGGTCTGGGCGTAGATGGACTCAATGGAATCCCGCAGCCAGCCTTTGCCGTTGATATTGGGGATGACGATGGTTGCTTTGATCATAATTTTTCTCCTGCGGATGTACAAATCCAAGGGGTATTATAGCATAACCTGCCGCAAAAAGAAACGGGTAAACAGACGGAAGGTTTTTTGCGGGGATGCTTTTATAATAGGTTAGCGGCTGGAGCAAAGAAATCGGACATGTGAAGTTTTTGTGGATGAATATGTGAAAATTGATTGAAAAATCTTCCTGATAATGGTAAAATATTTTTATATCTTTAATTGTGCTGTGCCTTTTCGCGGTATCGGGGAAGCACGCAAAATATTTGCGGCATCATTTCCGTGGACGGTGATGTATAATTGGCAAGCTAAGGCAGCTTTGCCGCAAAACGGCAGCTGCCCAAGAGTTGTGAGGAGAACGAGTTGATGAACAAAAAAACATTGCGCCGCCTTATTTCTGTGCTTTTGGCGCTGGTGGTAGGGCTGTCCCTGCTGACCGGCTGCGGTACAAAAAGCGTAGAACAGGTACAGGAGCAGGAGGATGCCCAGACTATTCAGGTGTATCTGTGGAGCAATAACCTGTACGAAACCTATGCACCTTATATCCAGTCCCAGCTGCCGGATGTGAATATTGAATTTATTGTCGGCAACAACGATTTGGATTTTTACAAGTTTTTGCAGCAGAATGGCGGTCTGCCGGATATCATCACCTGCTGCCGGTTCTCGCTGCATGATGCTGCCCCGCTGAAGGACAGCCTGATGAACCTTGCCATGACAAACGAGGCGGGCGCTGTGTACAACACCTACCTCAACAGCTTTAAAAACGAGGACGGCAGCGTGAACTGGCTGCCGGTCTGCGCGGATGCCCATGGCTTTGTGGTCAACCGCAGCCTTTTTGAGCAGTACGATATCCCGCTGCCCACCGATTACGCAAGCTTTGTGGCAGCCTGTCAGGCATTTGAAGCGGTAGGCATCCGCGGCTTTACCGCCGATTACACCTATGATTACACCTGCATGGAAACCTTGCAGGGTCTTTCCGCTGCCGAGCTGACCACTACGGAAGGGCGCAAGTGGCGCACCGCTTACAGCGACCCCGCCAGCACCGTGCGGGTGGGTCTGGACGATGCCGTGTGGCCGGGCGCTTTTGAGCGGATGGAGCAGTTCATTCAGGATACCCACCTTACGGCAGACGACCTTGCGCATACCTACGATGACGTGATGAACCTGTTCCGGAACGGGGAAGTTGCCATGTACTTTGGCAGCTCTGCCGGCGTAAAGATGTTTCAGGATGAGGGTATCGACACGACCTTTTTACCCTTCTTCAGTCAGAATGGCGAAAAGTGGATCATGACCACCCCGTATTTCCAAATCGCCCTGAACCGCGACTTGGAGCAGGACACCGCGCGCCGGGAAAAAGCCATGAAGGTGCTCAACGTCATGCTCTCTGAGGATGCACAGAACCGCATCGTTGCCGACGGACAGGACGTGCTGAGTTACAGCCAGAACGTCCCCCTGCGCCTGACCGATTACATGAAGGACGTGCGCGATGTGGTGGAAGAAAACCACATGTATATCCGCATTGCTTCTAACGATTTCTTTGCCGTTTCCAAGGATGTAGTCTCCCGGATGATCGCGGGCGAGCTTACCGCCAAGCGGGCGTATCAGGCGTTCAACGCCCAGCTTCTCGCTGAGGAAGCGCCTGCGGCGGATGAAACCGTGCTGACCTCCGGGAAGAGCTACTCCAATGTGTTCCACGCAGACGGCGGCAACGCTGCCTTCTCCGTGATGGCAAACACGCTGCGTGGCGTTTACGGCACGGATGTGCTGCTTGCCACCGCAAACAGCTTTACCGGCAGTGTGCTGAAGGCAGACTATACCAAAAAGATGGCGGCTTCCATGATCATGCCCAACGGCTTGATGTCTCGCCAGCGCACCATGACCGGTGCCCAGCTGAAAGAACTCGTCCGCGCTTATGTGGAAGGCTGCGAGGGCGGTTTTGTGCCCTTCAACCGCGGCTCTCTGCCGGTGGTCAGCGGCATTGCCGTGGAGGTAAAGGAGAACAACGGCAGCTATACCCTGACCGGCATCACCCGGAACGGACAGCCGCTGGGGGATGACGACACCATTACCGTGACCTGTTTTGCACCGGAAAAGCAGATGAACGCTATGCTTACCAGCGAAAGCGGCACGTCTGCGGGCGAAGATACATGGGCGAAAATAACATGGCGCGATCACGTTTCCGGCGGCGGCGCAGCGCTTGCAGAGCCTGAAAACTACATGACACTGAGGTGAGCGGAATGGCAGACGAAAAGCACGAATCCAAACGCGGCTGCCATCCCCGGCAAAAATGGCTCCCTGCCGCTTGCGTCATCTTTCTGCTGATTTTGCTGATAGCAGGTTTCGGTGTCCGGTACATCTCGTTTGTGTCGCAGACCATCTATCAGGAAAGCACCACACATCTGGAAGAGGTGCTGCATAAATCCAACAATATGCTCAGCGAGATGGTGCGCAAAAACCTGACCTATCTGCATTTGTACAACGGCTTTCTGGAAAATACCTCGGATGAAGCAGAGATTCAGGCGTATATCGAGGAAGCGCAGCAGAACACCGGATTTGTCGGCTTCTACTTCCTTTCCTATGACGGCAACTACATGACCGTGACCGGGGAAACCGGCTACCTTGGGTTGCAGACAAATCTGGACGAAAAGCTTTCCAAGGGCAAGGACATCGTCATAAATGCGGCACTGCCCGGCAAATCCCAGATGCTCGTGTTTGCCTGCCCCAAAACGCAGGGCAGCTACCGGGGGTTTGCCTACGACGCCATTGCCATCGCCTATTATAATGATGCGGTGCTGAAATTGCTGGACAACTCTGCCTTTCAGGGCAATGCCAGCAACTATGTGATCTACCCGGACGGACAGGTGATCATCGACAATTCCGTAAACCGCACAGAGACTATTTACAACTTCATTGCGATGCTGCGCGACCATTCCGACCTTTCCGAGGAACAGGTTCTTGCCCTTTCGGATTCCTTTGCGCAGGGCAGCAGCGGAAACCTGAAGGTAAAGCTTGGCGACATCAGCTATTATATGGTCTACGAGGGCACGGCTGTCCAGAACTGGACGATGGTGGGGCTTGTACCGGTCAGCATCGTCAATGCCAGTCTGGATAAGCTGTGGTTCCATACGGTGCAGATCGTAACGGGCATCGCCGCAGGCATTGCCGTGCTGATCATTCTGCTCATCGTGCGCAGAAGCCATAGCGTGCTGCGCCGGAAGAATACCGAGATCCTGTACCGGGACGAGCTGTTCCAAAAGCTCTCACAGAACGTGGACGACATTTTCCTGATGCTGGACGCAAAGACCACCAAGGTGGACTATGTCAGTCCGAACATCGAGCGACTGCTGGGTGTGCCGGAAGATAAAGCTCGGCAGGATATCCATATTCTGGATAGGCTGCACCCGAAGGGCTCCCCGGAGCACGGCAAAAACTTTCTGGAGGGGCTGCTCAGCGGGGAACAGCGCGAGTGGGATTTTGAGTATGAGCATCTGGAGACCAAGGAGCGGCGCTGGTTCCATAACATCGCCATGGGCAGCGAGGTGGAGGGCAGAACAAAGTATATTCTTGTCATGTCCGACCGCACCGCCGATAAGCAGGTGAATCAGGCGCTTTCCAATGCAGTTGCTGCCGCCGAGACTGCCAACCGCGCCAAGAGCACCTTCCTTTCCAATATGTCCCACGATATCCGCACCCCTATGAACGCCATTATCGGCTTTACCACGCTGGCGCTCAGCAATATTGACGATAAAGAGCGGGTGAAGGATTATCTTGCCAAGACCCTTGCATCCAGCAACCATCTGCTCTCCCTCATCAACGATGTGCTGGATATGAGTCGCATTGAAAGTGGAAAAATTCATCTGGAAGAGGTGGAGGTCAACCTTTCGGATGTGCTGCACGACCTGAAAACCATCGTTAGCGGGCAAATTTATGCAAAGCAGCTGGAGCTTTACATGGACGCCATGGACGTGACCGATGAGGACGTCTACTGCGACAAGACCCGGCTGAATCAGGTGCTGTTGAACCTGCTGTCCAACGCCATCAAGTTTACCCCGGCGGGCGGTACGGTCTCGGTGCGGGTGCGGCAGCTTGTCGGTAAGGTGCGCGGCTGCGGGCAGTACGAGTTCCGCATCAAAGATAACGGCATCGGCATGAGCCCGGAGTTTGCCCAAAAGATCTTTGAGCCCTTCGAGCGGGAGCGCACCTCCACGGTAAGCCGGATTCAGGGCACCGGCCTTGGCATGGCCATCACCAAAAACATCGTGGATATGATGGGCGGCACCATCGAGGTGCAGACAGCGCAGGGCAAGGGCACCGAGTTTATCGTCTGCGTGCCCATGCGCGCACAGACCGAGCAGCGTCCGGTGGAAAAAATCACCGAGCTGGAGGGCCTGAAAGCACTGGTGGTGGACGACGACTTCAACACCTGCGACAGCGTGACAAAGATGCTGGTCAAGGTGGGCATGCGCGCCGAGTGGACCCTTTCCGGCAAGGAAGCGGTGCTGCGTGCGCGGCAGTCCATCGAGATGAGCGACGCCTACCACGCCTATATCATCGACTGGCGTTTGCCGGATATGAACGGCATCGAAGTTACCCGCCAAATCCGCAGCTTGAACGATGATACGCCTATTATCATCCTGACCGCCTACGACTGGTCTGATATTGAGGTGGAGGCAAAGGCTGCCGGTGTGACCGCCTTCTGCTCCAAGCCCATGTTCATGTCCGACCTGCGCGAGACCCTGATGAGCGCCCTCGGCCAGAAACAGACGGATGCAGCGCAGGGACTTCTGCCGGAAAAGAACGCCGACTTCAAGGGCAAGCACATCCTGCTGGTAGAGGACAACGAGCTGAACCGCGAGATCGCACAGGAGATTCTGCGGGAATACGGCTTCCATGTCGATTTGGCTGAAAATGGCGCTGTGGCAGTGGAAAAGGTGAGCGCCGCCGCGCCGGGCAGCTATGATCTGGTGCTGATGGATGTGCAGATGCCGATCATGGACGGCTATACTGCCACCCGGAAGATTCGCGCACTGGATGAACCGGCGCTGGCAAAGCTCCCGATCATTGCCATGACCGCCAACGCTTTTGACGAGGATCGCCGCAACGCCCTGGAAAGCGGCATGAACGGCTTTTTGTCCAAGCCCATCGTGATCGGCGACCTTGTGCAGGAGCTGCACAAGATTTTGTGATCCAAACGCCGGTCAGACATAAAAAATAAAGCATCCGCAGTTTTTTCTGCTTTTCGCAAGGAAATGCAGGGAGGAACGCTGCGGATGCTTTTTGCGTTTTTGCACCTGAAAGCCGGACGAAAAAAGAAATATCTTTTCATAGTTGTGCGGTGGGTAGGACGAAATTTTGTCAAATACGTGGAATGTTGCAGAAAAATTTGTGAAAAGCAGCCAACGAATATCCCCCAAACGTGTTGATATTGAGAAAAAAGACGGAAGATTGTTTACAAAAGGATTACAGGCTGGTATACTTTTTAGCGGTAGATCCCCATGAGATCCGCAAAGAAACAAGAAAGGAAATACCGAACCGTGAATACCACCGCACCGCACGCCCTGAAAAAACGATTGCTGACCCTGATATTGAGCCTTGCTTTCCTGCTTACCTGTCTGCCCGCTGCACTGGCAGTGGATCTGAACGTGGATGCAGGCTTCTACTTCAAGCAAAGCCGGGGCGGCACCTGTACGCTGGCCTCCGCAGCCATGATGCTGCGCCGCCGTGCCTACTTTGACGGGCTGAGCGACTGGACGAACGTGACCGAGAACAGTGTGCGCTCTACCGCATGGGCCAACGGCCTTGCGCACAGCTTTACATATAAGGAGATGCAGGTGGGCTACGCCACCCTGCCTTCCGGCCTGCAAAGCAAAACGGCGGTGCTGATCTCCCTGCTGGAGCAGCACCCGGAGGGCATCGTCCTCTATGATCGCACCCAGCCCCATGCGGTGCTGCTGACCGACTACACCAACGGTATTTTCTATTGCTCCGACCCGGCGGGGAACATCGGCTATGGCCGCATCCCCATTACCAGCTCCAGCGTGTCCATTGCCAGAGCCTCCTGTTACTGGTACGTCATCGCAGATCACAACAGCGTGGCGGCACAGGCCGACGGCCTGCGGCTGGAGGGCGTGCGCTACCCGGTGAACCTTCGCACCGGCAGCGGCATGGCACTGACTGGTACGGCCAATAGCGCCAGCGGCACCACCCTGACCAGCGTGCAGGTGGCTGTTCTGGATGCGGCAGACCAGACCGTGCAGAGCGCCGAGGCGCAGGTGAACGCCGCCGCCTTCTCGCTGAACACGCTGGACAGCCAGATCCGCTTCGGGGAGCTGCTGGAGGGCAGCTACACCTACATGGTGCTGGTGACCGACTCTGCGGGCGAGAGCCTGTGCTTTGCATCGGACTTCACGGTGTCCGACAGTGCAAGCAGCACCCAGACCTACTGGTCGCTCAAGGACGCCGAGGGCACCAAGCTGCAGCAGACGGTCCAGCAGGTGGAGACCACGGTAGAGACTGCCGCCGAGACCACCGTAAGCTGGTTCGCACAGCTGTTCGGCTGATAAGAAGATATAATTTGGAGCTGCTGCACATTGCATTGTGCAGCAGCTCCATTTGTTATCCCTGCAGCTCCGTGCCGGGGTAATAGTGTGCCAGAATGGCGCGGTAGTCTGCGCCCTGCTCTGCCAGCGCCTTTGCGCCCCACTGGCTCATGCCTACGCCGTGTCCGTAGCCCTTTGTGGTAAAGGAGAAGGTGCCGCTTTGGCAGACCACCGTAAAGCAGGTACTGCGCAGCCCCAGCGCCTTGCGCAGGGCAGTGCCTTGCACCGTCTGCCCACAGACCGGCAGACTGTCCACATAGCCGGAGGGGGTGAGCACAGGTGTGCCGAACCACTGCGCCTGCTGAGAAAGGTCGGCGGCGATGCCTAGCCGCTCTGCCAGCAGCTGTTGCAATTGGGCGGCGGAAAGATTCAGGGTGTATTCGTAGTTGTCGGCGGCGGTGTCGGTGCTGCTGTCCACCGGTACAAGATAGGGCAGGGCAGTGCCCCAGACGTTTTCACTGGCTTCGGTGCGGCCATTGGACATGGCAAAGTAGCTTGTCCCGGCGGGGGCGTCCCCGTAATACAGCACCTGCGTCTGTACCGCGTCTACCAGCGCGGAAAGCCGGGCGTAGTTGGCCGCGTAGGCGGTGCCCCAGTAGCTGTGCAACACTGCATCGGTCAGGCAGCCCTGCCGCCGGGCGGGGTCTGCGGAAAACCATGCGCCGTTTTCCTCGGTGTTGTGGTCCCGGCGGTAGAGGGCATAGCTGTGCGCCGCCACCGCCTGTGCCTTCAGCGCTTCGTCCGGCCAGCTGACCGGCATTTCGGCGGCAACTGCTCCGATGAGGTACTCTCGCAGCGGCAGCTCCACCGTCTGCCCGGTGCTCTGATCCGTAAAGCAGACGGTGGCGGTCATGTCAGCGGGGGAGGGGGCTTGCCCGCTGCTTTCTTCCGAAGCGGCAGAGGCGGCTTCTGCTGTGGACGGAGCAGTGCCCTGCGCAAGGGTCATGCGGGCAAGACGGTAGGCAGCACACGGCAGTGCGCAGCTCAGCACCAGCAGAACGGCGCACAGCAGCAAAAAGGAACGTTTCATACTAGAACTCCTCCCGGAACGCAGGCTTTGGGTACATCATACGCCCGGCAGCGTGCAAACCGGCGGGAAATGCGCAGAGAAAAACCGGCATTTTTGCGCTTTGCGGTGAGAAGTGCGCACTTGACGCTTGAATTTACTTCACAAAAGCGATATTATAAAAGTATGTCCATCAGAGAGTAGGATGGACGGGATCGGAAAGTATAAAAAGTAAGAAACGGAAAGGAGCACTCCTATGAACTTTGCACACGCAGAAGTGGCAACGCTGGACCCGACGACCATGCGCACCCTGTGCGAGGAGTACATCGCAAACAACTACATCGACCCGGAGACCAGCGAGCGGCTGGGGGTCAAGCGCGGCCTGCGCAACCCGGATGGCACCGGCGTGCTGGCTGGCCTGACCAACGTTTGTGACGTTGTGGGCTACAAAAAGGATCAGGAAGGTCATGTGATCCCCACCCCCGGCAAGCTGATCTACCGGGGCGTCAACATTAACGAGATCGTGGACGAGGCTTACCGCAACGACCGCTTTGTGTTTGAGGAAGTGATTTGGCTGCTTTTGTTCGGCAGCTTGCCCACCCGGGAGCAGCTGGATGATTTCTGCGAAATCTTGGCAGAGTCCCGCGCCCTGCCGGACGGCTTTATGGACACCATGAATGCCCCCTCGCCCAATATCATGAACAAGATGCAGCGCTGTGTGCTGGGTCTGTATTCCTACGATGAGCACGCCGAGGATCTGAGCCTTGAGAACATCCTGAACCAGAGCATCAACCTGATCGCCAGCATGCCCACCATGATGGTGAACGCTTACCAGATGAAGCGCCGCTACTACGATAAGCAGAGCATGTTCTTCCACCTGCCCAAGCCCGGCCAGAGCACGGCAGAGCACATCCTCAGCACCTACCGCCCGGATCAGAAGTTCACCCACGAGGAGGCAAAGCTGCTGGA
>CAKTCK010000021.1 GCA_934539245.1 uncultured Faecalibacterium sp.
GAACACAGAAGTTAAGCTTACTTGTGCCGAAGATAGTTAGCTGGAAACGGCTTGTGAAAATAGGTAGTCGCCGACTTGAACAGAAAGCTCTGAGATAAAAGTCTCAGGGCTTTTTTGTTGCATAAAAATATGGCATGATTTTTGGTTGTAATGCCAATAGGTCAGGACTTGACAGAAATACTACTATGTAATACAATGTAGATAAGCTACTACGCATTACATACTAGCAGAAAGGAGGACTTATGGAAAACAATGCACAGCTTCTAAAAGGTGTTCTGGAATATTGTGTCCTGAAATTGATTGCGCAAGAGCCGACCTATGGCTATGAAATCGTGATGCACCTAAAGCAGGTCGGATTTTCTGACTTGAGTGAAAGCACGCTCTATCCGCTGCTATTGCGCTTGGAACAGCAGGGAAAGGTTACGGTAGAGCGCAGACCTTCTCCCAAGGGACCAAGCCGAAAATATTACATCGTAACAGAGGAAGGGCGGCAGGCGCTTCTTGAGTTCCGGCAGGATTGGAGCCGACTTTGCCAACTGGTGGAAATAATTTTTAAGGAGGAGCAAGATGAATAAGTATTTTGCATTGCGAAAAACAAACCGGATGCGTACTAAGCTGCTGACCGAAGAAAGTCAGGCACAGCTTAAAGAAGTGATCCGCTATCTTCGCCGGGTCAGCTGGGACTTCTGTGGCATCGAACTTGTGCGTAGCGATTTGCTTGATATTGCCATCCAAGCCAATGCAGAAAATCAGGAATTGTTCCATTCGATCTCGGACGCAAAGACCTTTGTGGAAGAGGTTAAGCCCAGCTTGAAAACACTGAGAGCCGGGGATTACTTCTGGTATGTTGCACCGCTGTATTTCTTTTTTGGGTGGGGCATTGAAGGGCTGCTGCTCTATCCAATTATTGGAGAGTGGGTCTTTGAGCTTTCGGTAGGCTATCTGATGCAGTTAGCTGTTGCATTGACCGCGTTTTGCATACTGTTCCGCCGGATGATGGAGCAGGTAGGTTTTCCTCCACGGGAACACTGGCTCAAATATATCGCTTGGATGGCGCTATATATCATAGTGCTGTATGGGACAGGCTGGTTCTTTAACCAAATCGCGGGCAATCTCGTGTTGCTGCGGCTTCCGAATCTTCGCTATTCGGTCTTTTGTCTGCTTCTGGGTGCGGGGCTGTATGCGGTACATTTCTGGAGATGTGGAAAAGATTCGCGTTTGAATGCTCGCATATAAAGCAAAAAGTGGTTCCGCTGCACTGTGCATAACAGTGCGGCGGAGCCGCATACCTTATTAGGTAGTCGCCGACTTAACTAAAAGCCCTGAGATGAAAGTCTCAGGGCTTTTTTGTTGCGTTAACATAAAAATACATCGCCGCAAATTTGCAGGGAAAAGCGATTTTGTCTCGTGTTAAAAGGTGAAAGCGCTTTATAATTTTGCAAAAAGGATGCGATTGATCATGAAACGATTCCACCGCCGCTGTCGGCGGCTTTGTATTCTGGCGGCACTGCTTGTGTTGTTGGTTCTTTTTCTGCGGCAGAATGTTCTGCTGGATACAGCCAGCCGACACGCGATCTTACTGGACGCCCAAAGCGGGCGGGTACTGGCGCAGAAGCGTGCAGATGAGCGTACTGCACCGGCATCCCTGACAAAAATGATGACCGCACTGCTGGTCATTGAGGCAGAGCCCGATCTGGATAAACAGGTAACACTGCCGGAGGATATTTTCCCGGCCTTACAGACCGAAAAAGCTTCAATGGCAGGCTTTGTGCCCGGGGAGACGGTCACGGTGCGGGACCTGCTCTACGGTGCGATGCTGCCTTCCGGTGCAGAATGCTGTGAGGCACTGGCGCGGCTGGTGAGCGGCAGCGAAGAAAACTTTGCCGCACTGATGAACCAAAAGGCAGCAGAGCTTGGCATGAGGAACACCCATTTTACGAACGCTACCGGCCTGACCGACACCGAGCACTATTCCAGCGCGGCAGATATGGCAAAGCTGTTGCAGGCAGCGCTGCAAAATGCAATCTTCCGCACCATTTTTACAGCGGAGCACTACACCACCACGGCGACTGCGCAGCACCCGGAAGGTGTTTCGCTGACCAGCACACTGCTGGGCAAGCTGGACGGAACGGAGCTTCCCGAGGGGGCACAAATCGAGGGCGGCAAAACAGGGTATACCGCCGCCGCAGGGCTGTGTCTGGCCAGCCTTGCCAGCGTGAACGGAAAAGAGTACATCCTTGTTACGCTTGCCGCGCCCGGAGACCATGGGACGGAGCAATATAATATCCGCGATGCAGTACAGGTGTACCGGAAACTGGCAGATAAAAAATAACCGCGCTACACATGGATCGCCTTGCAAACCGGGCGCTCCGGCGGTACAATAGGGACATTCTATCACGGAAAAGGATGTTTGACTATGCGAGACGAAGCCATTGACCTGTGCGGACAGGTGGATTTTACCCGTACCGATGCCATGCCGCTGCTGGAACGGAATGCACAGTTCCGCTTTGCCTGTGCGGGCTGCGGCAACTGCTGCCGCGGGCGGGAGGATATCGTGCTGTCCGGGTTTGATCTGTGGCGCATTGCCGCCCGGCTGCGTCTGCCGCCGCAGATCGTGGCCCGGGGCTACTGCCGCAGCAGCATTGGCAGGGTGAGCCATTTACCGGTGCTGCGGCTTGCTCCAGTCAAGGAAAACCGCAACAACTGCCCTTTCCTGACCGAAAACCACTGCGCCATCCATGAGGCTGAGCCACTGGTATGTGCGCTGTATCCGCTGGCGCAGGAGATCAGCCGGGCAGGGGAGGTGCACTATTTTTTGCAACCCACTAGCTGCGGCGGGCAGGTAATCGAGGCAAGAGTGCAGGATTACCTTGCCCGCTACGATGTGCCTGCCCGGGAAGCCATTGATGTGCGCTGGGCGCAGACCTGCATGGCGCTGGAAGATACCGTGGAGCGGTTAGAAGAGGTACTCAGTCCGGTGCTGGTGCGCCGGATGCAGGCAAAGCTCTGGCAGGCACTGTATTTTGGTTACGATTATGCGCAGGACTATCTGCCGCAGTTGGAAGCGAATCTGCAAACGCTAGACACGGAGCTGCGCAAACTGACGGAATATCAGAAAAAACGAAACGATAGTTCAAAATAATTGATGGATTGATTTACTTGAATCGATAATAAAGGCCGTTTTCAGGGAAAAGTGGATTGTTTTGCCAGTGATTCTGTGATATACTTCACGAGTGTAAAGCGAACCTTGTTTGATCCGCTTACAATATCGGCCCGGAGTGCGGCGTCCTGTTGGCTGCAAGGGCTGGAGATAGAGGAGATCATCAATATGCGTAAAATCACTCGTCGTTCCTTCCTGACTGTTGCCGCCGCCTGCGGCGCAGCAGCTGCTCTTTCTGCCTGCGGCGGTTCTTCCTCCGCATCTTCTGCGGCAGCATCCTCCACGGCTGCTTCTGCATCGGTCGCTGCTGCTTCTAACGGCGAAAAGTTCACCGTTGGCATCTGCCAGCTGGTGCAGCACGCTGCACTGGATGCCGCTACGCAGGGCTTTGAGGATGCGCTGACCGCTTCCTTTGGCGAGAACGTCACCTTTGACTTCCAGAATGCACAGGGCGATTCCGCTACCTGCGCCACCATTGCCAACGGCTTTGTTTCCTCCGGCGTGGCACTGATCATGGCAAACGCTACCCCTGCTCTGCAGGCTGCACAGGCTGCTACCAACACCATCCCCATTCTGGGCACCTCCGTTACTGAGTACGGCGTGGCACTGGGTCTGGATAACTTCTCCGGCACCGTGGGTGGCAACGTCTCCGGTACCTCCGATTTGGCACCGCTGGATCAGCAGGCAGACATGATCGTGGAGTGGATGCCCGAGGTCAAGAAGGTCGGCCTGCTGTACTGCTCTGCTGAGGCCAACAGCCAGTATCAGGTGGATGAAGTGCAGAAGTATCTGGAGGCTAAGGGCGTAACTGCTACCCAGTACGCTTTCTCGGATTCCAACGATCTGTCCTCCGTCTGCCAGAAGGCTGCGGACGAGAACGACGCACTGTATGTGCCCACCGATAACACCGTTGCCGCCAATACCGGCATCGTGGACGGCATCTGCCGCCCGGCTAAGAAGCCTGTGTTCGCCGGTGAGGAGGGCATCTGCTCCGGCTGTGGCGTGGCTACCCTGTCCATCAGCTACTACGATCTGGGCTACACCACCGGTGAGATGGCAGTCAAGATCCTGAACGGCGAGAGCGATATCTCTACCATGCCCATCGAGTACACCGATGTGACCAAAAAGTACAATAAGACCATCTGCGATGACCTTGGCCTGACTGCACCGGAAGGCTATGTGGAGATCGAAGCCTGATAACAGCAAAACCGGAACAATATAAAAATAGCGGAGAAGAGTGGATTCTTGCTCTTCTCCGCTTTCCCGTATCAAAGCGGGAGATAAAAAAGTGTAACGTTTAGGAGGAAATTGTTTTGGAGATCATTGCAAGACTTGCAAACCTGCCGGGCGCTCTGCCGGGTGCCTGTGCGCAGGGGCTTATCTGGGGTATCATGGCCATTGGCGTGTACCTGACCTACCGTATTCTGGATGTAGCCGACCTGACCGTGGACGGAAGCTTCGGCACCGGCGGCGCGGTGTGTGTCATGTGCCTGCTTTCCGGCATGAATGTCTGGGCAGCATTGCTGGTGGCTGTGCTGGCTGGTCTACTTACCGGCCTTGTCACCGGTCTGCTGCACACCTTTATGGGTATTCCCGCCATTCTGGCCGGCATCCTGACCCAGCTGGCGCTGTATTCCATCAACCTGAAAATCATGGGCAAGGCCAACCAGTCCATCAACGTGGACAAATATGGCCTGCTCATCTCCCTGCGCTGGGTCAAGGAATTTGCCCTGCACAACCCCATCATCATGGTCATCCTTGTTACGGCGGTGGTCATCGGGGTGCTGTACTGGTTCTTCGGTACGGAGCTGGGCTGCGGCATCCGTGCTACCGGCTCTAACCCTGCCATGTCCCGCGCACAGGGTATCAACACCAACTTCAACATCGTGCTGGGCCTGGCTGTCTCCAATGCGCTGGTGGCACTGTCCGGTGCACTGCTCAGCCAGTATCAGGGCTTTGCAGATGTGGGCATGGGACGCGGTGCTATCGTCATCGGTTTGGCTGCTGTCATCATCGGCGAGGCCGTGTTCGGCCGCATATTCCATAACTTTGCCCTCAAGCTGGCCTCTGTTTCCATCGGTGCCATCATCTACTATATCGTCATTCAGCTGGTGCTGACGCTGGGCTTTGATGCAAACCTGCTCAAGCTGCTCAGCGCCTCTGTGGTGGCGGTGTTCCTTGCCGTGCCGTATTGGAAGGGCAAATACTTCTCGAAGCCGGTCAAAAAGGCAAAGGAGGGCGCAAAAAATGCTTGAGATCCAAAATGTTTCCAAAACCTTCAATGCAGGCACGGTGAACCAGAAGACCGCCCTGAACGGGTTGAACCTGAAGCTGAACGAGGGCGATTTCGTCACCGTCATCGGCGGCAACGGCGCGGGTAAATCCACCATGCTGAATGCCGTTGCCGGTGTGTGGCCGGTGGACGAGGGCAAGATTCTCATTGACGGCGTGGACGTCACCCGCCTAGGCGAGCATCAGCGCGCCGCCTACATTGGCCGTGTGTTCCAGGACCCCATGACCGGCACCGCCGCCACCATGCAGATCGAGGAAAATCTGGCGCTGGCAGCCCGGCGCGGCAAGCGCCGCACCCTGCGCATTGGCATCACCAAGGCTGAGCGGGAGCAGTACCGTGAGCTGCTCAAGACCCTTGATCTGGGCCTTGAGGATCGCCTGACCGCCCGTGTGGGGCTGCTTTCCGGCGGTCAGCGGCAGGCGCTGACCCTGCTGATGGCTACCATGAACAAGCCCAAGCTCCTGCTGCTGGACGAGCACACCGCCGCACTGGACCCCAAAACGGCGCTGAAGGTGCTTACCCTCTCGGCACGCATCGTGGAGGAGAACCACCTGACCACCATGATGATCACCCACAACATGAAGGATGCCATCAAGTACGGCAACCGTCTGATCATGATGTACGAGGGTCATATCATCTACGACGTGGCAGGGGAGGAAAAGCAGAAGCTGCACGTTTCCGACCTGCTGGCAAAGTTCCAGATCGCCAGCGGCGGCGAGTTTGCCAACGACCGTATGATCCTGTCCAACTAAACTGAAACAGAAGGGCATTCCATCCGCTTACGGGTGGAACGCCCTTTTTCTGTGTCCTGCTTGCGGGCACAAAGAAAACAGGCTCCCCGCCGATGACAGGGAGCCTGTTGTTGTATGCGGCTTACCGCTTGATATCGTAGTTCATGTTCATCAGGTTACGGATGGTGCTCACATCATCGGTGATGTTGGCATCGCCGTGGATGGTGTGCTTGATGGCGCTGCTTGCCACTGCAAAGTTGATCATATCCATAGCCTTGTAGTTGTGCAGCATGGCGTAGATCAGGCCGCTGGCAAAGGCGTCGCCGCCGCCCACGCGGTCCAGAATGTTAAAGGTGTACAGCTTGCTTTCGAAGGTATGACCCTCGTACCACATAAAGGCCTTCAGGCTGTTCTCGCTGCCGCTGTGGGCGTAGCGCACATGGCGGGCGATGCACTTCAGGTTGGGGTAGCGCTCAATAAACCGCTGGAAGATCTCGTCCTGCTGCTCGTAGCTGGGCTGCAAGGGCACGCCGTCCTTCCAGTCGCCCTTGCTGTGGTCGTTTTCGTCCTTCCACAGGTGGTAGGGCTCAATGCCCAGCAGCACGTCCACATAGGGCAGGCACTCGGTACAGAAGTCCCGTGCTTCCTCCCAAGTCCACAGGGTGGAGCGGAAGTTGCCGTCAAAGCTCACGGTCAGGCCTTTCTTCTTGGCAACCTTCAGCATATCAAGGATCAGGCTGCGGCAGTTGGGTGCCAGTGCCGGGGTGATGCCGCTGAGGTGCAGCCAATCGTAGCCGTCCAGCAGAGCGTCCAGATCTACCTGAGAAAAATCGTACTCGGTAATGGCGCTGTGCTTGCGGTCGTAGATGACCTTGGAAGCGCGGATGCCATAGCCGGTCTCCAGATAATAAGTACCCAGACGGTTAGAGGGGGTCTCGTCCGGCTCGGTCAGGATCATGGGGGTGCAGTGCACATCGTTGGAGCGCAGCCAGCGCACAGCGCTCTTGCCCAGACTGTTGTTGGGCACTACGCTGAAGAAGGTGCTGTCCACGCCAAGGTTTGCCAGTGCCAGCGCAATGTTGGCCTCGCTGCCGCCGTAGCTGGCCTCAAAAGCGGATGCCATGCGGATCTTTTCGTAGTTCGGCGGGGTCAGGCGCAGCATGATCTCACCACAGGTGATGAACTTCTGGCCATTGGGCTCGCTGCCAAGGATCGGATTGAAATGTTCCATAAAGCTCCTCCTGATGACATTGCGGGAATCCGCAACTATTAACACATCGTTGTATCCATTATAGTGCGTTCCCGGACAGAATGCAAGCGTTTGCACGCGCAGGCAAGAGAAAATAAACCATAAAATTTGGTAAAGTTGCCGAAAAAGCTGCCCTGCCGCAGAATCACACCCCGGTCAGGTCAAAACTGGGGGTGTATTCCTCCTTGGCGCTGCTCTTCTGCTGCATATAGCCATGCACAAGCCCCTTGTCCATGGCGTAGTTCACCACCCGGCGGTATTCGTAGGTGGTGATGCGCCGCCCGATGCCGTGCTCTGCAGCCTTGTAGAAAGGGGTGTACTGGCTCATGACACTGGGCAGAAAGCACCCTGGGTCGGCGTCGTTCCACGCAGCCATCTGGTCTAGCACGGCAAAGCTGTCCTCCACATGACCCGGCAGCGCCAGATGCCGCAGAATGACCCCCTTTTGCAGGATGCCGTCCGCATCGAACACGGGATGCCCGGCCTGCGCCATCATGGCTTCGATGGCGGGTTTTGCCTGTGCAAAATAGTCCGGCGCGGCGGAAAGCTCTGCGGAAAGGGCAGAGGACACATATTTTAAATCAGCCAGCCAGATGTCGATGTACCCGCGCCACGCCTGCACGCTTTCCACGGTCTCGTAGCCGCCGGTGTTGCACACGATGGGCAGACGGAGCCCCTTGGCGCGGGCAATGTTCAGCGCGGCAATGATCCACGGCTGCCACTGACCCGGGGTGACCAGATTGATGTTGTGTGCGCCCTGCGCCTGCAAATTCAAGAAGATCTCAGCCAGATGCTCCACGGTGATCTCTTTGCCCAGCCCCTCGGCGCTGATGGGGTAGTTCTGGCAGAAGCAGCACTTGAGGGTGCAGCCGGAAAAGAACACCGTGCCGCTGCCCCTTGTGCCGCTGATGCAGGGCTCCTCCCAGTGGTGCAGGGCAGCGCGGGCAGCCTTTAAGGCGGCGCCCGCCCCGCAGAAGCCGGTGCGCCCGGCGGCACGGTCGGCACCGCAGCGGCGGGGGCAGAGGGTGCAGCGAGTGGGAATGGAAATGGTTTTCGGCATAATATCCAAAGTCCTTTGCTTAAAATTTTCGTATTCAGTATACCACTTTTGAGGCCATTCGTGCTATACTGAAATACAGAGAAACGATAATACAAAAAACGCAACATCTTTGCAGGGCAAAGACTGCGTTATGATGGAGGAGACCATGCGCACCGAAACCGATGAGATCCGCGATAATCTGAAATATCTGACCCTGCTGGCCAGAGATTACCCCTCGCAGGCGGCGGCCGCCAGCGAGATCATCAGCAATCAGGCGCTGCTCAAGCTGCCCAAGGGCACCGAGCATTTCATGAGCGACCTGCACGGCGAAAACGAGGCCTTTGTGCACATTTTGAACTCGGCCTCCGGTGTCATCCGGGAAAAGGTGGATGCCGTGTTGGGCGACACCATGCCGGAGGCAGCCCGTGCCGAGCTTGCCACCCTGATCTACTATCCCACCGAAAAGCTGCCCCAGCTCAAGGCACGCTGCACCACCGAGGATGCGCTGGAGCAGTGGTACACCCAGACCCTTCTCCAGCTGATCGATATCTGTCGTCTGGTGTCCTCCAAGCACACACGCGACCATGTGCGCAGCTGTCTGCCGTCCAGCTGTGGCTATATTCTGGACGAGCTGCTCCACGCCCACTTTGAGGATCACGATAAAGACCTGTACTACGGCCAGATCGTGGGCAGCATCATCGAGAATGGCCGTGCCGACCGCTTTATCGTGCGCCTGTGCGAGCTCATCAAGCATCTGGCGGTGGACAAGCTGCATATCGTGGGCGACCTGTTTGACCGCGGTCCCCGCCCGGATATTATTCTGGATCTGTTGATGCGCCACCATAACGTGGATATCCAGTGGGGCAACCATGACGTGGTATGGATGGGTGCTGCCGCCGGCAGTCCTATCTGCATCTGCACCGTACTTAAGACTACGCTGGCCTACCACAACCACGGGATGCTGGAGGACTGCTACGGCATCAACCTGCGGCACTTGCAGCGCATGGCGGAGCAGTTCTACGGCGAGGACGATCTTTCTATCTGGATGCCCCACACGGACGCCGCCCGCGGCCCCTATACGGAAGGAATGCTCCACCGCTGCGCCGTGATGCACAAGGCTATCTCCATCCTCATGTTCAAGCTGGAGTGTCAGGTCATTGACCGCAACCCGGATTTCCAGATGCAGGGGCGGGATTATCTGCGCCGCATCGACTGGGACGCTCATACCGTGCAGGTAGGGGAGAAAAGTTACCCCCTGCGGGACACCTCCTTCCCCACGGTAGACCCGGCAGACCCCGCAAGGCTGAACCCGGACGAGCAGCTGGTACTGCACAAGCTGGTGCAGTCCTTCCGGCAGAGCGAAAAATTACAACAGCATATTGAATTTTTGTATGCCAAGGGCAGCGTGTACCACATTGAAAACGGCAATCTGCTCTACCACGGCGCTGTGCCCATGAACACGAAGGGCGGCTTTGCGGTGGAGCACTTTGAGGGACGCCGCTACTCCGGCCGTGCCCTGATGGATTACTGCGACGCCCGCGCCCGCCGTGGTTACTATGGGGCAGAGGGCAGCGCCGCCCGCCAGAGCGGACAGGATTTTCTGTGGTATCTGTGGTGCGGCAAGCTTTCGCCGCTGTTTGGCCGCAGCGCCATGACCACCTTCGAGCGGCTGTATATCGCCGACCCCGCCACCCATACGGAGGTCAAGGACCCCTATTATAGCTGGTACAACGACGAGGCCGCCTGCCGCCGCATTCTGGCAGAGTTCGGCCTGCCGGGCACGAGCCATATCGTCAACGGCCATGTGCCGGTGCAGGAGAAAAACGGCGAGAGCCCCATCAAGGGCGGGGGACGGCTGGTGGTCATTGACGGCGGGTTCTGCCGCGCCTACCACGAAAAGACCGGTATTGCCGGGTATACGCTGGTGTATTCCAGCCGCACTATGTCCCTGCGCACCCATCAGCCCTTTGAAAGCGCAGAAAAGGCAGTGCGGGAAAACTTGGACATTCTGTCCCAGAAGAACATTCTGGAGACCGAAAATCATCGCATCCTCGTGGAAGATACGGACGAGGGCGAGGTGCTGCGGGAGCGCGTGCATGACCTCAAGCAGCTTGTAACGGCCTATCAGCTGGGCTGGATCCCGGAGGCGCGGTGCGAGGATCACGTTTGGTGATATCGCCAAAGGGTAAAATTGGGGTCAGCATCCGTCAAAATTGATGAAAAACCCAATAAAATTTTGGAATATCTGCGTATAATCTGGGCAAAACAGAAAATAATGAAACATGTACAAATCGGGCTTTGCTTTTTTGTGGAAGTAGTGTATAATAGGATAGTTATAAATCTGCCCCTGTGTTGGTGAATCTGTACACCCCGGCGGTAGAAGTAACGAGATGGAATGCTTTCAGTAGCCTTAACAGGCCTGTGGCACAGGCCTTTGACAAGGAGATCATAAAAGTGGAGAAATTTGTTATTACCGGCGGTAAGCCCCTGCACGGAGAAGTGACCATTTCCGGCGCAAAAAATGCGGCTGTGGGTATTCTGCCTGCTACCATTCTGGCAGCGGATGTCTGCGTGATCGAAAATCTGCCCGATATCAGCGATGTGTCGGTCAGCCTCAAAATCCTGAGCACCCTGGGTGCGCAGGTGAAGATGCTCAACCGCAACACCTACGAGATCGATACGCGGCATTTGGTCACCACCAATGTGCCGGACGATCTGTCCCGTCAGATGCGCGCCAGCTACTACTTCCTTGGCGCACTGCTTTCCCGCTTTGGCAAGGCACAGGTTGCCATGCCCGGCGGCTGCAATCTGGGCCCCCGCCCCATCGACCAGCACTTGAAGGTGTTCAGCGCGCTGGGCGCAGAGGACAGCGTGGACTACGGCATGATCACGGTGCGCTCCAAGCAGGAACTGACCGGTGCCCATATCTTCTTTGATAAGGTCAGCGTGGGCGCTACCATGAATGGTATGCTCTCTGCAGTCATGGCTAAGGGTCAGACCATTCTGGAAAACTGCGCCAAGGAGCCCCATGTGGTGGATCTGGCAAACTTTTTGAATATGTGCGGCGCAGACGTGCGCGGTGCCGGTACCGATGTCATCAAGGTGCGCGGCGTGGAAAAGATGCACGGCTGCACTTACAGCATCATCCCGGATCAGATCGAGGCCGGCAGCTACATGGTGGCTGCTGCTGCCACCGGCGGTGATGTCCTCATCAAGAACGTCACCCCCAAGCACTTGGAGCCCATCACGGCCAAGCTGCGCCGCGCTGGCATCACTGTGGAAGAATTTGACGATGCTGTGCGGGTATCTCGCACCGGCGATATTCTGCCGCTGAAGATCAATACCATGCCGCACCCCGGCTTTCCCACCGATATGCAGCCCCTGATGGGTGTGCTGCTGAGCGTGGCTAAGGGCACCAGCACCATCACCGAGAGCGTGTGGGACAACCGCTTCCGCTATGTGGACGAGCTGCGCAAGATGGGTGCCAGCGTGCAGGTGGACGGTCAGGTGGCCGTGTTTGAGGGCGTGGAAAAGCTCAGCCCTGCACCGCTGCGCGCTTCCGACCTGCGTGCCGGTGCTGCCATGGTGGTGGCCGCTCTGATGGCCGACGGCACCAGCGAGATCGAGGAGATCGGTCATATCGAGCGCGGCTACGAGAATATCGTGGAAAAGCTGCGCGGTCTGGGTGCAGAGATCAGCAAGGTGGAGCGGGTGCCCGCTGCACTGGAACAGGCCCTGTAATACAAACAAAAGACAAACAGCCTGCCGTAAGTTCTGTGCGGCGGGCTGTTTTTGGCTGATAACATAAGAGGTTTTCATGGCAGAGTTCATTTCATTGTATTCCGGCTCCTCCGGCAACAGTAGCGTGGTGCGGTGCGGCGCACAGTACCTCATCGTGGATATGGGCAAGGGGGTGCGCACCACTACGGCGGCGCTCAAATCGCTGGGGCTTGCCATCAGCGATTGCGCGGGCATCCTTGTCACCCACGAGCATAGCGACCACGTCAAGGGGCTTTCCACCTTTCTGAAAAAGAACCCGCTGCCGGTGTACGGCGCAGCGGCTACGCTGGATTTTCTGGATGCTAACGACATTGTGCCCGCCAACTGTGAACTGAACACGCTGGAGGGCAGGGAAGAGGACATCGGCTGCTTCGGGGTGCAGTCTTTCCCCACCAGCCACGATGTGCCCTGCGTGGGCTACCGCATCCACACCCCGGACGATAAGACCATGACCATCGCCACCGACCTTGGTACCCTGACCCCGCCGGTGCACGAGGCGCTTTCCGGCTGCGACCTTGTGGCGCTGGAAAGCAATTACGACCTGCACATGTTGCGCAGCGGGCCCTACCCCTACTATCTGCGCGCTCGTATCGAGAGCGTGCGGGGACACCTTTCCAACGACGAGTGCTCCGCAAAGCTTTTGGAGCTGATCCAGAGTGGCTGCAAAAAGTTTGCCCTGTGCCATCTCTCGCAGGAGAATAACACGCCCAGCCTTGCCTTGCAGACTGTGTTTACCACCTTGGGCGCAGCCGGTGTCGTGCCGGAAAAGGACTGCATCGTGCAGGCACAGCGCCGCAACGAAGTAAGCCCCGCATTGGAGTTCTGATTTATCAAACAATAAAGCCATCTGCAACAGCTGATTCCAAGGGCTTCAAACCTCGGTCGTGCTGCGGCAGATGGCTTTTTCTTTGAACGGTGATTCGCGCTTATTTTGCGTTTGCTTCTCTCAAAAGATGTACAACTCTGGCAGAAATAAAACGACTTATTCTGCGGCCTTCTGTACTCGGATATCACTGCCTAAAAACTGAATCTGTACAAAGGCTGCAAGGCGGCTGGAAATCTTCTCTGTATACAGCTTTTCCAGCAGCGCACCGTCCGTGATGTTGGTTGTGACGATGGTGGGCAGCTTTGCGCCCAAGCGGTTATTCAGCAGGCTGTATAGATTCGTCAGGAAGAAGCTGGAATTGAACTCAGTACCCAGATCATCTAAAATCAGCAGATCGGCGTTGCAGGCGGTCTGGAACAAGGTCTCCTCCTCGCCGCCGGGGTCAGTGCCGAAATGCAGCGCTTCCAGCTTGCCGAAAAAGTCCGGGCAGGAGACATAGATCACATCGTAGTTCTGCCGCAGCACCTCCCCGGCAATGGCAAGGGCGGCATGGGTCTTACCCAGCCCTGCGTTGCCCACCAGCAGCAGGCTCTCGCGGGTGGCAGGGGAGAAGTCCGCGGCGTAATCCCGCAGGTCGGCCAGAACGCCGGCCATGTAGCTGCGCACGCTCTCGCCCAGCGTCTTGTCCATGGTGTTGGGGTAGTAGTCCAGCTGCATGGTGTCAAAGCTGGAGACAGACAGGCTGGACAACTCCTCGATCTCCTTGCGGCGCAGCTGCTGCATCACCCGGCGCACACAGTCACAGGTGCGGCCGTCCACCGCGCCGGTGTCCTCGCACCGCTTGCAGGTGAACTTCGGTTCCAGCGCATCCGCAGGGCGTCCGCTCTCAGCCAGCAGGGCGGTCAGCTTCTGCTTTGCTGCCGCAAGGGCAGCGGCAGCCTCGGTGCGGTCCTTGCCGGAAGCTCCGGCAATGGCGCAGCGGATGCCCCGCACCCGAACTTCCTCTTCGGCGTGGCGCAGCCCGGGGATGGCGGCCTCGGCTTCGGCCTGTGCATCCTGTGCCAGGGCGCGGGCGGTCTGCCGCCGCATGGCTACGGTGCGCAATGCCTGCTGATACAATTCGTTTTTGGTACGCATAAAGGCTCCTTACTCCGGTTTCTTGATCAGGGAACGGCGGCGGGTGGCATTTTTCAGGATATCGTTTCCGCTGGGTGTGTCGCGGTCCACCCGGATATTCCGGCTTGCTCCGGCTGCGGCCACTGGGCCGCGCACGTCATGGATGCTGCGCAAACCCTTGGCGTTCCATGTTTTCAGGATGCTGTTCCAGTACCACAGATCCCGCTTGGGGCCGGCCTGTACGGCGGCTTCCTGCACCATGGCGTCATCGTAGCCGTACACCTCGTACCAGCGTGCAATGGCCTTGCGCCCGCCCAGCGTCAGCTCCTCGGAGGTGATCTGCAGCAGGTTGCTGACGTATTCCTCGCGGCTCTGGCGCAGCGCTAGCAGCTTTAAGTGTGCGTCAGCCTGTTCGCCGGTCTCCACGCCTTCGGCGCGCCAGACCTTCAGTTCGTGGGTCACGGCAGCCATGGTGCGCTTGCCCCGGCTTGCCACATAGGCCACACAGAGCATCACGGTCTCGGGTGCAAAGCCTTCCTGCACATATAGATTTACCAGCTTTTCCATCTCGGTATGGGTCAGCGGACGGGCAAAGCTGGTCTGTGCGCAGTCGATCAGGCTGGAGATCATAGGGTCGGTGCGGCTGGCGGCGGCGATCTCCGCCCAGCGCATAGGGGCGGGGGCGCTGGGCTCTGCGCCCGGCGCGACGTTTTCCTCGTAGCGTTCCAAAAGCCCCGCACCAGCCCAGAACGCCAGCGCGCTCTCGGCGCTGATGCGGCTGCGCAGCTTGAGGTCGGCGCAGATCTTGTCCGGGTCGGTCACGCCGGTGGCCAGCACATACAGCGCCACCCGCACATTGTATTCTTCGGCAATGCCCAGCTTGGAGAACACCAGCTGCGGCACGGCGATGGTATCGCCCTTCAGTTCTTTCAAACGGTAGATCATGGTTTCCTCGTTCGGTTTATTCGTTGGCAGTATCCGGCTCGGCGGGCGGCTCCCAAGGGTCGCAGTCCATCATGTCCGGGCAGTTGTTCCAGCGCTCCAGCTCGGCATCGTAGGCGTCTTTCAGATACTGCGCGGCGGCGGCGCGCCCTTCGTCCGTAAGCGGAAATACCTCCCGGCGGCGCAGGGCGGGGTCGGTCTTGTCGATCGTCCAAGGCGCGGGCCAGTAATCCACAGTGAGAATTTTTTCCTCTTTGGTGGCATCCGCGCCGCCGTCCGGGTCCGGTACGGTGCGTTTGTCCGGGGTAAGCCGGTAACGCAGCCCGGCTTCGTTGCCGCTGTAATCATTCTTGCACAAAAAGTAGTGCAGCAGGGGAACAAAGATCATGGTGCAGCTCGTCCTTTCCGGCAAAAGGCGAGGCCTTTTGCGCAATCAATTCTATTATAAAGCCGCCGGGATAAAATGCAATAACTTTTTGTGAAATGCCCCGCAAAAGCTGCCCCGCTTACAGGAAATCCGGCCTTGACAGCACCGCGGAAATATGGTAAAATATTTCCTGTTGCAGCAGATGTGCAATGTGCTACTGTGGCTCAGCTGGTAGAGCAGCTCACTCGTAATGAGCAGGTCGCCTGTTCGAATCAGGTCAGTAGCTCCAAACAGAAACCCCCGAAAGTTAGCTTGTGAAGCCAATTTTCGGGGGTTTTTGTTTGCGCGGAAAAGCAAAGCCGCCGCACCCTGCCCGGAAGCTCCGGCAGCAGAATACGGCGGCATATTGCAAAAAGTGCTTACTTAGAGATCTTCTGCCCAATCCAGATGCAGATGCAGGCACCGATCACCGAGATGGCAAAGGAAGAAAAGCTGCCAGAAGCGTGGATGCCCAGCAGGCCGAACAAAAACTCGCCCACAAAGCTGCCCAGAACGCCCATCAGGATGTTACGGCCAAGGGAAGTTTCTGTGCCCATAAAGCGCCCGGCCAGATATCCGGCCAGTGCACCCACCAGCACGCCCACAAAAAGGGAGGCCAGCACGCCTACCAGCGTCAGCAGACCGGTCAGACAGCCCACCAGCACGCACAGCAGGGCAACGATCAATAAAATAGTTAAGGTGATCATATAGGTTATACCTCCTTAAAAATTACGGCTCTGCCTGCTGCCCGGCGGCTTCGCGGGCAGTGTGGCAGATGTCTTTCAAACAGCATTTTTCGCATTCCGGCTTGCGGGCGTTGCACACCGCGCGTCCGTGCATCACAAAGCGGTGGCAAAGGTCGCTGCCTTCCTCCGGCGGAATGATCTTCCATAGCGCCATCTCCACCTTCTGCGGCTCCTTGATACCGTCCACAAGGCCGATTTTATTGCACAGCCGGATGCAGTGGGTGTCGGTAACGATGGCAGGTTTGCCGAACACATCCCCCATGATGAGGTTTGCGCTCTTACGCCCCACGCCGGGCAGGGCAAGCAATTCGGCAAAGGTGTCGGGCACCCGGCAGTCGTATTTGTCCCGCAGCATCCGCATACAGGCCGAGATATCCCGCGCCTTGGAGTGCCCCAGTCCGCAGGGCTTGACGATGGCTTCAATGTCCTCCGGTTCGGCAGCGGCCAGCGCGGCTACGCTTGGGTATTTTGCAAACAGCTCCTCCACCACGATGTTCACCCGGGCATCCGTGCACTGGGCGGCCAGCCGCACACTGACCAGCAGCTGCCATGCGTGGTCGTAGTCCAGCGTGCACCCCGCATCCGGGTATTCGGCCTTGAGACGCTGAATGACCTCCAGCGCCAGCGCTTTTTTTGCGGTAAGGTCCTCCGGGGCTTTTTTTCGTACCGGCATGAGACAAACCTCCTTTAAAAGGGAATACCTGAATCATACCATGTTTGACAGGATTTGTAAATGTTTGCGGAGCATTATCTGAGAATGATTTTCAGAAAAGCCCTTGTCCTCCTTTTCTAAATGCGCTATACTATATAAAAAGTGCCTTGCGGGCAGGGAAGGAGAAACCACCATGAATGAACCACTTGCGCAGCGCCTGCGCCCCAAAACGCTGGCGGATGTGTGCGGGCAGCAGCATCTGCTGGCCCCGGGACGGGTATTCCGCCGCACCATCGAGAGCGGGCGCATTCCCAACATGATCTTTTACGGCCCCTCCGGCACCGGAAAGACCACGGTGGCACGTATCATTGCCGAGAACAGCGGCATGACCCTGCACAAGCTCAACGGCACCTCCTGCGGCACCGGGGATATCAAGGCGGTGCTCAAGGATATCGGCACGCTGGCAGCGGCGGGCGGCATTCTGCTGTATCTGGACGAGATCCAGTACCTGAACAAAAAGCAGCAGCAGAGCCTTTTGGAGTGCATCGAGGACGGCAGCGTCACCCTGATCGCTTCCACCACCGAGAACCCCTATTTCTACATTTATAACGCGCTGCTTTCCCGCTGCACGGTGTTTGAGTTCAAGCCCCTTGCCGCAGCGGACGTGGAGCGCGGGGTGCGCAACGCCGTGCAGCGCCTTTCCGAAGGGGAGCAGGTGCCGGTGTGCATGGACGAGGACGCCTGTGCCTATCTGGCCGAAAGCGCCGGGGGCGATCTGCGCAAGGCACTGGGCTGTCTGGACTTTGCGGTCACGGCGGCACCGGTGGAAAACGGAGAAAAGCGCATTACCTTAGATATGATCCGGCAGGTCACCCGCCGCACCGCCATGCGCTACGACCGGGAGGGCGACGACCACTACGATATCGTTTCTGCCTACCAGAAGTCCATGCGCGGCTCCGACCCGGACGCGGCGCTGCACTATCTGGCACGCCTGTTGGAAGCGGGAGATCTGCCCTCTGCCTGCCGCCGCCTGATGGTGTGCGCCTGCGAGGATGTGGGGCTTGCCTACCCGCAGATCATTCCCATTGTCAAGGCGGCGGTGGATGCTGCCAACATGGTGGGTCTGCCGGAGGCGCGTCTGCCGCTTGCGGATGCAGTCATTCTGGTGGCCACCAGTCCTAAATCCAACAGCGCCCACGATGCCATCAATGCAGCCATTGCGGATGTGCAGGCCGGGCGCACCGGTCCCATCCCGCGCCAGCTGCAAAACAAGCACTTTGACGGCGAGGATGCGCTGGTAAAGGGGCAGAACTACAAATATGCCCACAGCTACTTGAACCACTGGGTACAGCAGCAGTACCTGCCGGATGTGCTGAAGGATACCAAATACTACACCTTTGGCGACAACAAGACCGAGCAGGCCGCCCGGGCGTACTGGGCAAAGATCAAAGGGGAAGAAAACGTCTGAACCGTGTAAAAAAGGAGGATGGATATGCGTTACTCAAAACAGCGGGAGCTTGTCATGCAGACGGTGGAGCGGCTGTGCGACCACCCGACTGCGGAGGAAATTTACGATAAAGCCGCGCAGGAGTGCCCGAACCTGAGTCTGGGCACCGTATACCGCAACCTGAACAGTTTGGTGGAGGCCGGGCGGGTGCGCCGGGTGTCCATTCCCGGAAAGGCCGACCGCTTTGACCATACCCTGCCGTGGCACAGCCACCTGTACTGCACCGTCTGCGGCGGCGTGACCGATGCAGATGTGGACGGAAAACAGGTGATGGAGCTGGTCAAAAACCAGAAGGGCAGGGTGCAGGACTGCGCCGTGGTGCTGCTGGGCGTGTGCGAAGAGTGCTGCCGCAAGCAGGATGCAGAGGCTGCAGCGGCCAAACAGGCATAAAATTTGCGTGTTTCCTCTTGCTCGCAGCGGCCAAACAGGGTATACTAAAGAGTGTCTTTTATAAAATAGCAGAAAATAGAGTTTCGCCGCATGGGACTGCCCTGCCCGGCGGAGAAGGATGGTTTTTTTGGAATACATTAACTTTGAACATAATACCGTTGCCGCCGAGCTGGTGCGGCAGACCTACGACACCCCGCCGCTGGCCTTTGTGCACAGCTACGGCTGTCAGCAGAACGTCAACGACGGCGAGCGCATCAAGGGTGTGCTGGTAGATATCGGCTACGGCCTGTGCGATAAGCCCGAGGACGCCGACCTGATCCTGTTCAACACCTGCGCCGTGCGCGAGCACGCCGAGCAGCGGGTGTTCGGCAACGTGGGTGCGCTGAAGGGGCTCAAGGAAAAAAAGCCCGGCCTCATCATCGGCCTGTGCGGCTGCATGGCTAACCAACAGCATGTTGTGGAAAAGCTGCGCAAGAGCTACCCCTATGTGGATCTGGTGTTCGGCGTGGACGGCATCGACACCCTGCCGCAGCTGGTTGCCCAGAAGTTGCAAAAGCATAAGCGGGTGCTGCTGGACCCCGCCCAGCGTCCGGTCATCGTGGAGAACATCCCCATCCGACGCGAGAGCGAGTTCCGCGCATGGCTGCCCATCATGTACGGCTGCGACAACTTCTGCACCTACTGCATCGTGCCCTACGTCCGCGGCCGCGAGAAGAGCCGCAAGCCCGGCGATATCCTTGCCGAGTTCCGCAGCCTTGTGGAAGCGGGCTATAAGGAGATCACCCTGCTGGGCCAGAACGTGAACAGCTATGGCAAGGGGCTGGAAGAGCAGATCGATTTCTCCGACCTGCTCAACCTGCTGTGCACCGTGCCCGGCGATTACCATATCCGCTTTATGACCAGCCACCCCAAGGACGCCAGCCATAAGCTCATTGATACCATCGCCGCCCAGCCGAAGCTGTGCAAGCACCTGCATCTGCCGGTGCAGTGCGGCTCCGACCGGCTTTTGCAGCAGATGAACCGCCACTACACGGTGGAGCAGTATCTGGAGCTCATCGACTACGCCCGCAAGACCGTGCCCGGCATCACCTTCTCCAGCGATATCATCGTGGGCTTCCCCGGCGAGACCGAGGAGGACTTTGTAAAAACGCTGGAACTGGTGCGCAAGGTGGGCTATATGCAGCTGTTCACCTTTATCTACTCCAAGCGCACCGGCACCAAGGCTGCCGAAATGCCGGACCCCACCCCCCGCAAGGAAAAGACCGACCGCATGACCCGCCTGCTGGCTACGCAGGACGAGATCGCCATGGCACTGGTCAAGGCGCAGGTAGGGCAGACCGTCCGGGTGCTGGTGGAAGGCTTTGGCCGCAACGAGGGTACTCTTTCCGGCCGGTTGGACAATAACCTGACTGTGGAGTTTGCCGCCGACCCGGCACTGCTGGGCAGCTATGCGACCGTACATCTTACCGGAGCCCGCGCCACTGTGCTGCTGGGTGAGCTGGAAGCATAAAAAAGTGATTCCGGGGCAAACTGCCCCAGAAAGAATAAAAACAACAAGGAGAACCCAATCATGGATTGCATTGATCTTTTCAAGCGTGCTGCTATGGCACTGCAGACCGACCCCCGCTACGTCATTCTGGATCAGGCCCGCAAGGCAAATGATAAGGATGAGGAGCTGCAAAACCTGATCGGCGAGTTCAATCTGGCCCGCATGGACCTGAACAACGAGATCGGCAAGAACGAGCGCGACGATGCCCGCATCGCTGAGCTGAACGAGAAGGTGAACAGCCTTTACGGCCAGATCATGGGCAACGAGGGTATGGTGGCATACAACGAGGCCAAGCGCGAGTGCGAGAACCTGGTCAACTATATCGACGCCATCATCAACACCGCCATGAACGGCGGCGACCCCATGACCGTGCAGGAGCCTTCTGCCTCCTGCACCGGCAGCTGCTCCACCTGCGGCGGCTGCCACTGAGCAGAGTTTTCATCGGAACGCGGCTGTGCAACACAGACCGCGTTTTGTTTGCACCGGCGGTTACAGCCCGCAAACCGGCTGACGGAACCATACAAGGGAAAGAGGAAAAACCATGGCAGAGCTTTCGCCCATGATGCAGCAGTATCTTGAAATCAAAAATCAACACAAGGACGAAATCCTTTTTTACCGCATCGGCGATTTTTACGAGATGTTCTTCGACGATGCCGTCACGGCGTCCCGGGAGCTGGATCTTACCCTTACCGGCAAGCAGTGCGGCCTTGCGGAGCGCGCTCCCATGTGCGGCGTGCCCTTCCACAGCTACGAGGGCTATGTGGCGCGCCTGATCGCCAAGGGCTATAAGGTTGCCATCTGCGAGCAGGTGGAAGACCCCGCCAAGGCCAAGGGGCTTGTCAAGCGGGACATCATTCGTGTTGTCACCCCCGGTACGGTCATTGAAAGCAGTATGCTGCAGGACGACCGCAACAACTACATTGCCAGCCTGTACCTCAAGGGCAAAAAGGCCGGTCTGTGCTTTGCGGATGTTTCCACCGGTACGGCGCATATTACCGAACTGACGGCGGATAAGATCGCCCCGGCGGTCATTACCGAGCTGTGCCGCTACCACCCCAGCGAGGTGCTGCTGAACCCCGGTCTGCTGGACTGCCGCGAGGTGACCGCCTACATCAAAAAGAACATGAGCTGCTCGGTGGAGCTGGTCGAGGACGAACGCTATGCGCCGGGGCTGGTGGCTTCTGCGCTGGAAGAGCAGTTCGGCCGCGACTGGCCGCAGACTACCGGCATAGCCGCCGAGGGCTTGGTGCGCTTTGCCATGGCCGCGCTGCTGGAATATCTGCACGATACCCAGATCAAGGGCGTGGAGCGGTTAAAGACCGTCATTACTTACAACGAGGCCCAGTTCATGCGGCTTTCGCCGGTCACCCGCGCAAACCTTGAGCTGACCGAGACCCTGCGCGGGCGCGAAAAGCGCGGCACCCTGCTGTGGGTGCTGGATAAGACCAGCACGGCCATGGGCAAGCGGATGCTGCGCAGCTGGATCGAGCAGCCGCTCATTTCCAGCCAGCTCATCAACCACCGCCTGAACGCTGTGGAGGCGCTGGTGCGCCAGACCATGGTGCGCGGTGACCTGACCGAAGAACTGCACTACATCGCGGACATGGAGCGCCTGATGACTCGCACGGTATACGGCTCTGCCACCCCCAAGGAGATCTACACCCTTGCCCAGACCTGCGACCGTCTGCCCGGTCTGCGCAAGCAGGCGGAGGGCTGCAACAGCCCGGAGCTTGCTGAACTTGCCGTCAGCATCGACCCGCTGGAGGACATCAAGGCGCGCATTTATGCCGCAGTAGACCCGGAGGCCCCCTCCACCCTCAAGGATGGCGGAGTTATCGCCAAGGGCTACCACGCCGAGGTGGACGAGCTGCGCTCCATCCGCGACAACACCAAGGGCGTTTTGGCGCAGCTGGAAGCCCGTCTGCGGCAGGAGACCGGCATCCCCAAGCTGAAGATCGGCTATAATCATGTGTTCGGCTACTTCATCGAGGTCAGCAACTCCTACAAAAATCTTGTGCCGGAGACCTATATCCGCAAGCAGACCCTCACCTCCGGCGAGCGGTACATCACGCAGGAGTTGAAGGAACTGGAAAGCAAGATCCTTGGCGCGCACGAGCGGCTCATCTCGCTGGAGCGCCGCCTGTTTGACGAACTGCTGGAAAGCATCGGCGCCCAGCTGGACCGTATCCAGCGTACCGCCAACGCTATCGCCCAGCTGGACGTGCTGGCTGCGCTGGCACAGGTCGCTGCGGAAAACAACTACTGCCGCCCCGTGGTGGACGACAGCGATGTGCTGACCATCACCGAGGGACGTCACCCGGTCGTGGAGCAGGTGCTCAAGGACAGTATGTTCGTGCCCAACGATACCACGCTCAACTGCACCACTGACCGCTGCCTCATCATCACCGGCCCCAACATGGCAGGTAAATCCACCTATATGCGTCAGAATGCCCTGATTGCGCTGATGGCACAGATCGGCTCCTTTGTGCCGGCTGCCAGCTGTCATGTGGGCGTGGTGGATGCTATTTTCACCCGCATCGGTGCATCGGACGACCTTGCCGCCGGTCAATCTACCTTTATGGTGGAGATGACCGAGGTGGCTGAAATTTTGAAAAACGCCACCGCCAAAAGCCTTGTGGTGCTGGACGAGATCGGCCGCGGCACCTCCACCTTTGACGGTATGAGCATCGCCCGCGCCGTGGTGGAGCATATCGCAGACTCCGCCAAGGGGCTGGGCTGCAAGACCCTGTTCGCCACCCACTACCACGAGTTGACCGAACTGGAAGGCACCGTGGAGGGCGTAAAAAACTACAACATCGCGGTCAAAAAGCGCGGCGAGGATATCACCTTCCTGCGGCGCATCGTGCGCGGCCCCGCCGACGACAGCTACGGCATCGAGGTGGCAAAGCTGGCCGGTCTGCCCGGCAGCGTGACCCGCCGCGCCCATGAGGTGCTGCGCACGCTGGAAGCCTCTGCCCCCAAAAACAAGGTGGAGCAGATGGATTTTGACGCTTTGCAGGAGTATAACTCCCCGGCTGTACCCAGCGAAATGATGGAAAAGCTGGAAGCCGTGGATGTGGAAACGCTTACTCCCATTGAAGCGCTGAACTTTTTGTACGAGCTGAAAAAGACCCTCAAGGGCAGCCTGAACGGCTGACCGTAAAAATAGTAACCACAGGGGAGGGAAAAGACCATGGCAGTCATCCATGTACTGGATAAGCATACCGCTGAGTTGATCGCCGCCGGTGAGGTGGTGGAGCGCCCGGCATCGGTGGTCAAGGAACTGCTGGAAAACTCCATCGACGCCGGTGCAACGCAGGTCACCGTCAGCATCGAGTCCGGCGGCGTAAAGCTGATCGAGATCAGCGATAACGGCACCGGCATTGATGCCGAGTATATCCCGACGGCTTTCATCCGCCACGCCACCAGCAAAATTGAAAAGCCGGACGACCTGAACAGCATCCATACGCTGGGCTTCCGGGGCGAGGCGCTGGCTTCCATTGCAAGCGTAGCGCGGGTAGAGCTGCTCACCCGCACCGAGGTGGACGAGTTTGCCACCTGCTACCGCATCGCCGGCGGTGAGGAGCAGGGCAGGGAGCCTGCCGCCCGCGCCGTGGGCACCACCATCCGGGTGCAGGATCTGTTCTACAACACCCCCGCCCGCATGAAGTTCCTCAAAAAGGACTCCAGCGAGGGCACCTTTGTGGCAGATAACGTGGGTCATGTGGCGCTCAGCCACCCGGAGGTCAGCGTCAAATTCATCCGGGAAGGCAAGCTGCAATATGTCACCCCCGGCGATGGTCAGCTGCGCAGCGCCGCCTATGCGGTGCTGGGGCGGGAGTTCAGCCGCGACCTCATCGAGGTGCACTCGGAGGAAGGGCTGTACCGGGTCACCGGCCTGATCACCCCGCCCAAGAGCTGCCGCGCCAGCCGCAGCATGCAGCATTTCTACATCAATGGCCGCTATGTGCGCAACCGTACCATCATGGCGGGCATGGAAATGGCCTTTAAGGGCACGACCATGCAGGGCAAGTTCCCGGGCGGCATTCTGCTGCTGGAAATGCCCACCGACCTTGTGGACGTCAATGTCCACCCAGCAAAGATCGAAGCCCGCTTTGCCCGGGAAAACGATGTGTTCGATGTCGTTTACCATGCGGTCAAGCTGGCGCTGGCACAGCCCGGCACCGGGGAACGGCGCTTCACCTTTGAAGCAGACGAAAAAGAGAAATCTGAAAAAGAAAACGATATACAGAACGAAAATTCTGTAAAGAATGACCGCTTTACAGGACTTGCTGCTGTCATTCCGGGTCAGGCAGACCCCGGTACGCTGCCAGCGCAGCGCTGGGAAGCCCCGCAGCCGCAGCGCCCCGCCGCTGCACCGGCTCAAACACATTCTTACATTGACAAAAGCGTCTTGGCAACGACAACCCCTTCTTTTTCGCCTATAGCTATAGTACACAGGATACGGCCGCAGGAGGCTTGTTCTTCTGCGCCTGCGGCTGCCGTGCCCTCGTGGCGGCAGTCTGACCCCGCAGAGGACATTCTGGACCCGGTAGTCACTCTCCACAGCCCGGAAAAGCCGGATGCAACCAAAGTCCAACCTGCGCCGCAGCCCTTCCGGGCAGCAGCCGGTGAGGCACAGCTGGATGTGCACCCGGAAACGGACACCACAGCCGACCCGCCGCTGGACCACATGGCGGCATGGGACACCATGCCCGCCGCCCCGGAGATCGAAGCCGCAACGGTGCCTTATCGGCCCGAGGAGCCCGCGCAGCCGGAACAGCTGGGCTTTGATGTGCCGCAGGGGGAAGAGCCGCTGCGGTATGTGGGCGAAGTTTTCCGCACTTATATTCTGGCAGAGCGGGGAGATGAGCTGTGCCTGATCGATAAGCACGCCGCCCATGAGCGCCAGCTGTACGAAAAGCTTGCTGCCAACTATGGCAACGTGCCCAGCCAGCTGCTGCTGCAGCCCGCTGCCATCGACCTTTCCGCAGAGGAAAAGCAGGCGCTGTTGGAAAACCAGCCCCTGCTGGAAAACGCCGGGCTGGATGTGGCGGACTTTGGCGGCAGCACCGTGCTGCTGCGCGCCGTGCCTGCGGACGTAGAGCCGCAGAACGCCGAGGATCTGTTGGTAGAGATCGCCGACCGTCTGCTCAAGGGCAGCCGGGACGCGCTGAACGAGCATACCGAGTGGGTGCTGCACTCCATCTCCTGCCGCGCCGCCATCAAGGCGGGGGACAAGTCCTCCCCGCAGGAGCTGATGGCACTGGCTGAGAAGATCCTCTCCGGCGAGGTGCCGCCCTTCTGCCCCCATGGCCGTCCCTGCGTGCTCAAGCTTACCCGAAAGGAGTTGGAAAAGCAGTTTGGACGCATCGTGTAATGCAAAACCCGCCGTGGTGGCTGTGGTAGGCCCCACCGCCACTGGCAAAACTGCGCTGGGCGTTGCGCTGGCGCAGCAGTTCTCCGGCGAGGTCATCAGCGCCGACTCCATGCAGATTTACAAAGGTCTGGATGTGGGTACCGCCAAGGTCACCCCGCAGGAGACCTGCGGCATCCCGCACCACGGCGTGGACATCCTCACCCCGGAAAAAACCTTCAGCGTGGCAGATTTCACCGCGCTGGCAGGGGAGTATATTCAGGATATCACCGCCCGGGGGCATCTGCCGCTGCTGGTAGGCGGCACCGGCTTGTATGTGCAGAGCCTTTTGTACGGGGTGCGCTTCACCGCCGAGAAAGCTCCGGACGGCCTGCGCGAGCAGCTGAGCGCCGAGTTGGAAGCCATCGGCCCGGAGGCTATGTACGCAAAACTGCAAGCCGTAGACCCGGAAGCCGCCGCTGCCATCCACCCCAATAATAAGGTGCGGGTGCTGCGGGCGCTGGAGCACTACTATGCCACCGGTAAGCGTCTCAGCGAGCAAAAGGCAGATTCGCTGCCGCCGGAGCGCCCCTACCGCAGCCTTGTGCTGGGGCTGGATTTCCCGGACCGTGCAGCGCTGTACCGCCGCATCGACCTGCGGGTGGACAAAATGCTGGAAGCCGGGCTTTTGGACGAAGCGGAATACGTCTGGCACAACCGCGATGCCTTCCGTACCGCCGCACAGGCCATCGGCTATAAAGAATTTTTCCCGTATTTCGAACAGACTGCCGCGCTGGATGCTTGCACCGAGAAGCTCAAACAGGCCTCCCGTAACTACGCCAAGCGCCAGCTGACATGGTTCCGTCACATGGACGGGGTCACATGGCTGGATGCCGGGGCGGCAGACGTACAGCAGACCGCCCTGCGTCTGACCCAAGACTTTTTATTGAAAGGATGATCCTTATGCCGGAAACCCCTCAGGAGCCGCGCCGGAAGCTCTCAGCGCTTACCACGCTGGCAGTCGTGCTGGCGACCTTTTTACTGGCGGCGGCAGCGTATGTCTGCTGGCAGGCGGCGCACATCCTTTTTCCCCAAAATGTCTACGAAACGGCGCTGCCCATCACCATCTCCGATACCATTGAAGCGGACGGTGTGCTGCTGTTTGACGAGACCTGTATTTCCGGCAGCGGCAATTTGGGCTACCTTGTCTCGGACGGTGAGCGGGTGTCGGCAGGCACTGCCGTGGCAGAGCTGTATACTGACGCCAATCAGGCGGTGCTGCGCCAGCAGCTGACCCAGCTCACCAGCCAAATCGACCTGTTGCAGCGCTCCCAGAACACCGCAGCCACCCAGCTGGACGGCCTGCTCAAGGAGCGCTCCGGTGCGCTGTATGACCTGCTGGATGCTCTGGACACTGCCCGCTACAGCGATGTGGACAGCAGTGCCGATACCTATTTATTGGCGCAGAACAAGCTGTGGATCACCACCGGCGATACCGCAGGCTTTACGGATCAGATCGCGCTGCTTGCCCAGCAGGCACAGACCGTGCAGGCACAGCTGGGCAACCCCACCCAGATCCTCGCACCCACCACCGGCTACTTTGTCCGGGCTGCCAGCAGCGGACGGCTGAACGCCGGTGCTGCGGACATTCTGGCGCAGAGCCCGGAGCAGCTCAAGGCCTATCTGGACTCTGACCCCGAGATGCCGCTGGATGGCTGCGTGGGCAAGCTGGTGGCAGGGTTCAGCTGGCAGTACGCCGGGGTGTGCTCGGCAAAGCAGGCCGAAAAGCTGTTGGGCGCGGACGGCAAGCCCCTGCGCACGGCAGTGGAGATCAGCTTTCCCGGCCAGAGCGATACCGCTCTGCGCGCTACGGTCACCGAGGTGACAATTGACGCGGAGCAGGATATTGCCCGCTTTGTGCTGCGCTGCAACTCCATCAACGGCGATGTGCTGTGTCTCAACCACGCCCGCGCCCGCATCAGTACCGGCGAGAGCACCGGCCTGCGGGTGCCTGCCGCAGCGGTGCACTACCTAAAAGAGGACGGCACCGAGGCGGAAACGCAGGGTGAAAACTACATCCCCGGCGTATACGTCAAGTACGGCAACATCGCCCGCTTCTGCAAGATCGACCCCGTGGATGCCGACCATCCGCTGGTCACGGAAGGGGATTATATCCTTGTTTTGCCCAAGGGAACGGACGGTTCTGTCAGTCAGGTAAGGCTTTATGACGAAATAATCGTCTCGGGACAAAATTTATATGACGGAAAACTTTTGTAGTTATTGACATCTGCTGAAAAAAATCAGATAATAGTAAAAGCTATTTGCATTCTTTTTGCAAAGAACGCCAGGCAGCCGGGCGCTGCCCGAATGAAAGGAGCAGATAATTATGTCTTTGCTGGATAGCATTAAAAAGGGCCTGATGGGCGAAGGGGACGAGTACGAGGATCAGTACATCGATGACGGCCCCCAGATGGTGAACAATAACAGCGGCGTTGGCATCGGGATGGACGAAGAGACCGAAGAGCCTGCCGAGAGCACCAGCAAGAAGAACAAGGTGGTCAACATCCATGCCACCACCCAGCTCAAGGTGGTTCTGGTCAAGCCCGAGCGGTTTGAGGATGCCAGCACCATTGCCGACCATCTGAACAACAAGCGTACCGTGGTGTTGAATCTGGAGTCCACCAACAAGGAGGTCTCCCGCCGTCTGGTGGACTTCTTGTCCGGCGTGGCATACGCCAACAACGGCCAGATCAAGCGCGTAGCCAACAGCACCTTTATTATTACCCCGTACAACGTGGATATCATGGGCGACCTGTTGGACGAGCTGGAGAACAATGGCGCATTCTATTGATCCGGCATCCGGTGCAGTGCGGGGCTTTGTGCCCGCCCGCAACGATGAGGAACGCTATCTCATGCGGCATATCGAGGATCTTGCCGATGCGGCTTTTTCCCGCGGCATAGCTCGGTACTCTGCATTTCTCAGCGACCGGGAGCAGGATCTTGCCCGGGCGGCACTGGGGCGTGCCGGTGTGCGGGACGGCTGGCGTTTTGACGGCGGCTGGCCCGAGGCCGAGCGCCGGGTGCTCTGTCTGGAACCGGAGTACAGCTACGGCGAATGCCCGGTGCGCTGCGTACAGCTGCAATGCCGGGCACTGCCCGGTGCGGCGCTTCCGGAGCACAAGGACTATCTGGGCAGCCTGATGGGGCTTGCCCTCAAGCGCGAGGCACTGGGCGATATCCTGCTGCCCGCCGATGCACCGGGCACAGCCTATGTGTTCGCGCTGGAACCGGCGGCAAAGCTTATCTGCCGGGAGCTGTGTCAGGCGGGTCGCACCGAGGTGTCCACCCGCCTGCTGGAACCGGACGAGATTCCGGCATTCCCAGCACCGGAGCGGCAGCTGCTCACCGCCACCGTGTCCTCCCTGCGGCTGGACGCGGTGCTTTCTGCCATGCTGCACATCAGCCGCGGCACCGCTGCGGAGCTGATCGAGGCGGGCAGGGTAGAGATCAATCATCTGCCGGTAGAAAAGCCCCATGCCCCCGTATACGAGCAGGATGTGTTCACTGTGCGCGGCAAGGGCCGCTTCCGGCTGACTGCATTGCCCGGGAAAAGTAAAAAAGATCGTTCGATCATTGAGTTCTTTCAATATTAAAAGCTATGGGAGGAAATGACTATGCTGACTCCGCAGGATGTCCGCTCTGTACAATTTGAAAAAAACCTCCGCGGCTACCGTACAGAGGACGTGGATCGTTTTCTGGACAAGGTCGAGGAGCAGCTGCAGCAGAATGATGCGCAGGCAGAGCAGCTGCGCAAGCAGATCGCTGATCTGACCGCAGAGAACCAGAAACTCAAGGGCGAGCTGCAAAGCTTTGAGGCTGACGGCGATATGCTCAAGAGCGCGCTGATCAACGCCCAGCGCATGGGCGAAAACGTGATCCGCGAAGCTAACCAGAAGGCCGAGGAGATCATCCACCGCGCAAACCTGCGGGGCGACGATATCATCCGCGATGCCAATGAACTGCTGCAAAAGGCAAGCGATCGCGCAGACGAGATCGAGAACGAGGCCAACGAAAAGCGTCTGGCTGAGGAGCGGGAGTACGACCGCGTCCGTCTGGAGGTCACCCGCTTCAAGGCGGATGTGCTCAATTTGTACCGCAGCCATGTGGAGTCTTTGAGCCGTCTGCCGGAGTTCCAGAAGGAAACTAAGGAAGCTGAAAAGGATGCCCCCGCACAGGACGCAGAGCCTGCGCAGGAAGCTGCCGCAGAGCAGCCCGCCGCACAGCCCGAGGCTGTCCCCGCAGCCGATGCCGCAGCAGCCCCGGCACAGCAGCCTGCCGAACCGACCGAAACCACCGAACCTGCCGCCCCTGCCGATGACGACAAGGCGGCTGACAGCAGCGAGGATTTCTGGGCAAAGGACGAAAGCCAGCTCAAGCTGGACCCGCCTCCTGCTGATATGAAGCCGGACGAGCCGGACTACGATGCTTTTCAGGGCGTCAAGTTCAGCGAGTAAGGTACCCAACGCAAAAATAGAGGAGAGTGTAAACCATTGGCTAAGAACAAATCGCAGTACGACAGTACGTTGAATCTGCCCAAGACCCTGTTCGAGATGCGCGCCGGCCTGCCCAAAAAGGAACCGGTCATGCTCAAGGATTGGGACGACAACGACCTGTACAACCAGCTCATGAAGCACAACGAGGGCAAGCCCCAGTTCATTCTGCACGACGGCCCTCCGTATGCAAACGGCAACATCCACATGGGCACCGCCCTGAACAAGATCATCAAGGATATCATCATCCGCGAAAAGAACATGGAGGGCTATCAGGCTCCCTATGTGCCCGGCTTTGATACCCACGGCCTGCCCATTGAGCTGAAGGCTCTGTCCTCCGTCGGTGACAAGAAGAAGGACATCTCCAAGCTGGAGCTGCGCCAGATCTGTGAAAAGTTTGCCACCGAGCACATCGACATCATGAGCGACCAGTTTAAGCGTCTGGGCGTCATCGGTGACTTCGAGCATCCCTACCTGACCCTGAAGCCGGAGTTTGAGGCACGTCAGATCGAGATCTTCGGCGAGATGGCCAAGAAGGGCTATATCTACAAGGGCCTCAAGCCCGTGTACTGGTGCCCGGACTGCCGCACCGCACTGGCTGAAGCCGAGATCGAGTACGGCGAGGACGACTGCGATTCCATCTTTGTGCGTTTCCACGTCTCGCAGGACCCCAACGGTGTGCTGGCAAAGTACGGCATCCCCATGGATAAGACCTACTTCGTCATCTGGACCACCACCACTTGGACCCTGCCCGCCAACGAGGCGATCTGCCTGAACGGTCAGTTCGAGTACTCCTTCGTCAAGATCGGCGAGGAGTACCACATCATGGCCACCGATCTGGTCAAGAACGTCATGGACGCCTGCCACATCGAGAACTACGAGATCGTGGGCGAGCCCGTTTCCGGCGCTGAGTTCGAGCTGATGCGCTATAACCACGTCTACCTGCCCAAGGAGGGCTGGGTCATTCTGGGCGACCACGTCACGCTGGAAAGCGGTTCCGGCTGCGTGCATACCGCAGGCGGTCACGGCGTGGACGACTTCAATGTCTGCCAGAAGTATCCGCAGGTGGCCATCACCGTGCCTGTGGATGACGGCGGTTACCTGACCGAGCTGGCCGGTAAGTACGCTGGTCAGCGCGTGTGGGCAGCCAACAAGACCATTCTGGCCGACCTGACTGCTTCCGGCGCTGTGATGGGTCAGGTGCACATCAAGCACCAGTACCCCCACTGCTGGCGCTGCCACAACCCCATCATCTTCCGTGCTACCGAGCAGTGGTTCTGCTCCATTGCCAAGTTCCGCGAGGACGTGTACAAGGCCATTGATACCGTCACTTGGATGCCGGATTGGGGTCATGACCGCATGACCGGCATGGTGCGCGACCGCAACGACTGGTGCATCAGCCGTCAGCGTACTTGGGGCGTGCCCATCCCCGCCTTCTACTGCAAGAAGTGCGGTGCCTACCACATCACCGATGCTACCATCAAGGCTGTCAGCGCCCTGTTCCGCAAGGAAGGCTCTGACGCATGGTATAAGTACGATGCCGAGCAGATCATCCCCGCAGGCGAAGTGTGCGAAAAGTGCGGCGCTTCCGAGTGGGAGAAGGACACCGACATCATGGACGTCTGGTTCGACTCCGGTTCTACCCATGCTGCCGTGCTGGACGAACGTCCCGAGCTGCGTTTCCCCGCTGATATGTATATGGAAGGCGGCGACCAGTTCCGCGGCTGGTTCCAGTCCAGCCTGCTGACCAGCGTTGCAAGCAAGGGCTGCGCACCCTATAAGTCCGTGCTGTGCCACGGCTGGGTGGTGGACGAGCAGGGCAAGCAGATGCACAAGAGCGCCGGCAACGGCGTGGAGCCCAGCGAGATCATCAAGGACTACGG